>NZ_JAQISV010000003.1:0-287429 GCF_048569675.1 Geodermatophilus sp. CPCC 206100
GTCCCACGGTGGGTTCCCGCGGAAACCGCCAGTGGAGCCCCCGTCGGTTGCCGCGGAACCCGACAGTGGGGGTCAGTCGCCGCGGCGGCGTTCCTGCTCGGCGAGGAAGCGCTCGAACTCGGCGCCGATCTCCTCGCCGCTGGGGACCTCGCCGACCTCGCTGAGCAGGTCGTTGCCCTCGCGGGCGGCGGCGAACTGGTCGTACTGCTGCTCGAGCGCCGCCACCACCGCGGTGTTCTCCGGCGAGCGGGCGATCTGCTCGTCGACCTCGGTGCGGTGCGCCTCGGCCGCCTCGCGCAGCGGCTCGATCGGCAGGTGCAGGCCGGTCAGCCGGGAGAGGTGCTCGAGCAGGGTCAGCGACGCGGCCGGGAAGGTGGCCTGGGCCAGGTAGTGCGGCACGTGCGCGGCCACGCCCAGTGCGTCCACCCCCGCCTCGCCCAGCCGCAGCTCCAGCAGCGCCGGGACGCTGCCCGGGATGCGCAGCTCGCCCCAGTACACGGGGTAGGACTCGATGAGCTGCCGGCGGGTGGCGTGCGCGGTGACCGTGACCGGGCGGGTGTGCGGCACGGGCATGGGGATCGCCTGCAGTGCCACCACCGAGGTCACGCCGAGGCGCTCGACCAGCCCGCCGATGGCGGCCACGAACCGCTCCCACGCGAAGTCCGGCTCGGCCCCGTGCAGCAGCAGGAACGGCTGGCCGGCGTCGTCCTCGACCGCGTAGAGCAGGATCTCCGGCGCGGTGAAGGACTCGTAGCGGTCGCCGTTGAAGGTCATCCGCGGCCGGTGGGCGCGGTAGTCCACCAGGGCGTCGACGTCGAACCGGGCGATCAGCTCGTGCGGCAGGCTGGCCAGCAGGTGGGAACCGGCGAGGGCGCCCGCGTGCGCGGCGTCGAACTCGCCGGCGAGCTCGTGCACCAGCACCAGCCCCCGGCGCTCTCCGGGCGCGCCCACCTGCTCCTCCCGGGCCAGGAACGGCTCGGCCTCGGGCAGCAGCTCGACGAGCTCCTCCGGTCGCAGCACCACGGGGTCCTCCTCGGACGGTCGGTTCTCCCTCAGGTCAGCCGTCCGGGCCGGGTCGGCATTCCCGCCGTCACCCGGCGGTGCTGGGCCCGCCGTCCGCCGGCGGGGCGACCTGCTCCCGCTGCACCTCGGCGCCGCCCGCGTCGCCGGTGACCTGCGGGCGGGTGCCGTCGTCGCTCACCTCCGGCGAGCGGCCGTCCAGCTCGTCGCGGACGTACCGGTAGATGACCGCGATGAGCGCCGCGACCGGCACGCCGAGGAAGGCACCGGTGATGCCGGCCAGGCTGCCGCCGGCGGTCACCGCGAGGATCACCACCGCCGCGTGCAGGTTGAACCCGCGGCCCTGGATGATCGGCTGCAGCACGTTGCCCTCGATCTGCTGCACGAGCAGCACGATCCCGAAGACGATCAGCGCCACGGTGAAGCCCTCGTCGACCAGGGCGATCAGCACCGCGAAGGCGCCGGCGACGAACGCACCGATGATCGGGATGAACGCGCCGAAGAAGGTCAGGACGGCCAACGGCAGCACCAGCGGCACGTCGAGGATCCACAGGCCCAGGCCGATGAAGAACGCGTCGACGAAGCCGACCAGCGCCTGCTGCTTGATGAACTCCGACAGGGTCGACCACGTCTTGTGCGACAGCGCGGCCACGTGCGGCGCCGCGCGCGGGCCGGTCTGCGCCGTCAGCCACGGCACCCAGCGCGGGCCGTCCTTGATGAAGAAGAACGCGAGGATCAGCGCGAGGACCAGGTTGATCAGCCCGTTGCCGACGGCGGTCGCACCGGTCAGCGCGGCGCCGGCGATGTTCTGCGCGTTGTCCTGCAGCGAGTTGATGGCGTTGTCGACGGCCTGCCCGACCTGGTCCTCGCCCAGGTTGAACGGCGGCCCGGCCAGCCACTGCTGCACCTGCTGCAGCCCGCTGATCGCCTGGTCGGTGAGGTCGCCGACCTGGTCGGCCACCGACGGTGCGATCGCCGCGATGATGCCGCCGAAGAGCGCGAGGGCCAGCACGGTCACCACGCCCGCGGCCAGCGCCGGCGGCCAGTGGTGACGGCGCAGGAACCGGGTCGGCGGCCACAGCACCGTGGCGAACAGCAGACCGAGCACGATCGGCAGCAGGATCACCCACAGCCGGCCCAGGACCCAGCCGATGACGACGATGCCGGCGACGATGAGCAGCATCTGGGCGGAGAAGACCGCCAGCGACCGCAGCGCCTTCTGCAGGCGCGGCCCGCGACCCGCGCCCGGTGCGGGGGCCGCGGTGACGGCGGCGGCGTCCGGGTCGCTGGTGTGCTCCCGCCCCTCGACGGGACGGTCGGTGCGCGAGCCCGCCGCGGCAGGGACACCCCCGTCGCGGGCACGGCCGGAGGCCCGGAGCCTCATGCGCTCGATCACGGTAGGTGGATGTCCGCTCCGGGCGCACCGGAAACGATCATCGGGCGTGAGTCGTAGCGTCGCGGCCATGCCGAAGACCGCCACCGCCGACCGCGTCGACCGCGCCGCGCTCGAGGAGTTCCTCCGTCCCCGCCACAAGGCGGTGTTCCTCACCCGCCGGGGCGGGGGTGGCATCCAGCTCTCCCCGGTCACCTGCGGGCTGGACGGCGAGGGGCGGGTCGTCGTCTCCACCTACCCGCAGCGGGCCAAGGTCGCCAACGCCCGCCGCGACCCGGCGGTCTCGCTGTGCGTGCTCTCCGACGACTTCGACGGGCCGTGGGTGCAGGTCGACGGCCGGGCCGAGGTGCTGGACCTGCCCGACGCCCTCGAGCCGCTGGTCGACTACTACCGCTCGATCAGCGGAGAACACCCCGACTGGGACGAGTACCGCGCCGCCATGACCCGTCAGGGGAAGTCGCTGCTGCGCGTCACCATCGACCGGTGGGGACCGGTCGCCACCGGCGGCTTCCCGCCGGGGGGCGCCGCCGGCGGGTGACCCGTGCCGCGCCCCGGGAAAGGTGCCAGGCTTGCCGGGTGCCGTTCGTGCTGATCGCCGCCGGGGATGCCGGCTCCCGGCCCGCCGTCCCCGGGCCCGCCGTCCCCGGGCCCGCCGTCCCCGGGCCCGCCGTCCCGCGGCGGCCGGACGGACAGCCGCTGCTCGAGCCGGGAGCCGACGGGGAGTGGCAGGGGGCCGTCACCGACCCGGCCGGGGTCGTCGACGTCGTGCTCGCCCTGGTGCGGACCTCCGGCTGGTGGGTCGGGGTGGGCGCGGGCCCGGCGGCCGCGGGGGTCCGGACGGCGCCGGTGCTGCTCAGTGCCCGCCGCGCGGTGGACGCCGCCCGCCGACGTGGCTCGCGGGTGGCGGTGCGCGGCGCGGTGCCGGCGGACGCCGCCGACGCCCAGGCGGTGCTCACCGCGCTCGCGGTCCTGGTGCAGCGGCGCAGCACGCCGGCGTGGGCGGCGATCGACCTGGTCGGGGACGGGTGCACCCAGGCGCAGGCGGCGGCCCGGCTGGGGGTCTCCCGGCAGGCGGTGGGGCAGCGGCTGGCCGCCGGCATGTGGGAGCTGGAGCGCGAACTGCGGCCCACCGCGGCCCGGCTGCTGGCCCGCGCGGAGGGGTGAACCGGGGCCGCCGTCGCGCGCGGTGATCACCGGGGGCCGAGAATGGTCGGGCGTCGCCGTCCGTCCGTCCCGAGGGAGAGCCCGTGTCCGAGTCGTCCGCGCCAGGCGGCATCCGCCACCTCGAACTGCTCGGCGTCTACACCAACGACCACCTGGCCGCGGCCACCGGCGGCATCGAGCTGGTCTGCCGGATGCTGGGCCGGCACCGCGGCACCGCGTTCGAGCCGCGGCTGGCCGAGCTGCTCGCCGAGCTGCGGGAGGAGCGCGCCGCGCTCGAGTCGACGATGCAGACCCTCGGCATCCCGGTCCGCCAGTACAAGCAGATCGCCACCTGGGTGGGCGAGAAGCTGTCCCGCGCCAAGCTCAACGGGCACCTGCTGTCCCGGTCGCCGCTGAGCGACCTGGTCGAGTTCGAGTTCATCGCCACCGCGGTGCTGGCCAAGCGGGCCGGGTTCGAGACGCTGCGGGAGGCCGCCGCGACCGAGGGCCGCATCGACGCCGCGCTGTACGACCGGCTGATCGCCCAGGCCGACAAGCAGCACTCCTGGCTGGCCGACGCCCGCCGGGAGGTCGCCGCGCGGGTGTTCGGCGGGGACCCGGGTGCCGCGGACGACGCCGCCGCGACCTGAGGGGGCGGCGGTCCGCCGTCCCCGGTAGAAACCCGGGCATGTGCCACGACACCGACAGTCGCCCGCCCGCTCCGCCGCGCTCCGGCGAGGTCACCGAGCGCGGGACCCTGACGCTCACGGCCGCCGACGGCACCGAGTTCGCCGCCGCCCTCGCGCTGCCCGCGGAGCCGGCGCGGGTCGGCGTCGTCCTGCTCCCCGACATCCGCGGGCTGCACCCCTACTACGTCGCGCTGGCCGAGCGGTTCGCCGAGGCCGGGCTGGCCGCCGTCGCGGTCGACTACTTCGGCCGGACGGCGGAGCTGCCGGGCACCGGCACCCGGGACCAGGACTTCGACTGGCAGGCGCACATCCCGCAGACGACGCCCGCCGGGGTGGACGCCGACGTCGCGGCCGCGATCGCCTACCTGCGCGAGCGCACCCGCCCCGACCTCCCGGTCGTCACCGTGGGGTTCTGCTTCGGGGGCAGCCACTCGTGGCGGCTGGCCGGCGGCGACCTAGACCTCGCCGGCTGCATCGGCTTCTACGGGCGCCCGGCCATGGTCGGGGAGGTCCGCGCCACCCGGCCGACGCTCATGGTGGTCGCCGGGGCCGACGCGGCCACGCCCGTGGACGACCAGCTGGCGCTGGCCGAGCAGCTGCGGGGCGGCGGCGCCGAGGTGGAGACCGCGGTCTACGACGGCGCCCCGCACTCCTTCTTCGACCGCGCCTACGGGGACTGGGCCGAGGCCTGCGCCGACGTCTGGCGGCGGGTGCTCGCCCTCACCGACCGTGTCGCGGCCGCCTGAGCCGGCCCGCTCGCCCGGCCGCGCCGACGCCTAGGCTCGCCGGGGTGAGCGAACCGATCGACCCGGGGGTCATCGAGCTGGCCGGGCGCGTCTTCGACCTGGCCCGCGGCGGCGCCACCGAGGAGCTCGCCGCCTACCTGGACGCGGGGGTGCCGGCCAACCTGACCAACGACAAGGGCGACACCCTCCTCGTCCTGGCCGCCTACCACGGGCACCCCGAGACGGTGGCCGCGCTGCTGGAGCGCGGCGCCGACCCCGGTGCGGTGAACGACCGCGGCCAGACCGCCCTGGCCGCCGCGGTCTTCAAACAGTCGGTCGAAACGGTGCGCCTCCTGCTCGCCGCCGGCGCCGACCCGGACGCCGGCGGGCCGACCGCGCGCCAGACCGCGGCGTTCTTCGACCTGCCGGCCATGACCGCGCTGCTGGACGGTGGCGGTCCCTGACCGGCGTGGCGGGTCGTGTCACGCTGAGCAGGACACGCGGCACCGCACGGGGGAGAGCGGGGAGCAGATGGTCGCGCAGCAGCGCCTGCCCGGGGACACCGGCGGTGCGGAGCCGACCCCGGCCCGGGGCCTGAGCGCCGCGGACGCCGCGGCGGTCGACACCGCCGCGGCCATGGGCGCGGCCGCGGTGCAGGGGGACCCGGTGGGCGAGGTCCCCGCGCCGGCGGCCGTGCCCGGCCGCCCGGAGAGCGTCGGTCCGCCGACCGCCGGGCTGCCCCGCTGGCTGGTGCTGCTGGTCGGCGCCGCGGCCGCGACGGTCGCGATCGCCGGCGTCCGGTCGATCGCCTGGCTGGTCGGTCCGGTCCTGCTCGCGCTGGTCGTCGTCGTCGCCCTCATGCCGGTGCAGCGCTTCCTGCAGCGGCACGGCTGGCCGCGGTGGGCGAGCGCCACGGTGCTGCTGGTCCTGGTGTGGGGCATCCTGCTGGCGTTCGTCGCGCTGCTCGTGGTGTCGATCGCCCAGTTCGCCAACCTGCTGCCCGACTACGCCGGCGCGGCCGAGGCGTTGGTCGCCGACGTGGTCGCCGATCTCAACGACCGCGGCATCGTCTCCGGGCAGCTCTCCGACCTGGTCTCCCAGTTCGACTACAGCCAGCTGGTCGGCGTGGCCACCGGCCTGCTCGCCCGGGTCAGCGACGCCGCGACCACGCTCGTGCTGCTGCTGGCGGCCATCGTGTTCCTGGCCATCGAGTCCGGCGGGTTCGGCCGGCGGCTCGGGCTGGTCGCCGCCGAGCGGCCGCACCTGCCCATCGCCCTCGGCCTGTTCGCCCGCGGCACCCGCAGCTACCTGCTCGTGAGCACGGTGTTCGGCGCGATCGTCGCGGTGTTCGACACGATCGCGCTGGCCATCATCGGCATCCCGATGCCCGTCGTGTGGGGGCTGCTGTCGTTCATCACCAACTACGTGCCCAACATCGGCTTCGTGCTGGGCGTGGTGCCGCCGGCGATCCTCGCGCTGCTCGGGGGCGGCTGGACGGAGTTCTGGATCGTCATCGCGGTCTACGCGCTGCTGAACTTCGTCGTCCAGACGCTCATCCAGCCGCGCTTCGTCGGGGACTCGGTGGGGCTGTCGATGACCGTCACCTTCGTGGCGCTGCTGTTCTGGGGCTGGGTGCTGGGCGCGCTGGGCGCCCTGCTGGCCATCCCGCTGACCCTCCTGGTCAAGGCGCTCATCGTCGACGTCGACCCGCGCGGCCACTGGCTGGACGCGCTGCTGCGGGAGGAGCCCAGAGCCCCCCGGACCAGCCGCGCGCGCCAGCGGGCCAACGCCCGCCGGGCGGCCCTCGCCTCGGTGCGGGCGCTGCACCCGCACCTGCCCGGCCGGCGGCAGTCCAGCGGTGACGACTGAGCTCGAAACCGCAGGTCAGCGCGGAATGTCGTACCCATGGAGGACGTTGTCCCCATGTCGGGCGCAGGGCTCGACGCGAGTCCTCTGAGGAGAGCGATGAAGGGCGATCGAGTCGAGATCGTGATCGACGCCGGTGGGTCGACGCGCACGTACGACATCGAGGCCACCCGTGCGGGACGGCGGGTGGACGTGACCCACGGCCGGGGCATCGTGGAGGTCAGCGAGACGACCCGCGGCGGCACCCCGGTGCGCACCGCGCGGTTCATGTCCGGGCGGGTCCTGGCGCTCGTGGAGCACCCCGCTCCGCGGCGGGCCCTGGACGACGACGCCGAGGTGACGCAGCTGCGGCACTCGGCCTGAGGGAGGACCCCACGGTGGCTCCGGAGCTGGTCGTCATGGCCGGGCTCCAGGCCGCCGGTCGAAGGACCCCCGTGCTCCCCACCACTCGCAGGCTCGCGGCGGGACCCTGCACGGCGGCCTGGCCGAACGCCCGGCGCCGGGAGGCGCGGCAGCGGCGCGTGGTCGCCGAGCTGCTGGCCGAGGGGCGCAGCGTCGTCGTCGACAACACCAACCCGACCGCGGAGGAGCGGGCACCGCTGGTCGCGGCCGCCCGCGCCGCCGGGGTCGCCGTCCGCGCGGTGTGGCTGGACACGCCCCTGGCGGTCTGCGCGGGCCGCAACGACGCCCGCGAGGGGCGCGCCCGGGTGCCACCGGCGGGGCTGTACGAGACCGCGGCGCGGTTCGTGCCGCCGTCGCTCGCCGAGGGGTTCGACCGGGTGGACCTCGTCCCGACCGGGTGACCGGCACGCCGGAGGGCCGGGCGCCGGGCCGGTGCGGTAGAACCTGAGCTCCGTTCCCCGCCGACCTGGAGGTCCCACCGTGCTGGCCAGCATCGGATACGCCGTCGCCTACACGGGAGTCGGCATCGTGCTGCTGACCCTCGGGTTCCTGGTCCTCGACCTGCTGACCCCCGGCCGGCTGGGCCGGCACATCCACGAGGAGCGGTCGGTCAACGCCGGGCTGGTCCTGGCCACCGGGTTCCTCGGGCAGGGGGCCGTGGTCTTCGCCGCGATCTGGACCAACGCGACCAACGGGTTCGGCGAGGCCCTGCTCTACACCGTCGTGTTCGGCGTGCTGGGCGTGGTGCTGCAGGCGGTGGCCTTCGTGGTGCTGGACGTGATCACCCCCGGGAAGCTCGGGGCGCACGTCACCGAGGTGGCGTTCCACCCGGCCAGCCTGGTGCTGGCGGCGGTGCAGCTGTCGGTGGCCGCGATCATCATCGCCTCGATCTGGCCCTGAGCCCCCGCCCGCGACCCGCCGGGGGCTACCGGTGGGTAGGGCCGGCGGTCCGCGCCCGTACCGTGTCGGGAGCGCTCCGGACGGCGCAGCAACGAGAGGAACACTGATGAGTGAGTCGAGCAGCACTGCCGCCCGTGTGGCGATCGTGACCGGGGCCGCCCGGGGTATCGGCGCGGCCACCGCCCTGCGGCTGGCCCGGGACGGGTTCGCCGTGGGCGTCCTGGACCTGGAGGAGTCCGCCGGCAAGGAGACCGTGCAGGCCATCGAGGCGGCCGGCGGGCGCGCCGTGGCCGTCGGCGCCGACGTCAGCGACCCGGAGCAGGTCGAGGCGGCGGTCGCCCGCGTCGCCGAGGAGCTGGGCGCCCCCACCGTGCTGGTGAACAACGCCGGGGTGACGCGGGACAACCTGCTGTTCAAGATGACCGAGTCCGACTGGGACGTGGTCATGAACGTGCACCTGCGCGGGGCCTTCCTCATGACCCGCGCGGTCCAGAAGCACATGATCGAGGCCGGCTGGGGCCGGGTCGTCAACCTCTCCAGCACCTCGGCGCTGGGCAACCGCGGCCAGGCCAACTACTCGGCGGCCAAGGCGGGTCTGCAGGGCTTCACCAAGACCCTGGCGATCGAGCTGGGCAAGTTCGGCGTCACCGCCAACGCGGTCGCCCCCGGCTTCATCCAGACCGAGATGACCAAGGCCACCGCCGAGCGGGTCGGCGTCTCGTTCGACGACTTCATCGCCGGAGCGTCCCAGGAGATCCCGGTGCGGCGCGTCGGCCAGCCCGAGGACATCGCGCACGTCGTGTCGTTCCTCGTCAGCGAGGGCGCGGGCTTCGTCTCCGGCCAGGTCATCTACGCCGCCGGCGGCCCCAAGGCCTGAGAGAGGCTCCGTCCTCCTGGGGTGGCCCGGGGGGCGCGGGGGAGATCGTGTGGGGCCCGGCCGGGAGTGTTCCCGGCCGGGCCCCGTTGCGTGTGCGCCGGTGACACGCTGCACAAGCAGCAAGCTTGCACAGTGTGCAGTGAGGGCGTTCACTGGATCCGTGACCAGCCCGGGCCTGCGTGAGCGCAAGAAGCAGGACACCCGGCGCGCGCTCGCCGAGGCCACTCTCCGGCTCGCGGTCGAGTCCGGCCTGTCCGCGGTGACCGTGGAGCAGATCGCCGCGGCCGCGGACGTCTCCTACCGCACGTTCTTCAACCACTTCTCCTCCAAGGAGGAGGCCCTGCTCCTGCCGGAGGGCCGGGACGACGGACGGTTCGCCCGCCGCCTGGCGGAGCAGGACCCGGCGCTGCCCCCGCTCGAGGCGGGGCGCGCGGCGCTGCAGGAGGAGCTGGCCACCCTGGAGGCCGACCGATCCGCGTGGCAGCGGCGGCTGGCCGTGATCGCCGCCGAGCCGCAGCTGGTCCCGCGGCTGGTGGAGCTGAGCTCGGCCAACGAGCGGGAGATGACCCGCGCCCTCGCCGCCCGGACCGGGCTGGACGCCGAGCGCGAGCTGTACCCGGCGCTGCTGGCGGCCGTGCTCGGCTGCGCGGTGCGGGTGACCCTCACCCACTGGTGCGCCGCCGACTCCCGGCAGCCCCTGACCGACCTGTTCTCCTCGGCGCTCGACGCCGTCGCGGCGGGGTTGCCCGCGCCGCCGCCGTCCTCCTCCTGAGCCCGCCGCGCGCCCCCGGGCGCGCAGGCCCCCTGCCGGCGCGCCCGCCGGTGTCCGTCCACCCGATCCCGAGGAGACCCGTGTCCACCACCGACGACGCCCTGCAGGCGTCCCCGCCCGGCGCGGCCGCCGTCGCCCCGATGAGCCGCCGCGAGGTGCTGCAGGCCCTCTCCGGGCTGTTCATGGGGATGTTCGTGGCGATCCTCGCCGCCACGATCGTGTCCAACGCCCTCCCGGTGATCATCCCCGAGATCGGCGGCACCCAGTCGGTCTACACCTGGGTGGTCACCGCCGAGCTCCTCGCGATGACCGCCACCGTGCCGCTCTGGGGCAAGCTCGCCGACCTGTTCAGCCAGAAGCTGCTGCTCCAGGCGTCCTTCGGCCTGTTCGTCGTCGGGTCGCTGCTGGCGGGGTTCGCGCAGGACACCACCATGCTGATCGTCGCGCGGGCGTTCCAGGGCATGGGCGCCGGCGGGCTCACCGCCCTGGTGCAGATCGTGATGGCGGCGATGATCCCGCCGCGCGAGCTGGGCCGGTACGCCGGTGTCTTCGGGGCGATCTTCGCCGTCGCGACCGTCGGCGGGCCGCTCATCGGCGGCGTCATCGTCGACACGTCCTGGCTGGGCTGGCGCTGGTGCTTCCTGCTCGGGGTGCCGTTCACCCTGCTCGCGATGCTGCTGGTGCAGCGCACGCTCAAGCTGCCCGCCGTCGCCCGCCGCGACGTCTCGATCGACTGGCTGGGCGCCCTGCTGCTCACCAGCGGTGTCAGCCTGCTGCTGCTCTGGATCACCTTCGCCGGTGACCGGTACGCGTGGCTGTCCACCGAGACCGCGCTAATGGTGGGCGGCACGGTGGTGCTGCTCGGCCTGGCCGTGCTGGTCGAGGGGCGGGTCCGCGAGCCGATCATCCCGCTGGACATCTTCCGCAGCCGGACGGTCAGCCTGGCCACCCTGGCCAGCGCGCTGGTCGGCGTCGCCATGTTCGGCGGCACCGTGTTCCTCGCCCAGTACCTGCAGATCTCGCTGGGCTACTCGCCGACCGAGGCCGGCCTGCTCACGCTGCCGCTGGTGGGTGGCCTGCTGGTGTCCTCGACCGTGGCCGGGGCGCTGATCACCAAGAACGGCCGCTGGAAGGTCTGGCTGGTCGCCGGCGGCGCCCTCATGACCCTCGGCTTCGGCCTGTTCGCCACGATCGACGCGCAGACCTCCCCGTGGCTGCTGGGCCTGTTCATGGTCGTGCTGGGCAGCGGCGTCGGCGCGCTCATGCAGAACCTCGTGCTGGCCGCGCAGAACGACGTCCCCGCCCACGAGCTCGGCGCGGCCACCTCGGTGGTGTCGTTCTTCCGCAGCCTCGGCGGCACGATCGGGGTGAGCGCCCTGGGGGCGCTGCTGGCCCACCGGGTGGCCGGCGACCTCAGCGTGCTCGGCGGCGGGACGTCGGGCGGCGGCGAGGCGGCTGTGCCCGACGTCTCCACCCTCCCGGAGCCGGTGCGCGCGCTGGTCGAGAACGCCTACGGCGACGCCACCGCGGACCTGTTCCTGGTCGCCACGCCGCTGGCCGCCCTCGCCCTGGTCGTCGTCCTCTTCATCCGCGAGAAGGCGCTGCAGACGACGTCGGGCGCGCAGCGGCTGGCCGAGGAGCAGGCGGCGGTCCCGGTGCACTGACGGCCGGGCATGGCGGAGGGGTGGGCGGTGTTGGACAGAACGTGACCCGCTCGCCCCTCCGACTCCTCCTGCTCGGTGACTCGCTCGCGTACGGCTCCGGCGCCGCCCGGGCGCAGGACACGCTGGGACCCCGGCTGGCCACCGCCCTCGCGGCCGCGGGGTACGAGGTCGACCTGCACGTCCTCGCCGTGCCGGGAGCGGTCTCCCGCGACCTCGCCGCGCAGGTGCGCCGCGCCGTCCCGCTGGCCGCCGACCTCGCCGTGGTGGTGGTCGGGGCCAACGACCTGGCCCGGCTGGTGCCCCCGCCGCAGGCCGCCGCCGCCCTCGGGGACGCCCTGCGCGGGCTGCGCGCGGCGGGCGTGGACGTGGTCGTCGTCCCGGCCCCGGACATGTCGACCGTCCCGTTCGTCCCGGCCGCCTACCGGCCGCTGGTCCAGGCGGCGTCCGCGCGGCTGCAGCAGGAGCAGGCCGTGGTCGCGTCGGCCGCGGGCGCGCTGGTCGCCCCGGTGTCGCACGCGGTCGGGACGGCGTTCGCCGCGGACCCCGCCCTCTTCTCGCCCGACCGCTTCCACCCGTCCTCGGCCGGCTACGCCCGCATCGCCGACGAGCTGGTGCCGCACGTGGTGGCCGCCGCGCACGCCCGCCGGGACGGCGCCGCCGCCTGAGCTGCGCCGCCGCCTGAGCCTCGCCGCCGGTCAGGAGCGGTGCTGCACCTCCGGCAGGCCGTGGACCGGGGTCGGGATGCCCACCTGCCGCGCCTTGAGCTGCAGCGCCAGGAACAGCGAGTAGTGCCGGGACTGGTGCAGGTTGCCCCCGTGGAACCACAGCCCCTCCTGGCGGGTGGGCTTCCACATGTTGCGCAGCTCGCCCTCCCACGGCCCCGGGTCCTTCGCCGTCCCTGACCCCAGGCCCCACACCCGGCCGACCCGGTCGGCGACCTCCGGGGAGACGAGGTCGGCGACCCAGCCGTTCATCGGCCCGTAGCCGGTGGCGTACACGACGAGGTCGGCCGGCAGCTCGGTGCCGCCCTCGAGGACGACGGCGTGCTCGGTGAGCTCGCGCACCGTCCCGTGGGCCAGGCGCACGTCGCCGTTGGCCACCAACTCGGAGGCGCCCACGTCGATGTAGTAGCCCGAGCCGCGGCGCAGGTACTTCAGGAACAGGCCGGAGCCGTCCTCGCCGAAGTCCAGCCAGAACCCGGCCTCCTCCAGGCGGCGGTAGTAGTCGGCGTCCCGCTCCCGGATCGCGTCGTACACCGGCTTCTGGACCTCGGGCAGGAACCGGTAGGGCAGCGAGGCGAAGAGCAGGTCCGCCTTGTCCGTCGTCATCCCCGCCGCCAGGGCCCGCTCGGAGTAGAGGTCCCCGAGGCCGAGCTCCATGAGCGAGTCGCTGCGGACGACGTGGGTCGACGAGCGCTGCACCATCGTGACCTCGGCGCCGTGCTCCCACAGGGCCGCGGCGATGTCGTGCGCGGAGTTGTTCGACCCGATGACCACCGCCTGCTTCCCGCGGTAGGCGTCCGGGCCGGGGTGCCGCGAGGAGTGGTGCTGGTCGCCGAGGAAGCGGTCCTGCCCGGGGAACACCGGCACGTTCGGCTTCCCAGACACGCCGGTGGCCATCACCAGGTGCTGCGGCCGCAGGGTGACCTCGCCGCCGTCCCGCTCCACGGTGACGGTCCACTCGCCCACGTCCTCGTGGTAGGCGGCCCTCGTGACGGTGCTGGCGCCCCAGTAGGTGACCTCCATGACCCGCACGTACATCTCCAGCCAGTCGGCGATCTTGTCCTTGGGGGAGAAGACCGGCCAGTTCGGCGGGAAGTCCAGGTAGGGCAGGTGGTCGTACCAGACCGGGTCGTGCAGGCACAGCGACTTGTACCGGTTGCGCCACTGGTCCCCCGGGCGCGGGTGGCGGTCGACGACGACGTGCGGGACGTCGAGCTGCCGCAGCCGGGCACCGAGCGCGATCCCGCCCTGGCCGCCGCCCACGACGACGACGTAGGGCTGGCGGGTGCGGCCGAGCTCCTCGGTCTCGGCCCGGCGGCGCTCCGCCCACGTCTGCCGGTCGCGCTGAACCCCGTGCTCGGCGCCCGCTGGCCGGCGCTCGCTGAGCGGCTCCTCGTGGCCGGCCAGCTCGGACAGGCTGGTGAGGAGGGTGAACGCCTTGCCGTCGACGAGGCGGAGCAGCCCGCGGCCACGGCCCACGGCGGTCTCGAAGGCCAGCCACGCGGTGATGACGCCGTCGGCCTCGGTCGGCTCCTCGGTGGTGCGGAAGCCGGTCGGGTCGGTGCTGTCGAGGGTGGCGGTGAGCAGGTCCCGGACGCCGTCGGGGGCCTCGACGGTCGTGATGTTCCAGCTGAAGGACACCAGGTCGCGCCAGAAGCTGGTGGGGGCGAACAGGCCCGCCGCGCGGTCGACGTCCCGGTCGGTGAGGGCGGCCTGGAACTCGGCCAGCCAGGCGTCGGTGCGCTCGGCGGGGGAGCCGGTGGTGCCGGGGCGGTCCATCGTCTGGGTCACGGGGCCTCCTGCGTCGCTGCCGGGGGAGTCGGAGGCAGCAGACCGTGCGGCGGGGCGCGCGGGAAGCGTTGCAGGGGGTTGCAGCCCTATCGTCGGAGCCCAGGTCACAGCGAGGAGCCGCCTCATGGCCGTCCAGGGCGCCCTGCCGCCGGGCGCCGACCCGCGGGCACACACCCGGCTGCTCGAACGCGTCCGGGCGGCGGCCCTGGCCGGGGGCAGGCCGCCGGCCGCGCCGCGGCCGGTGGTCGGTGCGTCGTGGGGCCGGGTGCGGGGCGCCGGTCTGGACGCCTCCGACACCCCCGACGTCCCACCGCCGGACGGCGCCGAGCTGGAACGCCACCGCGCCGCGAGCGGCCTGGCCCCGCTCCTGCCGCTGCTGCGGGAGCGGCTCCTGCCGGTGGCCCGCGACGCCGGGCAGGTCCTGGCGGTCGTGGACGCCGAGGGCCGGGTGCTGTGGCGCGAGGGTGGGCCCGAGGTGCGCCGGCGGGCCGACCGCCTCGGCGTCGTCGAGGGGCACCAGCCCTGGACCTGCGCCGCGGCCCCGCTGTACTCGCCGGTGACCGGCCGGCTGCTGGGCGCGGTCGACCTGTCCGGCCCGGCGGCCACCGTGCAGCCGAGCACGATCGCCCTCGTCGACGCCGTCGCCCGGCTGGCCGAGCTGGAGCTGCGGGCCGCCCACGCCCGCCGGCTGGACCGGCTGCGGACGCTGGCCGCCCCGCTGCTGGCCCGGCTCCCGGGTCCGGCGCTGGTCGTCGGCACCGACGGGTGGACGGCGGCCGCCAGCGGGCTGGCCCCGCCCGACCGCGTGACCCTGCCCGAGGACGTGGGCGCCGCTCCGGTCCACGTGCCCGCGCTGGGCCGGTGCACGGCCGAGCCGCTGCCCGGGGGCTGGCTGCTGCGACCCGACGGAGGGACGGACCCCGACCGCCCGGCCGGCCTGCTGCTCGACCTCACCGGTCCGCGGCCGCAGGTCCGGGTGACCGCGCCCAGCGGCACCTGGTCGGCGGGCCTCAGCCTGCGGCACGCGGAGATCCTGCTCGTGCTCGCCGGTGCCCGCGCGGGGCGCTCGGCCGCGGCGCTGTCCGCGGACCTGTTCGGCGACCCGGGGCACGCGGTCACCGTCCGCGCCGAGGTGTCCCGGCTGCGCCGGACGCTCGGGTCGGTCGTCTCGGCGCAGCCCTACCGGGTCTCCGAGGACGTGCACGTCGAGGTCCGGACGCCGGCCGACCCCGCCCGGCTGCTGCCCGCGTCGACCGCGCCGGTCGTCGCGCGGCTGCGCCGGCGCGACCCCTAGCCCGGGCGCGGGCCGGCGGTCACCGGGCGAGCAGCTGGGCCAGGTGCAGGGCCGGCCGGCCGGCCAGCTGGTCGAGCTGGGTGCGGCAGGAGAAGCCGTCGGCGAGCACGACGGCGTCCGGCCCCGCTTCCCGGACGGCGGGCAGCAGCTGGTGCTCGGCGATGGTCACCGAGACGTCGTGGTGGCCGCGCTCGACGCCCCAGTTGCCGGCCAGCCCGCAGCAACCCCCGATCCGCTGCACCGTGGCGCCGGCCGACCGCAGCAGCCGCTCGTCGGCCGCCCAGCCGAGCACGGCGGCGTGGTGGCAGTGCGGCTGGGCGACCACCTCGAGCCCGGCCAGCGACGGCGGCGTCCAGCCGGGGGTGTCCCGGAGCAGCTCGGCCAGCGTGCGGGTGGCGGCGGCGACCGCCTCGGCGGCCGGTCCGCCCACCAGCTCCAGGCTCTCGCCGCGCAGCACCGCGGTGCACGAGGGCTCGACACCGACGATCGGCACGCCGGCCTCGGCGAGCGGCGCGAGCAGCTGCACCGTCCGCGACAGCGTGCGGCGGGCGGAGTCCAGCTGCCCGGTGGTGATCCAGGTCAGTCCGCAGCAGGCCTCGGCGGGCGGCACCTGCACCGCGTAGCCGGCGTCCGCCAGCACCGCGGCGGTCGCCTCGGCCACCTCGGGGGCGAAGTGGTCGGTGAAGGAGTCCACCCACAGCGCGACCGGCCGGCCCTCGCCGGACGCCCCGCGGGCGGCCCAGCCCTGCCGGAAGGTGCGGGGTGCGAAGGCGGGCAGGGAGCGCCGCTGGTCGACCCCGGCGCCCCACTTGGCCAAACGCCCGCCGAGCCGCGAGGACATGACCCCGTTGACCAGCCGGGGAGCGCGGGCGGCGAGGTCGGCCCAGCGCGGCAGCCGGCCCAGCGTGTAGTGCGCCCGCGGCCGCAGCCGGCGCCGGTAGGACTGGTGCAGGACCTCGGCCTTGTAGGCGGCCATGTCCACGCCGGTGGGGCAGTCCCGCGAGCAGCCCTTGCAGGACAGGCACAGGTCCAGCGCCTCGTGCACCTCCGGCGACCGCCAGTCCCGCACCGGCCCGCCGGGCGCGAGCATCTCCTGCAGCACGCGCGCCCGGCCGCGGGTGGTGTCCTTCTCCTCCCGCGTCGCCGGCCACGACGGGCACATCACCCCGCCGGCCGACTGCAGGTCCGCCCGGCACTTGCCGACGCCGGTGCAGCGGTGCACCGCGGCGGAGAAGTCGCCGCCGTCGTGCCGGTAGGCCAGCGCCAGGAGCGGCCGGTCGGTGGCCGGGCGGCGGGGCGCGGCGGCCACCCGGATGTCGTCGTCCACCCGGGCCGGCCGCACCAGGACCCCGGGGTTGAGCACGTCGCCGGGGTCGAAGAGGCCCTTGACCCGCTCGAAGAGGCCCAGCGCGGCGGGGGAGTACATGGCCGACAGGAGCTCGCTGCGCGCCCGCCCGTCGCCGTGCTCGCCCGACACCGACCCGCCGAACCGGGCCACCAGCGCGGCGGCCTCGGTGACGAAGGACCGGTAGGCGGTCCGGCCCCGGTCGGGGCCGGTCCCGAGCGGGAAGTCGATCCGCACGTGCACGCAGCCGTCGCCGAAGTGGCCGTAGGGGACGCCCTGGAGCCCGTGCTCGGCCAGCAGTGCCTCGAAGCCGCGCAGGTAGGTGCCCAGCTGCTCGACCGGGACCGCGGCGTCCTCCCAGCCGGCGTGTGCCGGCCGCCCGTCGGAGGTGCGCGCGGCCAGCCCGGCGCCGTCCTCGCGGACCCGCCAGATCGCCGCGGCCTCCGCCGGATCGGTGACGACCAGGGAGTCCAGCGCGCCGGCGTCGGCGAGCACCCCCGCGGCCTTGGCCTCCACCTCGGCGACGCTGTCGCCGGTCAGCTCGACGATGAGCCAGCCGTCGCCGCGGGGCAGGTCGGGCACGACGGCGGCGGGGACGTCGCGCAGCCGCTGGACGATCCGCTGATCCATGCCCTCGCACGCCGTCGGCTCGTGCCGCAGCAGCCCGGGGGTCGCGTCGGCGGCGTCGGCCATCGAGGGGTAACCGAGCACCACCAGCCCCCGGTACGGCGCGTCGGTGACCAGCCGCACCGTCGCGCCGAGCACCAGCCCCAGCGTGCCCTCGCTGCCCACCAGGGCCCGGGCGACGTCGAACCCGCGCTCGGGCAGCAGGTGCTCCAGCGAGTAGCCCGACACCTGGCGGCCGAAGCGGCCCAGCTCGGTGCGGATGGTGGCGAGCTCGCCGTCGACCAGTCGGCGCAGGTCCTCGAGGACCCCGCCCCCGGTGGTCGGCGCGGCACCCCCGAGGGTCAGCCGCTCACCGGCGCCGGTGACCACGTCCAGCCCCACCACGTTGTCCGACGTCCGGCCGTAGCCCAGCGCGCGGGACCCGCACGCGTTGTTGCCGATCATCCCGCCGACGGTGCACCGGTTGTGGGTGCTCGGGTCCGGCCCGAACCGCAGGCCGGCGGGCCGCGCGGCGGCCTGCAGCGACGCCTGCACCACGCCGGGGTCGACGGTCGCCGTCCGCGCCTCGGCGTCGACGGCGTGCACGCGCGTCAGGTACCGGCTGGTGTCCAGGACGACGCCCGGACCCACGGCGTTGCCCGCGATGGAGGTCCCGGCGCCACGGGCGGTCAGCGGCACCCCGAGCTCCCGGCACACCGCCAGCGTCGCCTCGATCTCCTCGGGGTGGCGGGGCCGGACCACCGCGCGCGGCAGCACCCGGTAGAGGGAGCCGTCGGACGAGTACAGCGCCCGGGCGAGACCGGAGGCGTCGACGTCGGTCGGGCCGACCCGGCGCAGGGCGGCCAGCAGGTCGGCGTCGGAGGGTGCGCTCACCCCGCCAGTCTCGGCCCTGGGCCCGGTCGGCGGCGCAGGGGGGTCAGGAGCCCGCGTGCTCCTCGGTCCCGGGCAGGTGGGTGCGCGCCCAGAGGGCCGCCGAGGTGCGGTCCCGGACGCCGATGCGCTGGAAGACGCTGGTCAGGTGCGCCTTCACGGTGCCCTCCCGGATCCCCAGCACGCGGGCGATCTGCTTGTTGGCCAGCCCGCGGCCCACGAGGGCGAGCACCTCCTGCTCCCGCTCGGTGAGCTCGGAGACCCGCGCGGGGCTGCGGCGGGCGTGCAGGACGGTGCGGGCCACCCGCGGGTCGAGGGGCGAGTGCCCGCGCGCGGTCGAGCGGATCGCGGTGAGCAGGTCGGCCGGCTCGGTGTCCTTGAGCACGTAACCCCCCGCGCCCGCGTCCAGGGCCTCCATCACCCGCTGCTGGTCGGAGAAGGAGGTGAGGACGAGCACCTCGACGTCCGGGTGCTCGGTGGTGATCCGCCGGGTCGCCTCGACGCCGTCCATCACCGGCATGGACAGGTCCATGAGGACGACGTGCGGCGCGAGCCGGGCCACCTGCTCCAGCGCCTCGGCCCCGTCGGCCGCCGCGCCGACCACCCGCATGTCGGGCTCCGCCGTGATCATCCCGGTCAGGCCGGAGCGCATGAGGGCGTGGTCGTCGACGACCAGGACGTCGATCACCGGTGCGGCACCTCCAGCCGCAGGCTGGTGCCGGCGCCCGGGGCGCTGCGCATCGCCAGCGCGGCGCCCTCGGTCGCGGCGAGGTCGGCCAGCAGCCGCAGGCCCAGGTGGCCACGGGTGGGATCGCCCACCGTCGGGCCGAGGTCGAAGCCGACGCCGTCGTCGACCACCTGCAGGACCAGACCGGCCCCGGCCCGCTCGACGACGACCGACACGGTGCGCGCTCGGGAGTGCTTGGCGACGTTGCGCAGCGCCTCCTGGACGGTGCGCAGGACCAGCGCCGCCGTGGCGGGGGAGGGCTCGAGGTCGTCGGCGACCGAGACCCGGACGTCCACCCCCCGCGGCCGCAGCCGCCCGGCGAGGTCGGCGAGCGCCAGCGGGAGGTCGTCGCGGTCGAGGTCGGGCGGGTAGATCTCCACCAGCAGCGAGCGCAGCGACCCCACCGACTCGCGCAGGGCGGCCGCGGCCTGTCCCAGCCCCTCGGCGAGCTCGTGCGGCACCTCCCGGGCCCGGTCGTCGCGCAGCCCGTCGGCGGCCCGGGCGACGAGCAGGGCCGACGCCGAGACGTCCTGCACGATGCCGTCGTGCAGGCTGCCGGCGATCCGGCGCCGCTCCTCGGTGGAGGCGTCCAGCGCCCGCGCCTGCAGCAGTTCCCGCTCCCGCTGGGCCGCGCGCAGCTGGGTGACCATGCGGTGGGCCAGCGGCAGCTGCACCGCCAGCAGGGTGAGGACGACGGCGACGGAGATGGGCGCGAACTCCGACCAGATCTCGAACTGCCGGGAGGTGGCCGCCTGGTACTCGGAGTAGGTCTCGAGGAGCAGCGGCCGGCCGTCGGGCCCGTTGATCTGGCGGTAGACCTCGAGCAGCCGGCCGAACGACCGCTCGTACCGGTTCTCCGGCCGGCTCAGGTCGCTGACCTCCGCCCGCGTGACGCCGTCCCGCAGCGCCTGCCGGTCGTCCTCGTCGAGCGTGTGGACCTGCCCGATCAGCCGCGGCTCGTCGGAGTAGAGGATCCGGCCGTCGCCGTTCCAGATCTTCACGCGGATGACGTCGGCCCGGGCCATCCGGTCCCGCATGCGGGCGTCGAAGTCGGCGAGGGCGTCCGGGTCGCCGGCGAGCAGCGGGGCGTTGAGGTTGGGCTCGACCAGGATCGCCGCGAGCAGGTCGGTCGTGCGGCGGGCGTCGGCCAGGGACTCGTTCTCCGCCGCCTCGACGGCCGCCCACACGCCGCCGCCGAGCAGCAGGAGGACCGCCACCAGGTTGGCGGCCACGAACCGGCCCACGACGCGCTGCACCGAGGGGGCCAGCGGCCGCCGGCGGGCGGAGCCGTCGACCAGCGGCACCCACGGCGGTCCACCCGCGGGCGGCGGCCGGACCTCGGCGTCCGCCGGCCTGGAGCTCGTCGCCATCCCTCACCCCCGTGCCGCGGCGCAGCTCGACCGTGCCGGTCGGGCCGTCGTCGGCAACGGAACGGGACCTTCCCGTTCCGACCTGCGGGGACGTTGTGTCACCCGGTGGGCGGGGTGCGCAAGAGTCCTGCGGCCCGCAGCTGGATCCGGCCCCGGCGTCAGCCGGTCACCCGGTGCCACAGGCGGTGGAGGGCTCCGTGCGGGGGCAGCTCCCGGGAGGTCTGCCACGGGAGGCTCGCCAGGGCGACGGTGAGGGACGCCCGGTCGAGCACCTCGGCCATCGACGTGGCCAGCGCGATCGGGTCGTCGGGCGGCACCACGAGGCCGTTCTCCCGGTGCCGGAGCACGTGCGGCGGGGCCGCGGCGGACGTCGCGACGACCGGCCGGGCGGCGTCCAGGGCCGCGACGAGCGCCGGCGACGGGTCGAACGACTCGCCGGAGCGGTGGGGGAACACCAGCAGCGCGCAGCCGTGCACCGCCGTCCGGACCGCGGCGTCCGGCAGGGCGCCGCAGAAGTCCACCCGGTCCTCGATGCCCAGGTACAGGGCGTGGTGCCCGAACACGCGGCCCAGCGGACCGCTGCCCACGATCTCCAGCCGCAGCTCCGGCCGGTCGTCGGCCAGCAGGCCGAAGGCGGTCAGCAGGACGTCGACCCCGCCGGCCGGCACGAGCGGCGCGACCGACAGCAGGGAGCGTGCACCGCGTCCCACGGACGTCGACATGCCGGGCTCCTCGGTTGAGTCGGTGCCTCCACTGGACCACCCGACCGGGCGGCGGCACACCTGGACACTGGTCCTACGACTCCGGGCACCGTGCGCAGTCGGCCGGTGGCCGTGCGGTGCTCCGGTCGCCGGACGCGCGGAACCGGCACCGGGGGTGCGCCGCTGCGCACCCCCGGCCGCCGGTCACTGGGTCGGCGGCTCGTCCTTGCCGGCCTCCTCGAGCTCGTCGGCCTCCTCCTTGGTCTTGTGCACCGCGCCGTCGGCGTGCTCCGGCGGGCCGTAGACGGTGTAGAGGACCAGCGGGTTGGGCCCGGTGTTGACGAAGTTGTGCTTCGTCCCGGCCGGGACGACGACCAGGTCGCCCTGCGCCACCTTCTTCTTGCTGCCCGAGATCTGCGCCTCGCCGGTGCCGCTCACGAAGGTGAGGATCTGGTCGATGTCCTCGTGCACCTCCTCGCCGATCTCCCCACCCGGCGGGATGGTCATGATGACCAGCTGGGTGTTCTTGCCGGTCCACAGCACGCGGCGGAAGTCGGCGTACTTCTCGGCCTCGGTCGCGATCGTGTAGTGGATGACGGACGCCATCGAGGGCGCTCCTCTCGTCGGTCGAGCACGGACGGACGGCCGGGTGCCCCGCGGGCCCCGGCGGACGGCGGTCCTCCTGCCCGGTGACGTGCGGAGTTAGTCGTCCCCCGGGGACCACGTCCGGGTGAGGGGACTCACCCGCGCCCGGGGGAAGAAACCGGGCCGCCGGGGCGTCGCCATGGAGGTGACGCCGCCGATCGCTGCCCGCCCGACGGTCCGCGGCTACACCGTGTGGCTGGTCGCCCTCGCCGCCTACGCGGTCGCCGTCTTCCACCGCGCCTCCCTCGGCGTCGCCGGGGTCGAGGCCCAGGAGCGCTTCTCCGCGGGCGCCTCGGCGATCTCGCTGTTCCTCGTGCTCCAGCTGGTGGTGTACGCCGGCATGCAGGTGCCGGTCGGGGTCGCGCTGGACCGCTTCGGCTCCCGCCGGCTGATCCTCGCTGGAGCGCTCACGATGGCCGCCGGGCAGGCGCTGCTCGCCCTGGCCGGGGACGTGCCGACCGCCGTCGCCGCGCGGGTGCTGGTCGGCGCCGGGGACGCGATGACCTTCGTCAGCGTGCTGCGGGTGATCGGCTTCTGGTTCCCTGGGCCGACCGTCCCGCTGATCACCCAGCTCACCGGCATGCTGGGGCAGTTCGGGCAGATCGTCGCCGCCTATCCGCTGGTCGCGCTGCTGCACTCCACCTCCTGGGAGAGCACCTTCCTCGGCGCGGCGGCGGTCGGCGTGCTGGTCGCCGTCCTGGTGGTGGTCGCGCTGCGCGACACCCCGCCGGGCACCGAGATCGCCCCGCCCAGCGGCCTGGCCGAGGTGCGCCGCAGCCTGGCCCTCACCTGGCGCGAGCCGGGCACCCGCATCGGGCTCTACACCCACCTGGTCACCCAGTTCTCCGGCACGGTGTTCGCGCTGCTGTGGGGCTATCCGTTCCTCGTCGTCGGGCAGGGGCGCAGCCCCGCGACGGCGGCCGCGCTGCTGACCCTGCTGGTGGTCGTCGGCATCCTCGTCGGCCCGATGCTCGGCCGGCTGTGCGGTCGCTGGCCGCTGCGCCGCTCGACGATGGTCTTCGCGATCCTGGTGCTCACCGCCGCCACCTGGACCGTGGTGCTGCTCTGGCCCGGCCCCGCGCCGCTGCCCGTCCTCGTGCTGCTGGTCGTCGTCCTCGGCACCAACGGCCCCGGCTCGATGATCGGCTTCGACTTCGCCCGCACCTGGAACCCGGCCGAGCGGCAGGGCAGCGCCAGCGGCGTGGTCAACGTGGGCGGCTTCGTCGCCTCGCTGCTCACCATCCTCGCCGTCGGCGCGGTCCTCGACGTGCTGACCCCCGGGTCCTCCACCGCCTACTCGCTGGACGCCTTCCGCGCCGCGTTCGCCGTCCAGTACCTGTTCTGGGCCATCGGGTTCGTCGGGGTGCTGCGGCACCGGCGGCAGCTGCGGGCGCGGCTGGCCGACGACGGCGTCGTCCTGGCGCCGCTGCGCGTCGCCGTGGGGGCGCGACTGCGGGGTGGGTCGGCCTACCGCTGACCCCGGCCGCCGGGTCCCCGGTGGCGGCCGGGAGTCCTGGCGAGCACGATCCCGACAGGCTCAGCAGCAGCCGCTCGGGAGGGGTGTCGTGGACGTCGTCGTGGGGCTGGACTCCGGGACGACGGCGACCAAGGCGGTCACCGCCGGCACCGACGGCCGGGTCCGCGACCTGGTCAGCGTCGCCTATCCGCTGTCCGTGCCCGCCCCCGGCCGCGCCGAGCTCGACGCCGGGCGGCTCGCCTCCGCCGCCGTCGAGGCGCTCGCCGCCGTCGCCGCCCGCGCCCGCGAGCGCGGCGACGCCGTGGTCGGCGTCAGCCTCAGCGCGGCCATGCACGGCCTGGTGCCGATGGACGACGACGGCGCCCCGCTGGGCCCGGTGCTGACCTGGGCGGACAACCGCGCGGGGCCGTGGGCCGCGGCGCTGGTGGCCGACGGGCGGGCCGGCGACCTGCACGCCCGGACCGGCACGCCGGTGCACGCCATGTCGCCGCTGGTGAAGCTGTCCTGGCTGCGCGCCGAGGACCCCGACCTGCTGGCCGGCACGCCGCGCTGGGGCGGGGTCAAGGAACTGGTGGTCGCCGCGCTGTGCGGCGGCCGGCAGGTCGTCGACCGGTCGTGCGCCTCCTGCACCGGGCTCTACGACATCCGCGCCGCCCGGTGGGACGACGAGGCGCTGGGCATCGCCGGCGTCCGGCCCGGCCAGCTCGGCGAGGTGCTGCCCACGACCGCCGTCCTGCCGGGCCTGCGCCCGGAGGTGGCCCGCGCCACGGGGCTGCCGGCCGGGCTGCCGGTGGTGCTCGGCGCCTCCGACGGCCCGCTGGCCAACCTGGGCATCGGCGCCGTCCGCCCCGACGTCGCCGCGGTCTCCCTGGGCACCAGCGGGGCGATGCGGGTCGTCGTCCCCGCGCCCACCGTGGACCCCGGGCGCCGGCTGTTCTGCTACGCGCTCACCGACGACCACTGGGTGGTCGGGGGCGCGGTGAACAACGGCGGTTCGGTGGTGCGCTGGGCGGCGCAGGCGCTGGCGGCCGGCGCCGGCGGCCCCGCGCCCGAGGGGGAGGACGCCGACGCGCTCGACGCCCGGCTGCTCGACGAGGCCGCCGGGGTCCCGCCGGGCAGCTCCGGGCTGCTGTGCCTGCCCTACCTGCTGGGCGAGCGGGCGCCGTGGTGGCGGTCGGGCCTGCGCGGGGCCTACCTCGGGCTGCGCCGCGAGCACCGCCGCCCGCACCTGGTCCGGGCCGCGGTGGAGGGCGTGTGCCAGCAGCTGGCGCTGGTCCGCGACGCGTTCGCCGCGACCGACCTGCCGGTCCGCGAGGTGCGGGCCACGGGCGGGGCGGTGGCGTCGTCGCTGTGGGTGCGCACGCTGGCCGCGGCGCTCGACCTCCCGGTGCGCGTGGCCGACTCGCCGGAGGGGACCGGTCTGGGCGCCTGCCTGCTGGGGCTGCACGCGCTGGAGGCGCTGCCCGACCTGGCCGCGGCGACCGCGCTGGTCGAGGTCGGCGACCCGGTGCTGCCCGACCCCGCCGAGGTCGCCGTCTACGCCCGCCTGCGCCCGCTGGTCGACCGCTCCACCCGGGCGCTCGCCGACGTCCTCGCGACGCTCGACGCGGTCGACGACATCGAACCGGTCCGACGCGAGGAAGGAGCACGATCATGAGAGGTGCCGCACGGGCGGCAGTCACCGGGCTGGCGGCGCTGGGCGCCGTCGCCGCGCGCGACCTGGTGCAGCGCGAGCACACCCTGCTGCGCAATTTCCCGCTGATCGGGCACGCGCGCTACCTGCTGGAGGCGATCGGCCCCGAGCTGCGCCAGTACCTGGTGGCCGGCAACAACGAGGAGCGGCCGTTCACCCGCGACCAGCGCCGCTGGGTGTACGCCTCGGCGAAGAAGGAGAACAACTACTTCGGCTTCGGCACCGACAACGACCTCGAGTACACCGCCGGCTACCCGGTGATCAACCACCGGACCTTCGGCCGGGCCGTCCCGCCGTCGGCCCCGTCCTCGGCGCACGACGTGCGGGTGCCGTCGGCGAAGGTGCTGGGCGGCCCGCGCGGCCGGGCGCACGCCTTCCGCCCGCCGTCGGTGGTCAACATCTCCGCGATGAGCTTCGGGTCGCTGTCCGGGGCGGCGGTGGAGGCGCTCAACCGCGGCGCGGCGCTGGCCGGTTGCCTGCAGAACACCGGCGAGGGCGGCATCTCGGTGCACCACCGGCACGGCGGCGAGCTGGTCTACCAGATCGGCACCGCCTACTTCGGCTGCCGGGACGAGCACGGCCGGTTCGACCTCGATCGGCTCAAGGACCTCGTCGCCGGAGCCCCCGTCCGGGCGCTGGAGATCAAGCTCAGCCAGGGCGCCAAGCCGGGGCTGGGCGGCGTCCTGCCCGCGGCCAAGGTGTCCGCGGAGATCGCCGCGGCCCGCGGCGTGTCCGAGGGGGTGGACTGCATCAGCCCGTCCCGGCACGCGGAGTTCTCCGACACCGACAGCCTGCTCGACTGGGTCGAGCTGCTCGCGGCCGAGACCGGGCTGCCGGTGGGCATCAAGTCAGCCGTCGGCGACATGACGTTCTGGCACGAGCTGACCGACCTCATGGCGCGGACCGGCCGCGGGGTGGACTTCGTGACCGTCGACGGCGGGGAGGGCGGCACCGGCGCGGCGCCGCTGATCTTCACCGACTCGGTCTCGCTGCCCTTCCAGCTCGGCTTCGCGCGGGTCTACGCGACGTTCGCGCAGGCCGGCCTGCACGAGCAGGTCACGTTCATCGGCGCGGGCAAGCTGGGGCTGCCCGACAACGCGATCGTGGCGTTCGCGCTGGGCTGCGACATGGTCAACGTCGGCCGGGAGGCGATGTTGGCGATCGGCTGCATCCAGGCGCAGAAGTGCCACACCGACACCTGCCCGACCGGCGTCGCGACGCAGAACGCCTGGCTCGCGCACGGCCTGGACCCGCAGCTGAAATCGGTGCGGGTGGCCAACTACATCGAGACGCTGCGCCGGGACCTGTTCAAGGTGGCCGAGGCCTGCGGCGTGGAGCACCCGGGCCTGATCCGGTCCGACACGGTGGAGATCCTCGACGGCCGCACCAGCTCCACGCCGCTCGGCGAGGTCTACGGCTACCGGCCGGAGTGGGGCCTGCCCTCGGCCGCGGACCAGGCAGAGGTGGTCCGTCTCCTGGCCGGGGACGCGCCCCAGGGCGGCTCCGCCCCGGCGTCCCCCGACGCCGTCGGCTGAACCGGCCGGCGAGGCAGAGGAAGCTCTTCCTGCGTCAGGGCGGCTCTGACGTGGGGATCGCTTCCTCCACCTCGGCCACCTCGGCCACCTCGCCGTCATGCCTCGCCGCGGAGGAGCTCCTCGAAGGAGGGGACGTCCGCGAAGGGGTCCACCGGACGGCGCTCGGTGGCCCGCCCGGCGACCAGGTCGGCCAGCTCGCCGGCCGCCCGGTCGATGCGCGTGGCCAGCGCCCGGTCGACGCCCCCGGCGCCGGCCCAGTCCTCCGGGGCGGCGAAGACCCCGGTGGGGACGGCGATCGCGCGCAGGTAGGCGAACAGCGGCCGCAGGGCGTGCTCGACCACCAGTGAGTGCCGAGCCGTGCCGGCGGTGGCCCCGAGCAGCACCGGCATGCCGGTGAGCGCGTCCTTGTCCAGGACGTCGACGAACGTCTTGAACAGGCCGCTGTAGGAGGCGGAGAACACCGGGGTCACCGCGATCAGCCCGTCGGCCCCGACCACGGTGTCGATCGCGGCCCGCAGCGGAGCGCTGGGGAAGCCGGTGACGAGGTGGTCGGCGAGGTCGCGGGCGTGCTCGCGCAGCTCGACGACCTCGACGGTGGCGTCGTCCCCACGGGCCCGCAGGGCCGCCACGGTGGCGGCGGTCAGCCGGTCGGCCAGCAGCCGGGTGGACGACGGGGTGGACAGGCCGGCGCTGACGACGGCGAGGGTGCGGGTGCTCATCGGGCCGGGACCTCCTCGGCGTCGCGCGCGTCGCGGGCGGCGACGAGGGAGGCGTGGGTGGGGGCGTCGGGCACGTGCGCCGGCCGGCGGGCGGCGAACTCGCGGCGCAGCACCGGCACGACCTCCTCGCCCAGGAGGTCCAGCTGCTCGAGCACGGTCTTCAACGGCAGCCCGGCGTGGTCGACGAGGAACAGCTGCCGCTGGTAGTCCCCGACGTAGTCGCGGAAGCCCAGGGTGCGCTCGATGACCTGCTGCGGGCTGCCGACGGTCAGCGGGGTCTCCCGGCTGAAGTCCTCCAGCGACGGGCCGTGCCCGTAGACCGGGGCGTTGTCGAAGTACGGCCGGAACTCCGCCACCGCGTCCTGCGAGTTCCGGCGCATGAACACCTGGCCGCCCAGCCCGACGATCGCCTGGTCGGCGGACCCGTGACCGTGGTGCTCGAAGCGCTGCCGGTAGAACTCGACCATCCGCTGGGTGTGCTCCTTGGGCCAGAAGATGTGGTTGGAGAAGAACCCGTCGCCGTAGAAGGCGGCCTGCTCGGCGATCTGCGGCGAGCGGATCGAGCCGTGCCAGACGAACGGTGCGACGCCGTCCAGCGGGCGCGGGGTGGAGGTGAAGCCCTGCAGCGGCGTGCGGAACCGGCCCGACCAGTCCACGACGTCCTCGGTCCACAGCTTCCGCAGCAGCGCGTAGTTCTCCACCGCCAGCGGGATGCCGTTGCGGATGTCCTGCCCGAACCAGGGGTAGACCGGGCCGGTGTTGCCGCGGCCCAGCATCAGGTCGACGCGGCCGCCGGCGAGGTGCTGCAGCATCGCGTAGTCCTCGGCGATCTTCACCGGGTCGTTGGTGGTGATCAGCGTGGTGGCCGTCGACAGCTGCAGGCGGGTGGTCTGCGCGGCGATGTACGCCAGCGTCGTGGTGGGCGAGCTGGAGAAGAACGGCGGGTTGTGGTGCTCACCCAGGGCGACCACGTCGAGGCCGACCTCCTCGGCCTTCTTCGCGATCGTGACGACCGCCTGGATCCGCTCCGCCTCGCTCGGCGTGCGGCCGGTCGTGGGGTCGGTCGTGATGTCGCTGACCGTGAAGATGCCGAACTGCATGTCGGGCTCCGTGTGGTTGAGAGTGCAACTACTGTTCCCTGTAACACGCGTGCGTGTCCCGCTGTTCCGGGTCTTCCTCGCACGCTCCGTCACCTCGTCGAGACCCTCCGCAGCGCTGAGTGATCATCTCGGCACGGGGCGGTGAACGACACCCGTGTTGCTCTCGCGTCGCACGGCGGCGGAGCCGGGCACCCGGCAGGGTCGGGGACGCTGCAGTCGCTGTAGCCGATCGGGGGAGGCCGGGGATGGTCGAGCAGGGCGAAGGGGACGTCGACCCCACCGGGGAGTCGGCCGGGCTCGCGGCGCTGTTCGAGCCGCGACCGCGGTTCCGCCGGCGGCTGCGCGGCTACGACCGGGCCGACGTCGACGACTACGTCGCCTGGGTGGAGAGCGAGCTGCTCGTCCGTCCGGTGCCGGGAACCAGTGGGATCCGGTGCAGTCGCTGTAACGACGCCGCCGTCCCTGCCCCTCCCGTACCGGCCCTGGCGGTCGCGGACGCGGAGCAGCGCGACGCGGTGCTGCTCGTCGGCGCGATGCGCGAGCTGCTCCGGCTGGCCGAGGTGCGGGCGGCCGAGGTGGTCGCCGAGGCCGAGCGGGACGCCGAGCAGGTCCGCGCGACCGCCCGGGCCGAGGCCGAGGCGCGGCTGGGCAACGTGTCCGACCTGCGGAACGCCGCCCTCGAGCGGGTCCGCCGGCAGGCCGAGGAGCTGCTCCGGGAGGCCGCCGCGGAGCGGGCGCGCCTGCAGGAGGAGGCGGCCGCCGCCGCTGCCGAACTCGCCGACCTCCGTCGTCGGCAGGACGACGCCCGCGAGTCCCTGCGCCTCCTGACCGACAGCCTCGGTGCCGCGCTGGAGGGCTCGCCCGCCGTCGGGCCCGACCGGGCGGCGTCCGACGCCCCGCGCGGCGGGGCCGTGCGGCTCACCGGGAACGTGGTGCTCACCGAGCCCCGGGAGCCGGTCGCCGGTTGAGCGGAGCCGGCGCCCACCGCGACACAGCTCACGGTGCCGATGTGACGGCCGGGATTGTCACGGGACGGTAACGGCCCCTACGGTGGCTCTCGTCCGCCTGGTCGTCTCTCCCCACACGGGGAGCCTGGGTGGACGCCGCCGAGTCGTGTCCGCAGCCGTGGCCACGAGCCGGGGACCCACCGCAGCACTGGGGTGAGTCCGGCCTGCCGAGCGTCGCTCGGAGGGCCGGTAGGGCGCCTTCCCGCCCGAACCCGTCAGCTAACCCGGTAGGCGGCCACGGAAGAAACGGAGAGTCTCCGCATGCCCCGCCCCCGGGCCCTCGCGGCTCGCAGGGACACCCGGCCGCGCGCACCTCGCGCCTCCTCCCGGCCCGCTGATCCCGCCTGACCGCGCCCGCCGGTCTCCCGCGTCACTTCCCGACGCCGCCGGCGCACCCACCCCCAGCCCGCGCCGCCCTGGGCTGCCCCCCGCACCGCGGAGGGTCGGCCCGCGCGCACTCTCGCCCCGGAGCACCCACACCCGATGATCGACCGCACCCAGCAGTTCCCCGCCGTCCAGGCGGACACCGCCGAGTTCCCCACCCCCGAGCTCGGTGCCCAGCGCCCGACCCGCCGGCGCGTGCACCTGCCGGCCAAGGGTCGCCGCCCGGCCTTCCTGCTGGCCGCGGCCGCCGCCGGGGCCGTCGTGGTGAACCTGCTCGCCGGCGGCCAGCCGCCGGCCGAGGCCGAGACCAGCACGGTCAGCGCCTCGCACAGTGTCGCCGAGGCCCTCGGTATCGCGCCGCAGGCCGCGGCCGAGGCGCCGACCGCCGAGGTGGCTCCCGACGACTTCGCCTCGCTCGAGGACCTGGCCGCCTCCCGCGGCGAGCGCGAGGCCGCCGAGGCCAGCGCGGCCCAGGCCCAGGCCGCCGCCGAGCAGGCCGAGCGGGACCGGCTGGAGGCCGAGCGGCTCGCCGCCGAGCAGGCCGAGCGCGACCGGCTGGAGGCCGAGCGGGTCGCCGCCGAGCGCGCCGCCCAGGAGGCCGCCGAGCGCGAGGCCGCTGAGCGCGCCGCCCGAGAGGCCGAGCGGGCGCCGGCCGCTCCCGCTGCGAGCGGCGGCTCGTCCTCCGCTCCCAGCGGCTCCTTCAAGGAGTACGCCATGTCCAAGGTCGGCAGCGCGGACCAGTTCAGCTGCCTGGAGAACCTGTGGGGCAAGGAGAGCGGCTGGAACCCCAACGCGCAGAACCCGACCAGCACCGCCTACGGCATCCCGCAGTTCCTCAACTCGACGTGGGCCGGCACCGGCATCGCCAAGACCTCGGACGGCTACCGGCAGATCGACGCCGGGCTGATCTACATCGAGAACCGGTACGGCAGCCCCTGCGCGGCCTGGGCGCACTCGAAGGCCAACAACTGGTACTAGAAGGACCCCCCTGCCCCCCGCCGCTCGCGGGCTCGCGGCGGGGGGCAGGGGGGCCGCCCGTCCTCCCCACCCCTCGCACCCTCAGGGGGGGGCCCTGGGCGGGGGCTCAGGTGCCGAGGCGGGACCCCGTCCTCCGGGGCGGTGACCTGACCCGGGCGGATGGTGGACTGGCCGGCGTGAGATCCGTCCCCGCCGGGTTCGTCCGCGCCCACACCCAGGTCCAGCGACCGTCCTCGGTCCCGGAGGTCCGGCTGCACGTGGCCGAGGACGTCGTCGCCCTCTGGGAGGCGATGGAGACCGCGGAGGGCGGCGCCGGCCAGGCGCCGCCCTTCTGGGCTGCGGCGTGGCCGGGCGGCCAGGCGCTGGCCCGGTTCGTGCTCGACACCCCGGAGGTGGTGGCCGGCCGGGCGGTGCTCGACCTCGGGACGGGCAGCGGCCTGGTCGCCATCGCCGCCCTCCGGGCCGGCGCCCGCTCGGTGCTGGCCAGTGACGTCGACCCGTTCAGCCGGACGGCGGTCGTCGTCAACGCGGCCCTCAACGGCGTGGGCGGGGTGGGCGTGGCCGGCGACGTGCTCGACGGTGACCTGCCCGGCATCGAGGTCGTGCTCGCGGGGGACGTCTGCTACGACCGGGAGATGACCGAGCGGGTGCTGCCGTTCCTCGACCGCGCCCGCGCGCGCGGCTGCGAGGTGCTGGTCGGGGACCCCGGCCGGCCCTACCTGCCGCACGAGCGGCTGGTGGCGGCCGCCGTCTACGACATCCCCGAGACCGAGGGCCCCGGGCTGCGGCGGACGACGGTGTGGCGGCTGCCGTGACCGGTCCGGCGCCGGCCCCCGGCCGCGGCCGCCGCGCGCGCCGGCCCTCCGGCGACGACCGCGAGCGCGCCCTCCTGGCCACCGCCGAGGCGCTGCTGGCGCAGCGGCCGCTCGCCGAGATCTCCGTCGACGACCTCGCCCGCGGCGCGGGGATCTCCCGGCCGACGTTCTACTTCTACTTCGCCTCCAAGGACGCCGTCGTCCTCGCGCTGCTGGACCGGGTGGTGGCCGAGGCGCACGCGCTGCGGTCGGCCGCCCTCGCCGGTGCCGGCGGCGACGCGCGGGCCGGCTGGCGGGCGGCGCTGGTCGCCGTGCGCGACACCTTCACCGCGCACCGGGCGCTGACCGCGGCGGCGACCCAGCTGCTGGCCGGCAGTGCCGAGGTCCGCGAGCTGTGGGCCCGGGTGATGGAGGGCTTCGTCGCCGAGACCGCGGCCGCCATCGAGGCCGAGCGGGCCCGGGGGGCGGCGCCCGGCGGGCCCCCGGCGCGGGACCTCGCCGTCGCCCTGAACTGGATGAACGAGCGGGTCATCCAGGGCACGCTCGCCGGCCAGCAGCCCGCCGTCGGGGAGGCGGACCTCATCGACGTCCTGCTCACCGTCTGGTTGCGCGCCATCTACGGCACCGACGAGCCGTCGAGGTGATCGACACCGTGTCGACTACCGTGGTGCCGGTCACCGGCCGAGCAGGGGGAGCGCCATGACCGACACCACCGCGCACGTCGACGTGCTGATCGTGGGGGCCGGGCTCTCCGGCATCGGGGCCGCCTGCCACCTGCAGCGGAGGTGTCCGGGCCTGAGCTACACGGTCCTCGAGTCGCGCGAGGCGATCGGCGGCACGTGGGACCTGTTCCGCTACCCGGGCGTCCGGTCGGACTCGGACATGTTCACCCTCGGCTACACGTTCCGGCCCTGGACCCAGCCGCGGGCGATCGCCGACGGCGCGACGATCCGCGGCTACGTGCAGGACACCGCCCGCGAGCACGGCGTGGACCGGCACATCCGGTTCTCGCACCGGGTCGTCTCCGCCGAGTGGTCCACCGCCGAGGCGCGCTGGACGGTGACCGCGGAGCGCACCGACACGGGGGAGACCGTCCGGCTGACCTGCTCCTGGCTGTCGGTCTGCTCCGGCTACTACCGCTACGACGAGGGCTACCGGCCGCGGTTCCCCGGCGAGGAGCGCTTCCGGGGGCCGATCGTGCACCCGCAGCACTGGCCCGCCGACCTGGACCACGCCGGCAAGCGGGTCGTCGTCGTCGGCAGCGGCGCGACCGCGGTCACCCTGGTGCCGACCATGGCGGAGACCGCCGCGCACGTGACGATGCTGCAGCGGACCCCCAGCTACGTGCTGGCGCTGCCCGGCCGCGACCCGCTGGCCGACGCCCTGCGCCGCCGGCTGCCGGCGCGCGCGGTCTACCCGCTCGTGCGGTGGAAGAACGTGCTGGTCTCCATGGCCTCCTACCAGTTCAGCCGCCGGCGGCCGGCCGCCATGCGGCGGTTCATCCAGAACCTGGCCCGCAAGCAGCTGCCGGCCGGGTTCGACGTCGAGACCCACTTCGGCCCGCCCTACGACCCGTGGGACCAGCGGCTGTGCCTGGTCCCCGACGGCGACCTGTTCCGCTCGATCCGCGAGGGCCGCGCCGACATCGTGACCGACCGGATCGCGACGTTCACCGAGACCGGGATCGCGCTGGAGTCCGGCGCCGAGCTCGAGGCCGACGTCGTCGTCACCGCCACCGGGCTGAACCTGCTGCCCATCGGCGGCATGACCCTCACCGTGGACGGCGAGCCGGTCGAGCTGTCGGAGCGGGTGTCCTACAAGGGCATGATGATCTCCGGCGTGCCGAACTTCGCGATGACCATCGGCTACACCAACGCCTCCTGGACCCTCAAGGCCGACCTGGTCGCCGGCTACGTCTGCCGGCTGCTCGACCACATGCGCGCCCGCGGGCTGGCCACGTGCACCCCGGTCGCACCGCCCGGCGGCGGCACCGAGCCGTTCATCGGGCTGAGCTCCGGCTACGTGCAGCGCAGCCTCGCCGCGCTGCCCCGGCAGGGCGCCCGCGCACCCTGGCGGCTGTACCAGAACTACGTGCGCGACGTGTGGCTCATGCGCCACGGCCCGCTCGAGGACGCCGGCGTGCGGTTCGCCGCCCGGCCGGCGTCCCCCGTCGCCGCGGAGGTGGCCGCGTGAGGCTCGCGCCCTACGACTTCGCCGGCGGGACGGCGGTCGTCACCGGCGCGGCCGGTGGCATCGGCGCCGCGCTGGCGCACGGCCTCGCGCTGCGCGGCAGCTCCCTCGTGCTGCTCGACCGGGACGCCGACGGGCTGGCGACCGTGGCCCGGGGGATCGGCGCCGCGCACCCCGGGCTCCCGGTCACCACCCACCGGGTCGACCTGTCCGACGCCGCGGACACCCGGCGGGTCGCCGACGTCCTCGTCACCGGCCACCCCGAGGTCACCCTGCTGGTGAACAACGCCGGGGTCGCCCTCGGCGGGCGGTTCGACCAGGTGACCCTCGAGGAGTTCGAGTGGGTCCAGGAGGTCAACCTGCGCGCCGTGGTCCGGCTCACGCACGCCCTGCTGCCCACGCTCAAGGCGCACCCCGGCTCGCACCTGGTGAACGTCTCCAGCCTGTTCGGGCTGATCGCCCCGGCCGGCCAGGCGGCCTACGCGACCAGCAAGTTCGCCGTCCGCGGGTTCACCGAGGCGCTGCGGCACGAGCTGGCCGCCGACGGCGTCGGCGTCACCTGCGTGCACCCCGGCGGCATCCGCACCCGGATCGCCGCGGACGCCCGCGTCGGCTCGGGCGTGCCGGCCGCGGAGGGCGAGCGCGGCAAGCACGAGTTCGACCGGCTGCTCCGGATGGACCCGGCGCAGGCGGCGGAGGTCATCCTCACCGCGGTGCAGCGGCGGCGCCCGCGGCAGCTCGTGGGCTGGAGCGCCGTCGTCCCCGACCTGCTGGCCCGCCTGGCGCCCGGCGCGCACGGCCGGCTGTTGGCGGCGCTGGCGCGGCGCTGACGGGGTAGGGACCGGCGGTGGCCGTGCACATCGGGACGTCGGGCTGGAGCTACGACCACTGGGACGGCGTGCTGTACCCGCCGGGCACCCCACCCCGGGACCGGCTGGCGCACTACGGAGCCCGCTTCGGCACCGTCGAGCTCAACGCGAGCTTCTACCGCTGGCCGCGGACGGCGACGTTCGCCGGCTGGCGCCGCCGCCTGCCGCCGGGCTTCCAGCTCTCGGTCAAGGCACCGCGGGGGCTCACCCACGCCAAGCGCCTGTACGCGCCGGAGGTCTGGGTGGAGCGGCTGGTCGCCTGCTGGCACGAGCTGGGCGACCGCCGGGCGGTGCTGCTGGTCCAGCTGCACCCGGCGCACGAACGGGACGACGAGCGGCTGCGGTACTTCCTGGGCCTGCTGCCGGACTGGATGCGGGTGGCCGTGGAGTTCCGGCACCCCAGCTGGCACGTGGACGAGGTGTTCGCGCTGCTGGAGCGGTACGGCGCGGCCTACTGCGTGATGAGCGGCGCCGGGCTGCCCTGCGTGCTGCGGGCGACCGCGCCGTTCGTGTACCTGCGGCTGCACGGGCCCGACGCCGTGCACCTCTACGCCGGCTCCTACCCCGATCCCGACCTGCGCTGGTGGGCCGACCGGGTGGGGGAGTGGGCCGGGGCCGGCCGCGACGTGTACGCCTACTTCAACAACGACGGGCACGGGCACGCCGTCCGCAACGCCGAGACGCTGCGCGCCCTCGTCACGGGGTGACCCGGGTGCGGCGGGCGGCCCGGACGGCGAGCAGCCCGTAGCCGACGGCGTTGGGCAGCAGCGCGACGGTGTAGATCCCGGCCTGCACCGCGGGACTGCCGACGTCCAGGCCCAGCGGGGCGAACACGAAGTGGCCGAGGAAGCCCCCGGTGTAGACCTCCCCGCCGGCCCGCTCCCGCAGCGCCAGCTCCCACTCGGTGAGCGGGCACGGCGCACCCGCGAGGTGCACCGCCAGGATCGCCGCGGCCACGGGGGCGTGCAGCAGCACCAGCCGGGGCCACCGCAGCGCCAGCAGCGCGCCGGTGAGCAGGAGGCCGACGGCGAGCCCGTGCACGACGGCGACGGCGTACGCCCAGGACACGCCCCCAGCGTGGCATGGCGGAGGCGCGCGGAGGGACCCCCGGCGGGAGACTGGGCGGCATGAGCGAGCGCGAGGAGAGCGGCCGCGACCCGGGCGCCCGGGTGCCCCGGTCCATCGAGGAGTTCGTCAGCCAGCTGCGCGGGTTCACCGACCGCGCCCGGGGGATGGCCGCCGGCGCCGTCCCCTTCTCGCTGCCGAAGCTGCCCTCGCCGCCCGGCGCGATGTCGGCGGCCCAGCTGCAGGCGATCGACAAGGCCGTGCGCGGTCAGCGCCAGCAGATCCAGGCGATGACGGCCCAGCTGGCGGCCTTCGACGAGCAGCTGGCCGTCTTCGAGCGGATCCTCGAGCCGCTGGTCGAGTGGAGCTCCACGTGGGCGCGGCTGGAGGAGTCGGTGGCCGACCTGGTCCGCCGTCAGCCGCCCGAGCCCGACGACGGCCCCGCCGGAGACGGGACGGCGGGCGGCGCGCGCTCCTGACCCTCAGCGCCGATCGCGGCGCAGCGGGTGGTCCGGCGGCACCTCGACCAGCGCGATGCGGACACCGTCCGGGTCGGCGACCCAGGCCTCGACCAGCCCCCACGGCTCGGTCCGCGGTTCGTGCAGCACCGGCACGCCCGCCGCGCGCAGCCGCTCGAACTCCGCGGCGACGTCGCGCACCTGCAGCCACAGCGCCAGCCCCTGGGGCGGCTCGCCCGAGCCGGACACCTCGAGCAGGCCGTTGCCGAGGAAGAAGACCACGCCGGGGTGCTCCGGCGGGCCGAACTCGCGGTAGACCGCGAGGCCGAGGACGTCGCGGTAGAAGGCCTGGGAACGCGTCGGGTCGCGGGGCCGGAGGAGGACCCGGCTGCTCAGGACGTCCACGGGGGCATCATCGGGGCTGGACGGCACCGACGACGGGAGGAGCCCCGTGGCGCAGCGCTTCGAGTACAAGGTGGTGGAGCTCCGGGAGGGGCTCATGGGCGGCAAGATGTCCGGTGACAAGCTGGAGAAGGTGCTCAACCAGCACGCCCGCGAGGGGTGGCAGCTCAAGGCGATCACGTCGGTCGAGGTGAAGGGTCGGATCGGCCCGGGCGGCGTCGAGGGCGTGCTGGTCACCCTGGAGCGGGCCACCGCCTGACCGTCCGGAGGACCGCCCGTGCCCGCTTCTCCCGACGTCCGGGCGCGCCTGCGCGCCGACTGCGCCCGCTGCATCGGGTTGTGCTGCGTGGTGCCGGCGTTCACGGCGTCGGCTGACTTCGCGATCGACAAGCCGGCCGGCCGGGCCTGCGTGCACCTGCAGCCCGACGCCCGCTGCGGGATCCACGACCGGCTCCGGGAGCGCGGCTTCCCCGGCTGCACCGCCTTCGACTGCTTCGGTGCCGGCCAGCAGACCGTGCAGGTCACCTTCGGCGGGTGGGACGGCGGGCCGGAGGCGGCGGCGTCGATGGCCACCGCCTTCGGCGTCCAGCGCCAGCTGCACGAGCTGCTCTGGTACCTCGCCGAGGCCCTCGCGCTGCCCGCGGCCGCGCCGCTGCACCGCGAGCTGGTCGCCGCCCGCGACCGCGCCGAGCGGCTGACCGGCGCCGGTCCCGCCGAGCTCGCGGCCGTGGACACCGCCGCGCTGCGGCAGGAGGCCGGCGCGCTCCTGCTCTCGGTGAGCGAGCTGGCCCGCGCCGGGGTGCACGGGCGGACCCGGCTCCGGCGCGGCGCGGACCTGGTGGGGGCGAAGCTCCGCTGCGCCGACCTGCGCGGAGCCGCCCTGCGGGGCGCCTACCTGATCGGCGCCGACCTCCGGGACGCCGACCTGCACCTCGCCGACCTGCTCGGCGCCGACCTGCGCGCTGCGGACCTGCGGGGCGCCGACCTCTCCGGCGCGCTGTTCCTCACCCGCCCGCAGGTGGCCGCCGCCCGCGGGGACGCCGCCACCCGGCTGCCCCCCGTCCTGGAGCACCCGGCGCACTGGGTGGCGCCGTGAGTGAGCCGCTGCGCTGGCTGGCGCGGCACCGCGGCGGGGCGGCGCCGGTCGACGTCCTCGCCCTGGCCGACCGGCTGCCCGCCGTCGAGCCCGCGACCCTGGTCGGCCGCTGGCGCGGCCGGGAGCTGCCCACCGGGTCGCGGCTGGACGGGCTGCTGGCCGCGCACCACTGGTACGGCAAGGAGGTCGTCGACGCCGAGACGGTGCACCCGCTGCTGTTCCGCGACCGCGCCGGCGTGCCGCGGCCGGTGCAGCCGGCGCTCGCGCCCCTGCTGCTGCTCCGGCGGGTGCCCGGGCTCGCCCGCAGCGCGCCGGCGCGCGCCGCGTTCGCCGCCGTCCGGCCGCTGCTGCGCACCGGCCGCCCCGCTGCCCGGGTGCGCCGGGTGGAGCACCGCGGCGTCCTCACCGCGGCGATCGTCTACGACCGGCTCCCGGTGGTCGACGCCTTCCGGCAGGTCGCCCCCGACGTGCTGCTCGGGCTCATGGACATGCGCGGCCTGGCCGAGCCGTTCGCCTTCGTGCTGGAGCGCGACCTCGACTAGATCGGTGGGAGCTCGTCCTCGTCCTCGCGCCGCCCGCGCCGGCGCAGCAGGCCGGCGACCGAGCCGACCCGGTCGCTGGCCTGCCGCAGCCCGTGGATCAGCGGCAGCACGTCCTCGGAGAGCCGCCGCAGCGTGTCCGGGACCGTGTCGATGACCGGGTCGTCGAGCACCTTGCCCACCCGCTCCAGCCCCGGGCGCAGCGCGCGCACCGGCTCCTCGAGCTCCTCGACCAGCGTCTCCAGCCGCTCGGCGGTGCGCTGGGCCGACGCGATCGTCTCGGTCGCGACGGTGGTGGCGGTGATGAGGTCCCGGACGGCGGTGTTCAGGTCGCTGAGCGTCCGCGGCAGCTGCGCCAGGGCCTCGGTCTGGTTCTGCAGCAGCGTGAGCAGCTCGGACAGCCCCGGGATGCGCGGCATGCCCAGGCTCCGGAAGGGGTCCACGGGGCAACGGTGGGCGACGGCGGGCCGCGCCGCAAACCGGCTAGCGCCAGGTGGTGACCCGCACCGTGGTGCCGCGGGGGGTGGAGCGCACCTGGACCAGGTCGCAGAGCTGGTGCACCAGGTAGACGCCGCGCCCGCCCACCTGCCGGGTCGGCGGCGGGCGGCGACCGACCAGGGGGTCGGTCAGCCGGCCGGCGTCCGAGAACTCCACCACGGCCGCGCCGGGCTCGGTCCACATCGCCAGCGTCCCGCGGCCCGCGCCGTGCCGGATGCTGTTGGTGGCCAGCTCGGAGGCCGACAGCTCCAGGGCGGCGACCTGCTCGTCGGTCAGCCCGCAGGTCCGCGCGTACGAGGCGACGGTCCGCCGCACGGCCGGCACGTCGCCGGAACCGAACTCCCCCCGCAGCACGCCCTCGCTCGCGGGCGGCGGGAGCGCGCCGCCCAGCAGCTCGGCCGGCGTCCGGGGCGCGTGGTCGGGGGACGGCAGGGGGCCGTCCGGGCCGGTGCGGTACGGGTGGGTGACGAGCGCGCGGGCGCTGACCGCCGGCGGCAGGCCCTGCACGTCGTAGGGGCACAGCAGCCGCCAGGCCGGGCCGCCGCCGGCGCCGAAGGCCGCGTTCAGCAGGTGCTCGTGCAGCTCGCACTCCACCAGCTCGGCCGCCGACCGGTCCGGGTGGGCCGGCTCACCGACCCCGCGCAGCGTGCGGCCGGTGCGCGCGGCGCGGTCGAGCGCCGCGGCCCAGGCGGCGACGATCCGGCCGGGGTTGGCCCCCACGTCGGTCATGTCGAGGAACTCGACCCGTCCGGCGTCCTCGGCCAGCGCGGCGCGGAGCTGGGCCAGTCGGCGCGTCGGCTCGACGAGGAGCACCGCCTCGTCCCGGGCGAGCCCCTCGCGCACGAAGCCCAGCACGCCGGTGAGGAACTCGTCGTCCCCGCGATAGGGCAGGGTCTCGTGCACGAACGCGGGGAGGGGGGCGACCCCGGTCCCGGCCGCGGTCACGCAGGGGACCGGCGCAGGGTGGCGCGGGCGATCCGGTCGTAGCCGAGCAGCCGCCACACCCGGGCGAACAGCGGCGTGGCGCCGACCAGCTCGGGACGGCGGCCGCAGGAGGCCCGGTCCTGGGCCCACGCGGCCAGCGCGCGGCACCCGGCCGCGTCGAAGAAGGTGAGGCCGGAGACGTCGAGGGTGGCCACCGCGTCCCCGTCCGCGGGGGAGGTGGTGAGCAGGGCACGCAGCCGCTCCGCGCCGAAGGCGTCGACGCTGCCCGCGACGGCCAGCCGGTCCCCGTCGACGAACACCCGGAAGGGCGCCAGCTCGTCGGCGTGCACCCCGTCGGGAACGCCCAGCTGGGGGTGCACGGTGGCCACGTCGCGCAGGACGTCGGGATCCACGGCGCCGCGCCGGTAGGCGCACAGGGCCGACATGCCGGATCCGCCGGCCATGAAGCCGTCGGCCAGGTGCTCCCAGCGCACCAGCTCGCGGCGCTGGTCGGGGTCGGCGGCCAGCCCGGTCAGCTCGGCGACCACCCGCAGCCCGCGGGACCCGCCGTCCACGGCCCCGCGGGTGGCGGCGTCGTAGAAGGCGAGCTGCCGCTCGGGGGAGAAGGCGCCGGCGCCCTCGTAGGCCCCGGCCAGGGGCAGCAGGGTCAGCGTGCCGTCGGCGACCAGGTCGTCGACCGCGCCGAGTGGACCGGGCCGGCGGCGCAGGAGGTCGATGCCCTCGTCGTCGCCGACGTAGAGCAGCCGCTCGCCCCGGGCCAGCCCGCCGGCCAGGAAGGACCCGGCCACGTCGGCCAGGGACTCGGCGTCGTCGTACACCCAGCACACGTGGTCCGCCGGACCGACGGCGACCGGCTCGGCCACCTCCCCCTGGCAACGCACGCACCCACGGTAGGTCGTCGTACGCGTGCGGAACAGTCCCCGGGGCGGACGTCACAGGGCGCGCAGGATGTCGTCCACCCGCTCCCGCGCGTCGCCGAAGAGCATGCGGGCGTTGTCCCGGAAGAACAGCGGGTTCTGCACCCCGGCGTACCCGGTGTTCATCGACCGCTTGAAGACGACGACGTGCTCGGCCTCCCACACCCGGAGGACCGGCATGCCCGCGATCGGGCTGCCCGGGTCCTCCAGCGCCGCCGGGTTGACCGTGTCGTTGGCGCCGATGACCAGGACGACGGACGTGTCGGCGAGGTCGTCGTTGATCTCGTCCATCTCCAGGACGATGTCGTAGGGCACCTTCGCCTCGGCCAGCAGCACGTTCATGTGGCCCGGCAGCCGGCCGGCGACCGGGTGGATGCCGAAGCGGACCCGGACGCCCTTGTCGGTGAGCTTGCGGGTCAGCTCGGCGACCGGGCCCTGGGCGTGGGCGACCGCCATGCCGTAGCCGGGGGTGATGACCACCGAGTCGGCGCCGCGCAGCAGCTCGGCGACCTCCTCGGCGGTGATCTCGGTGTGCTCGCCCGCCACGTCGCCGCTGGCGACCGCGCCCTCGTTGCCGAAGCCGCCGGCGATGACCGACAGGAACGAGCGGTTCATCGCCCGGCACATGATGTAGGACAGGTAGGCACCGGAGGAGCCGACCAGGGCGCCGGTGATGATCAGCAGGTCGTTGTCGAGCAGGAACCCCGACGCGGCGGCCGCCCAGCCGGAGTAGCTGTTGAGCATCGACACGACCACCGGCATGTCGCCGCCGCCGATCGAGGCCACCAGGTGCCAGCCCAGCGCGAGGGCCAGGGCGGTGACGGCGGCCAGCACGCCCAGGCCGGGGCTGACCACGAACGCGACGGTGAGGGCGGCGAAGGCGACCAGCGCACCGAGGTTGAGCCAGTTGCGGCCCGGCAGCATGAGCGGGTTGCTCTTCACCCTGGCCGACAGCTTGAGGAAGGCGACGATCGAGCCGGTGAACGTGACCGCGCCGATGAAGACGCCGATGACCACCTCGGCGGAGTGGATGCCGAGCAGGTCGGCGGGCACCTCGGTCTGCTCCGCGCCGGCCCGCTCCACCGACAGGTAGCCGTTCCAGCCGACGAGCACCGCGGCCAGGCCGACGAAGCTGTGCAGCACCGCGATGAGCTCGGGCATGCCGGTCATCTCGACCCGGCGTGCCCGCCACAGCCCGATGCCCGCGCCGGCGACCATCGCCACCGCGATCAGCGCGACCGCGGCGGCGTCGAGGTCGCGGGCGGCGAGCCCGATCGTCGCGGCCAGCGCGATGACCATGCCGGCGATGCCGTAGCCGTTGCCCGACCGGGCGGTCTCGTGTCGGGAGAGCCCGGCCAGGCTGAGCACGAACAGCAGCCCGGCGACGATGTAGGCCGCCGCGGCGGCGGAGGTGGCGTCCACTGGGTCAGCTCCTCGTGAACATGCCGAGCATGCGGCGGGTCACGGCGAAGCCGCCGAAGACGTTGACGGAGGCCACCAGCACCGCGACGAAGGCGAGCACGGTCACCAGCGTGCTGGTGTGCCCGAGCTGCAGGAGGGCGCCGACGACGATGATCCCGGAGATCGCGTTGGTCACCGACATCAGCGGCGTGTGCAGGGCGTGGTGCACGTTCCCGATGACGTAGAACCCGACGACGATCGCCAGGGCGAACACGGTCAGGTTGCCGATGAGCGGGCTCGGGGAGAACGCCGTCACCAGGAACAGCGCGACGGCGGCGGCCGCGACCAGCCCGGCGCGTCGCGCGGGGGAGGCCGGCGGGCGCTCGACCGGGGCGGCCGGCGGGCGGGCGGGTGGGGGAGCGGGGGCGGCCGCGGAGACCTGCACCGGCGGCGGCGGCCAGAGGACCTCGCCGTCGCGGACGACGGTCATCGACCGCAGCACGACGTCGTCCAGGTCGAGGACCACCTGGCCGTCCTTGCCGGGGGTCAGCAGCTTCACCAGGTTCACCAGGTTGGTGCCGAACAGCTGCGAGGCCTGGCCGGGCAGCCGGCCCGGCAGGTCCGTGTAGCCGATGATCGTGACCCCGCCGGGCGTGGTCACCACCTGGTCGGGCACCGACCCGGCGACGTTGCCGCCCTGCGCGGCGGCCATGTCCACGACCACGCTGCCGGGCCGCATCGCGGCGACCATCTCCTCGGTGATCAGCCGCGGCGCCGGGCGGCCGGGGATCAGCGCGGTGGTGATGACGATGTCGACCTCGCGGACCTGCTGGGCGTACATCAGCGCCGCCCGCTGGTCGTAGTCCTCGGACGTGACCGACGCGTACCCGGTGCCGCCACCGGGCTGCGGCTCGTCGGCCGGCACCCCCACGTACTCCCCGCCCATCGACTCGATCTGCTCGGCCACCTCGGGTCGGACGTCGGTGGCCCGCACCACCGCCCCCAGGCTGCTCGCCGCGCCGATCGCGGCCAGCCCTGCCACCCCGGCGCCGACCACCAGCACGGTGGCCGGCGGCACCTTGCCCGCGGCGGTGACCTGACCCGTGAACGACCGCCCGAAGGTGTGCGCGGCCTCGATGACCGCGCGGTAGCCGGCGATGTTGGCCATCGACGACAGCACGTCCAGCGACTGGGCCCGGGAGATGCGGGGGACGGCGTCCATCGCCAGCGCGGTGACCGGCCGGGCGGCGAGGGCCTGCACCAGGTCGGGGTCCAGCGCGGGGCTCAGCGTGCTGGCCAGCACCGCGCCGTCGCGCAGCAGCCCGATCTCGGCGGGCGTCGGCTTGGCCACGTGCAGGACGACGTCGGCGGCCCACGCCTCGGCCGCCGTGCCGAGCCGCGCGCCGGCCTCCGCGTAGGCCTCGTCCGGGGAACTCGCCGCCAGCCCGGCGCCCCGTTCCACCAGCACCGCGTAACCGAGCGCGAGCAGCTGCCGCACCGTCGCGGGGGTGGCCGCCACCCGCGTCTCCCCGGGCCGGGACTCCCTGGGCACTCCGATCAGCACGTCCCCTCCGTTCCCGGCGGCGACGACGCCGCACCTCGAGGTCCTGCGGTGCGGGGCCGATCATGCCGGTCCCCGCGGGGTTCGCGCGTGCGGTGGCGCGCCGTCCCGCCGTCACCCCGCGCCGTGACCGGCGGTCCCCGCGACGCCTTCGGGCGGCCGACCCCACCCGGGAGGGTGACGCCGTCCCCGCTCCGGCTCCACCCGCGGGCCGGAGCTGCCGTACTGGTCCTCGTGCCGGGGAACCGGCCCATCGACCGGCCGGGAGGCCGGTCCACCCACGGAGGGGGGAAGGTGTCAGCGCCGAGCGTGCCGGCCGAGCCGCTGGTGTCCGCAGAGATCGTCTCCTCGATCTTCTACGGCGCCGCGGTCAGCGACACCCTCGTCCTCCTCGTCGCGGAACTGGTCGGCGGGACGCACCGGGTCACCTGGGGGAACGAGGGCGCCACCCACCTGCTGGGCTACGGCCTCGAGGACCTGCGGTCCCTGCCGGTCGCGGCGCTGGTGCCCACCCTGCGCGGCGGCGAGGTCAAACTGCTGCTGCGCCGGGAGCGCAGCGCGCGCATGACCCTGCCGGTCCGCTCGGCCAGCGGCGCGTTCGTCGAGTCCGTCGTCATCGCCACGCCCACCCCGTCGGGCCGGATGTGGACGCTGCGGCTGGTGGCCGCGGCCAACGAGCAGGAGCGGGCGCTGCGGGCCACGGCCGACGCCTCCGAGCAGCGCTTCGCCACGCTCACCGAGCGCTCCCCGATCCCCACCCTGCTGTCGGAGCAGGGCATGCGCCTGGCCCACGTCAACGACGCGTTCTGCAGCCTCGTCGGGCTGCAGGCCGAGCAGCTGCTGGGCACCGGCTGGATGGCCACCGTCCACCCCGACGACCTCGACGGCGTGATCGAGCAGGTCGTCGCCGTCCTCGGCGGCGGGGACGGCGAGGCCCAGGCCCGGCTGGTCCGCGAGGACGGCACCGAGCGGACCACGGTCATCCGGTTCGCCCACCTGTTCACCCCGGGCGTCGGCGCCGGGTTCGTCGGCACCATCGAGGACATCACCGACCGGCTCGCCTTCGAGGCGCGGCTGGCCCACCAGGCCAACCACGACCCCCTCACCGGGCTGCCCAACCGCACCCGGCTCGCCGAGCACGTCGGCGCCCGCTTCACCCGGGGCGGCGGGGGCCTGGCCTGCCTCTTCCTCGACCTGGACAACTTCAAGGTGGTCAACGACTCGCTCGGCCACGCGGCCGGTGACGAGCTGCTGATCGAGGTCGCCACCCGGCTGCGCGCCACCGTGCGCCCCGGTGACCTGGTCGCCCGGTTCGGCGGCGACGAGTTCGTCGTCGTCTGCGAGGGCCTCGACGAGGACGCCGCGGTCACCCTGGCCGCCCGGATCGGCGCGGCGCTGGCCCGGCCGGTGCGCCTGGGCGGGGTGGAGGTGCGGCCGCACGCCAGCGTCGGCGTCACCGTGCAGACCGACGAGCACACCGCGGCCGAGGAGCTGATCCGCGACTGCGACATCGCCATGTACCAGGCCAAGGCCGGGGGCAAGGGCCGCATCACCGTCCTCGACCAGCAGGCCCGTGCCGAGGCCCGGGACAAGCTGCGCCTGGTCGCGGACCTGCGCTCCGCCATCGAGCGGCGCCAGATCACGCTGCTCTACCAGCCGATCTTCAGCACCGCCGACCGGACGTCGGTCGCCGTGGAGTCGCTGGCCCGCTGGAGGCACCCGGAGCGCGGCCCGATCAGCCCGGCGACGTTCGTGGCGCTGGCCGAGGAGAGCGGCCTGATCGGCGGGCTCGGCCTGCTGGTGCTGGACGAGACCTGCCGGCAGCTGGCCGCCTGGGACCGCGAGCTCGGGCCGGCCGCCCCGCTGCGGGCCAACGTCAACGTCTCGGCGCTCCAGCTCGACGAGAACCTGCACCCGCAGGTGGTCGCCGCCCTCGAGCGGCACGGCCTGGAGCCGGCGCGGCTGTCCGTCGAGATCACCGAGTCCGCGCTGATGAAGGACCCCTCCTCGGCCCGCGCGGTGCTCACCCAGCTGCGCGACCTCGGGGTGCAGCTCGCGATCGACGACTTCGGCACCGGCTACTCGTCGCTGGCCTACCTGCGGCACCTGCCGGTCGACTGCCTGAAGGTGGACCGCTCGTTCGTCGCCGAGCTCGCCCACGGGCACACCGAGATCGCCTCGGCGGTCATCGCGCTGGCCCAGAACCTCGGTCTCACCACCGTCGCCGAGGGCGTGGAGACCGCCGAGCAGGCCGAGCAGCTGGCCCGCCTGGGCGCCGGCTACCTGCAGGGGTACAGCCTGGCCCAGCCGATGACCGGCGCGTGCACCGCCGACTGGTTCGCCGCCCGCGCCCGATGACCCCGCCCCCCGCCGCCCACCCGCTTCCCCGTACTGGAGCCGTCGTGTCCTCCGCCCTGGCCGCCGCCCCGTCCTTCGACCTGGAGGCGGTGCTCGCCAGCATCGACACCATGGCCGCGCAGAAGCCGGTCGCGGCGCAGGTCGTGTCGGTCGCCAACGCCGAGGACACCGGCGCCAAGGCGCTCGCCGACATCCTGGCCGCCGACGTGGCGCTGGCCAGCCGGGTGATGAAGCTGGCCAACTCCGCCTACTTCGGCATGCGCGGCCGGGTGACGTCGCTGCAGTTCGCGGTGACCGTCGTCGGCTTCACCACGGTCCGGACCATGGCCACCGTCGCGCTCACCGACCTGGACGACGAGTCCCGCCTGCCGCAGGACTTCTGGCGGGTCAGCACCAGCGTCGCGCTGGCCGCCTCGACCCTGGCCGGCCGGTTCGGCGAGCGGCCGCAGGACGCCCTGTGCCTGGGGCTGCTCGCCCCGGTCGGCATCGCGCTGCTGCACCACAACGACCACGACGGGTACGCGGAGCTCACCGCCACGGAGCTCACCACCGCCGACCGGCGCGCTGCCGAGGTGCGCCGCTACGGCATCCACGCGTTCCGGCTGACCGCCGTGGCGCTGGAGCAGTGGGGCTTCCCCCGGAGCATGGTCGACCCGCTGGGCGCGGTCGACGACCTCGGCTCGGCGGACGGCGCGCTGCTGCGCGCGGCGCTGGAGGTCGCGTCGCGGCTCACCACCGACGACTACACGGCGGTGCCGGTCGAGCAGCTGACCGCCGGGGTGCTGCGCGAGGACGCCGTCGCGCCGGTGCTGGACAAGGTCCGCGCCGAGGCCGAGGAGCTCCGCCTGGCGATGCTGGGCTGACGAAGGACCCCGTCCTCCTCACCGCTCGCAGCTCGCGGCGAGCCTCTGGACGGGGCCGTGCGCGCGGCGGGGCCCTGCAGGGGGGCGGCCGGGGTCTCTCAGCCCGTGGTCGGCGGGGTGTAGGGCGCGCCCAGGGGGTCCACGGTCTCGTAGGTGCCGACCCCGGCCGCCAGCCGGGACAGCGCCCAGTCGCCGTCGCCCAGCACGTGGTCGATCGCGGTGAGCCGGCTGGTGTAGTGGCCCACCTTGTACTCGGCGGTCACGCCGATGCCGCCGTGCAGCTGGATGGCCTCCTGGCCGATGTGCCGGCCGGCGCGGCTGGTCTGCAGCCGGGCGCGGTCGGCCGCGGCGACGACGTCCCCGCCGGCGGCCTGGACCATCGACGCCCACAGCGCGGTGCTCCGGGCCAGTTCCAGGGAGACGTACATGTCCGCCGCGCGGAAGGTCAGCGCCTGGAACTTGTTGAGCGTCACCCCGAACTGCTTGCGGGTCGTGAGGTACCCGGCGGTGGTCCGCAGCGCGGCCTCCATCGCCCCGACCGCCTCGTGGCTGTAGGCGATCCGGGCTCGCGCCAGCACCTGCTCGATCTCGGCCGTCCGGTCGGCGGTGCCCTCGCCCAGCAGCTCGGCCGGGGTGCCGTCGAGGCGCAGGTGCGCGGCGCGGGTCCCGTCGTGCGTGCGGTAGCCGGTGCGCGTCAGGCCCTCGGCGTCGCCGCGGACGAGGAACAGCGCCGTTCCGCCGTCGACGACGGCGCTGACCACGAGGACGTCGGCGCGGGCGCCGGCCGCCACCGGCTCCTTGACGCCGGTCAGCCGCCACGTGCCGCCGTCCGCCGTGGCGGTGACGCCGGCCGCGGCCGGGGACCACCGGGTCCGGGGCTCCGCGAGTGCCGCGGCCGGCACGCTGCCGCCCTCGGCCAGGGGACCGAGGACCGCGCTGCGCTGGGCGGCGGTGCCGACGGCGGCGACCAGCCCGCCGGCGAGGACGACGGCCTCCACGAAGGGCTCGGGGGCCAGCACCCGGCCGACCTCCTCGGCGACGATCGCCACCTCCACCGGGCCGGCACCCATCCCGCCGTCCTCCTCGGCGAAGGGCAGCCCGAGGACCCCCATCTCGGCCAGCCGCGCCCAGGTCTGCTCGTCGAACCCGGGATCGGCGGCCACCACCTTGCGGCGCTGCTCGCTGTCGCCGTACGCGCGGTCCAGCAGGGCGCGGACGGCGTCGCGCAGGTCGTTCTGCTCGCTGTCGTAGGTGAAGTCCACGGTCTGTCTCACAACCCCAGGATCGAGCCGGCGATGATGGTGCGCTGCACCTCGTTGGAGCCCCCGTAGATGGAGACCTTGCGGTGGTTGAGGTACTCGGGCGTGGCGACCCGGGCCCAGTCCGGGACGTCGGAGCCGTCCTGCGCGAACGAGGCCAGCGAGAGCGGCCCCGCGATGTCGACGAGCAGCTCGGTGGCGGCCTGCTGCAGCTCCGAACCGCGCAGCTTGAGCACCGACGACGCCGGGTGCGGCTTGCCGTCGGCCGAGTGCGCCGCCACCCGCAGCGCGGTCAGCTCCAGCGCGAGCAGCTCGTTCTCCACCTCGGCGATGCGGGCGGCCATGAGGGGGTCCTCGGCCAGCGGCCGACCGCCGGCGGTGACCGACCGGGCGTGCTCCTTGGCCTGGGCGAGCAGCCGCTTGGTGGCGCCGACGCGGGCGATGCCGACGCGCTCGTTGCCGAGGAGGAACTTCGCGTAGTCCCAGCCGCGGTTCTCCTCGCCGATGAGGTTACCGGCCGGCACGCGGACGTCCTCGAAGAAGACCTCGTTGACCTCCCGGCTGCCGTCGATGAGCTCGATCGGCCGCAGCGTCACCCCGGGGGAGTCCATCGGGAAGACGAGCATGGAGATGCCGCGCTGCCTCTTCTCCGCGGTCGGGTCGGTGCGGACGAGGCAGAAGATCCAGTCGGCGTGCTGGCCGAGCGTCGTCCAGGTCTTCTGGCCGTTGACGACCCAGTCGTCGCCGTCGCGGACGGCGGTGGTCCGCAGGCTGGCCAGGTCGGAGCCCGCGTCGGGCTCGGAGAAGCCCTGGCACCACCAGATGTCGAGGTTGGCCGTGGCCGGCAGGAAGCGCTCCTTCTGCTCCTGGGTGCCGAAGGCCGCGATGACCGGGCCGATCATGCTGGCGTTGAAGGCGAGCGGCTCGGGGACGCAGGCCAGCTGCATCTCCTCCCGCCAGATGTGCAGCTGCAGCGGCGTCCAGCCCCGGCCGCCCCACTCCACCGGCCAGTGCGGCACGGCGAGACCGGCGGCGTTGAGGAGCCGCTGGGTCCGGGTGTAGTGGTCCTTGGACACGTCGCGGCGGGCCGCGACGGAGTCCCGGATCTCCTGGGGCACCTCGGTGGTGAAGAACGTCCGCATCTCCTGCCGGAACGCCTCCAGTTCCGGGGACAGCTGCAACCGCATCGGACCTCTCTCCTGACGTCGGACCCCCGTGGTGACCGTCGTCTCGCAGGGTGGGACCCCGACCATGCCACAAGGGCTACTGGCGGGTAGTCCCGGGACCGCGCGCGGCGGGAACCGTCCCCCGGCGGCCGCGCGTTGCCCCGCCATGGACCTGATCTGTCCGAAGTGCCAGGGCTCGATGCGGACCTACGAGCGCAACGGCGTGCACGTCGACCAGTGCTCCGACTGTCGCGGCATCTTCCTCGACCGCGGCGAGCTGGAGCGGCTCATGGACGCCGAGAACGCCTGGCACGGCGGGTCGGCCGGGGGGCAGGGCGCGGCGTCGCGCGGCACGGCGTCCGCCGGCGGAACGGCGCACGGGGGCGGGGGCTCCGCGGGCGGGCTCGGCGCGGGCGGACTCGGCGCCGTCGTCGGTGAGGTGCTCAACCAGGTGCAGGGGAAGAAGCACTCCTCCGGCCACGGCTCGAAGCGCAAGCAGTCGTTCCTGGGCGACCTGTTCGGCTGAGCGCCGTGCACGGCGGCGCCCCGCGAGGCACCCTCGAAGCGTGTTCGACGTCGACTGGATGGGTCAGCTGGCCCGCGAGGTGCTCCGCGAGCGGGTGCCCGCGCTGATCGCCGAGGCCTGCGCCTGGACCGTCGGCCTCTCCGACCGCCCGCACCACGAGCGCCGGCGCGGGCGGCTGACCGGGACCGGCGGCACGATCGGCGACCGCGTCGCCCGCGGGCAGTCGATCAGCGGCGACGAGGACGGCCGGCTCGACCTGGGCGACGCCCGGCCCGGCAGCTTCCGCGACGCGCTGAACGGGCTGGACGCCGACGGCGTCGTCTACGCCGACCACTTCGACCGGGAGGTGCTCGAGCCGTTCGTGCTGGGCACCTGCGTGCTCGCCGCCGAGCGGGCGCGGGCCACGCGGCCGGCGGAGTGGGCCGAGCTGCTCGACGACCTCGGCGAGGACGGGCGGGACCTGGTGGGCGTCGTCCGAGCGGGGGAGTGGGAGGCGCCGCTGCGCACCGAGGCCGAGCACCTGGTGCTCGCCGCCCTGGCCGACCAGCCGCTGCTGGCGGTGGAGGCCGAGGGCCTGCCGCTGTCGCTGGTGCGCGCCGCCGAGGCGCTGACCCGCGAGGCCGCGGACCCGGGCGTGGCACCCCCGCGGGAGGACCCCGACGCCTCGGGGGCGGTCTTCCTCGCCCGCGCGGCGCTGGCCGCCGGGGAGCTGGCCCCGCCGGTGCCCCCGACGGACGCGGGCCGGCTGCTCACCGCGCTGCTCGCCGAGGGCCTGGAGCCCGAGGAGCTGCCGGCCGTGCTGGTGCACCTGCCGCTGGCCCCCGGCACCGCCGACGCCGTCCTGACCCTCCTGGACGCCGGCCGCTGAGCCCTCCCCGCCGGGCGCGTCGACGCCCAGCCGGGCCAGCACGCGTGCTCCGGCGACCAGCGCCGCCGACGATCGGTGCGGCGACCGGCCGGGTCAGATCTCGAGCGGCAGGCCGGTGTAGTTCTCGGCGAGCTCGCGCGCGGCCGGCTCGGACTCGACGATCCGGCGCAGCTGGGACAGCTGCAGTTCGGCGTCGAACTCGTCGCCGGAGCGGTGCAGCATCGAGGTCATGAACCAGGAGAAGTGAGTGCACCGCCACACGCGGGCCAGCGCCCGGTCGGAGTAGGAGTCGACCAGGTCGCTCTGCTTCTCCTGCAGCAGCCGGACCAGCGCCTGCGCGAGCAGGGTGACGTCGGCGAAGGCCAGGTTGAGGCCCTTCGCGCCGGTGGGCGGCACGATGTGCGCGGCGTCCCCGGCCAGGAACAGCCGGCCGCGGCGCATCGGGGCGCTCACGAACGACCGCATCGGCAGCACCGACTTCTCGGTGATGGTGCCGGTGTTGACGCTCCACCCCTCGAGCGCGAACCGCCGCTCGAGGTTGTCCCAGATCCGGTCGTCGGACCAGTTCCCGATCTCCTCGCCCGGGTCGACCTGGAGGTACAGCCGCGACACCGAGGGCGAGCGCATCGAGTAGAGCGCGAAGCCCTCGGGGTGCCAGGCGTAGATCAGCTCGTCGGTGGCCGGCGCCGCGTCGGCGAGGATGCCCAGCCACGCGTACGGGTAGGTGCGCTCCCACACCCGGCCCGCGCCGGCGGCCTGCACCACCGGGCGGGAGGCGCCGTGGAAGCCGTCGGTGCCGGCGATGGCGTCGCACTCCAGCACCTGCTCGGTGCCGTCGGCGTCGGTGAACCGGATCCGCGGGGAGTCGGAGTCGACGTCCTCGGGGCGGACGTCGGAGACCTCGAACAGCAGCGGCGGGCCGCCGTCCAGCTGCGTGCGGATGAGGTCCTTGGTGACCTCGGTCTGGCCGTAGACCCACACGGTGCGGCCGCACAGCTCGGGGAAGTCCAGCGTCGCGCGGGTGCCCGGGTACTGCAGGTGGATGCCGCGGTGCTCGAGGCCCTCGCGCTGCAGCCGGTCGCCGACGCCGGCGGCGGTCAGCGTGTCGACGGAGTGCTGCTCGAGGATGCCCGCGCGGATGCGCGCCTCGACGTAGTCCCGCGACCGGTTCTCCAGGACGACGGTGTCGATGCCCTGGAGGTGCAGCAGCCGCGACAACAGCAGGCCGGCCGGGCCGGCGCCGATGATCCCCACCTGAGTACGCACCCGGCGAGTGTGACGGCCGGTACGCCGCCGAGGGAACCGTCGGCTACCGCTCAGTGGAAGTGCTGAGCGCGCGACACCTGCCGGCCGATGCCCCGCGCGGCCACCTCGAGGACCGGCACCAGCCGCGTGACGTCCCGCCGGTGGCTGGGGACGACGATGCCCAGCGCGGCGACGACCGCCGGGGCCCCGCCCCGCTCCGCGACCACCGGGACGGCGACCGACAACGTGCCCAGCGACATCTCCTCGGCGGTGCGCGCGTACCCCCGCCGACGCACCTCGGCCAGCTCGCGGCGCAGGCGGGCCGGGTCGACCACGGTGTGGCGGGTCTCCCGCGTCAGGCCGCGCAACATGGCCTCGACCAGGTCGTCGGGCGCCGACGCCATCAGCACCTTGCCCACCCCGGTCGCGTGCAGCGGCAGACGGCTGCCCACCTGGCTGACCACCGGCGCCGACTCCCGCCCGGAGATCCGCTCGACGTAGAGCGCCGAGCGCCCCTCCCGGACCGCGAGGTGCACGGTGTCGCGGGTGGCGGTGTGCACGTCCAGGAGGAACGGGGCGGCGACCTGCCGCAGCTCCAGCTGCACCGGCGCCAGCAGGCCCAGGTCCCACAGCTTGCGGCCGACCTCGTACCGGCCGTCGGCCCGCCGCTGCAACGCCCCCCAGTCGGTCAGCTCGGCCAGCAGGCGGTGGGTGGTCGACAGCGGCGTGCCGGAGCGCTCGGCGATCTCCGACAGCGTCAGGCGCGGCGTGCTGCTGGTGAACGCGTCGAGCACGGCCAGTGCCCGTGAGGTGACCGATCGCCCGGTCGTCGCGCTGCCACCGGCCACGCGCGCCTCCTTCCACTGGACGGCAGTCCCGGTTTGGGCAGCCTAGCCCGTCGGTCGTACGGTCCCAGCATGACCGGGACCACTTCCGAGAGCCGGCTGCACCTGCCGCGCTACCTGCGCGAGGACCCCTCGCTGCGCACCCCCGTCGGCTTCCCCGACTACAAGAGCACCGGCCTGCGGGCACCGCTGCGCGCGCCGGTCGACCTGCCGCACCGGCTCACCGAGCTCACCGGGCCGGTCCTCGGGGAGGACCGGATCACGGCGGCGGACGCCGACCTGACGCTGCGCAACGGTGGCGAGGCCGTGGGCCAGCGCATCCTCGTGTACGGCCGGGTGCTCGACAGCGACGGCCGCCCGGTCCCCAACGCGCTCGTCGAGGTGTGGCAGGCCAACGCCGGCGGGCGTTACCGGCACGTCGTCGACGTGTTCCCGGCGCCGCTCGACCCGCACTTCGACGGGCTGGGCCGGGTGGTGACCGACAGCCTCGGCCGCTACGAGTTCATGACGATCAAGCCGGGTGCCTACCCGTGGGGCAACCACCACAACGCCTGGCGGCCGGCGCACATCCACTTCTCGCTGTTCGGCCAGGCGTTCACCCAGCGCCTGGTCACCCAGATGTACTTCCCGGACGACCCGCTGTTCGGCCAGGACCCGATCTTCAACTCGATCCCGGCCGCGGCGCGGCACCGCGCGATCAGCCAGTACAGCCTCGAGCGGACCGTGGACAACTGGGCGCTGGCCTACGAGTGGAACATCGTGCTGCGCGGCAAGGACCAGACCCCGTTCGAGACCGAGGACGACGGGGACGTCGCGTGATGACGGTCGCGGGAGCATCGCAGCGAGGCACGAGCGAAGAGCGGACCGAGATCGGAACCGCGCGAGAGGACGTCGCGTGATGACGGTCGCGGGAGCATCGCAGCGAGGCACGAGCGAGGAGCGGACCGAGATCGGAACCGCGCGAGAGGACATGGCGTGACCCTGAACCCGCTGGACGTCCCGGACGTCACGGAGCCCTACCAGCCGCTGCCCGGGCGCAAGCGCCACACCGGCTTCCTGACCGAGCCCCTGCGGTGGGGCCTGAGCCCGAGCGCGACCGTGGGGCCCTACCTGGCCATCGGCCTGTCCTGGCCCGACGGCATCTGGGCCGCCGACGAGGGCACCGAGGGCGGCATCTGGATCCGCGGCCGGCTCTTCGACGGGGCCGACCAGCTGGTCCCCGACGCGATGATCGAGAGCTGGCAGGCCGACCCGAACGGCGGCTTCCCGTCGCCGGAGGACCCCCGCGGAGCGGCCTCCTACCCGGGTTTCCGCGGCTTCGCCCGCGCGCAGACCGTGGAGCCCCCGGGTGAGTTCGGCATCTTCACGCTCAAGCCCGGCCGCGTGCCGGACGGCGAGGGCGGCCTGCAGGCGCCGCACATCGACGTCTCGGTCTTCGCCCGCGGCCTGCTCGACCGGGTGGTCACCCGCATCTACTTCGCCGACGAGGCCGAGGCCAACGCGGAGGACGTCGTCCTGCGCGGGCTGAGCGAGGAACAGCGGCGCACCCTGGTGGCGGAGAAGACCGACGACGGCTACCGGCTCGACATCCACCTGCAGGGGGACCAGGAGACGGTCTTCTTCGACCTGTGAGCCTCTTCGCCGGCACCTTCGCCCGTGGCGCGGCGGCGGCCGCGGTCTCCGACGACGCCTGGTTCCGGGCGCTGCTGGAGGTCGAGGCCGCCCTCGCGCGGGCGGCGGCGCGCACCGGGCTCGTGCCGACGACCGCGGCCGACGCGGTCACCGCCGCCTGCGCCGACCCCTCGCGGCTGGACCTCGCCACCGTGGTGGCCCGGGCCGCCGACGCGGGCAACCCGGTGCCGCCGCTCGTGCGCGCGGTGCAGGACGCGGTGGGGGGGCGCGACGCGGTCGCCGTGCACGTCGGCGGCACCAGCCAGGACGTGCTCGACACCGCCCTCGTGCTGCTGGCCCGGGACGCGGTCGCGGCGATCGACGCCGACCTGGCGGCGGCGGCCGACACCGCTGCGGGGCTGGCGCGGGCGCACCGGGACGACGTCGTCATGGGCCGCACGCTCCTGCAGCAAGCGCTGCCGACCACGTTCGGGCTCAAGGCCGCCGGGTGGCTGGCCGGTCTGGACGGCGCCCGGCTCCGGCTGGCCGAGGTGGTGGCCTCGCTGCCGGTGCAGTACGGCGGCGCGGTCGGCACGCTGGCGGCCAGCGACGGCTCGGGCACCGCGGTCCGCGCGGCGCTGGCCGAGGAGCTGGGCCTGGTGGACACCGCCGTCCCCTGGCACACCGTGCGGCTGCCGATCGCCGACCTCGCCGGCGCGCTCGGCGCGGCCGCGGGGGTGGTGGCCACCGTCGCCGTCGACGTCGTGCTGCTGGCCCAGTCCGAGGTGGCCGAGGTCGCCGAGGTGGGGGAGGGGCGCGGCGGCTCCTCGGCGATGCCGCACAAGCGCAACCCGGTCGCGGCGATCTCCGCGCGCGCCTGCGCCCGCCGGGCACCCGGGCTGGTCGCGACCCTGCTCGCCGCCATGGAGCAGGAGCACGAGCGAGCCGCCGGCGCCTGGCACAGCGAGTGGCCGTCGCTCACCGAACTGCTCAGCACGGTCGGCTCGGCCGCGGCCTGGCTGGCCGAGAGCCTGCGCGGCCTGCGTCCCGACGTCGCCCGGATGGCGGCCACCGTCGCCGCGGCCGACGAGGGGCCGCTCGCCGGTGCGCTCGCCGACGCACTCGCCCCCGCCCTGGGCCGGGGGTCGGCCCACGACGCCGCGGCCGCCGCGGTCCGGGAGGCGCAGCAGACCGGCCGGACGCTCGCGGAGGTGGTCGCCGCCCGCACCGACGTCGACGGCGCCGCCGTCCTGGCCGCCGCCGCACCGGACGTGGGGGAGGCCGGCGCCCAGGTGGACGCCGCCCTGGCCGAGCACGCCGCACTCACCGAAGGGGAGAAGTGACAGCCGTCGAGGTCTCGTACACCGAGGAGGGCCCGCGCGACGCGCCGGTCGTCGTCCTCTCCAACTCGCTGGGCGCTACGCGGGGCATGTGGGACCCCCAGGTGCCCGCGCTGGCCGAGCGGTTCCGGGTCATCACCTACGACACCCGCGGACACGGCAGCTCCCCGGCACCCGCGGGGCCGTACACGCTCGACGACCTGGTGGACGACGTCCTCGCGCTGCTGGACCGCCTCCGGGTGGCCCGCGCGCACGTGGCCGGCCTCTCGCTGGGCGGCATGACCGCGATGCGGCTGGCCGCACGGGACCCCGACCGCGTCGGGCGGATCGCCCTGCTGTGCACCTCCGCGAAGACCGAGCCGCAGGGGTTCCTCGACCGGGCCGCGGCCGCCCGCGCCGAGGGCACCGCGTCCTTCGCGCCGACCGTGGTGAGCCGCTGGCTGACCCCGCCGTTCGCCACGGAGCACCCGGACCTGGTGGCCCGCCTCCAGGCGATGGTCGCCGGCTGCGACGACGACGGCTACGCGGCCTGCGCCGAGGTGGTCGCCGGCATCGACCTGCGCGAGGAGCTCGGCCGGATCACCGCCCCCACGCTCGTCGTCTCCGGTGCCGAGGACCCGGCGCTGTCGCCGGACCACCAGCAGGCGATCGCCGACGGCGTCGCCGGCGCCCGCCTCGTGTCGATCAGCCCCGGCGCGCACCTGGCCAACCTCGAGCAGCCGCTGCAGGTGACCGGCGAGCTGCTCGCCCACTTCGACACGGCAGGCGGTGCCCGGTGAGCGAGCTGCCCTCCACCGACGACGGCCGCCGCGAGGCCGGGATGCGGACCCGGCGGGAGGTCCTCGGCGACGCGTGGGTCGACCGCGCCGTCGCCAACACCACGCCGTTCTCCGCCGGCTTCCAGGACTTCATCACCCGGGTGGCCTGGGGCGACGTCTGGCAGCGACCGGGCCTGGCCCGGCGCGACCGCAGCCTGATGACGCTGTCGATCACCATCGCGCTGCGGCACTGGGACGAGTTCGCCCTCCACGTGCGGGCGGCGAAGAACAACGGGCTCACCGACGACGAGATCGCCGAGTGCATCCAGCACGCCGCGGTGTACGCCGGCGTCCCGTCGGCCAACCACGCGTTCAAGGTCGCCGCGCCGATCCTCGAGGAGCTGCGCGGCGCCTGAGCGCGCGCGACCGTGCGGTGCCGCGGGGGTCCCGCGGCACCGCACGGCCGGTTCCGGCGGTGTCAGGGCGTGACGTCGCCGGGGCCCTGGTCGGCGGTCCCGTCGTCGTCGGTCGCCGCGGCACCGGACCCGGCGGCCGTGCCGCCCGGGTCGGTGGGGGTACCGGCCGGGTCGGTGGGCGTGACCGTCGGGTCGGTGGGCGTGATCGGGTCGGTGGGGGTGGCCGTCGGGTCGGTGGGGGTCTCGGCCGGGGCGGGCGTGGCCGGTTCCGGGTCCGCCGGCACGGTCACCGGGAGCGCGAGCTCCTCGGCGTCCTCCGCGAAGGTGACCCGCCAGACCTGTCCGCCGGGCTCGACCTCCTCCGTCGCGGGGTCGTCGGCGTCGGCCGGGGACGTGCTGTAGGCCGAGACGTAGACGGAGTCGCCCCTGCCCAGCGCGAGTCCGGACGGGAACGGGACGTCGACGGAGGTGTACGTGGCCTCCTCGGGGTCGTCGGTGGTGAAGCGGACGACGTTGCCGCTGGGCCGGGTGGGATCGGACCCGAGGATCTGCGAGACGTAGACGTGCTCGCCGTCCGGGGCGACCGCCAGGCCGTTGATGCCGGTGAAGCCGTCCCAGCGGCCGGTCTCGTCGCCGTCGGCGTCGTAGCGGACCACCTCGGCGACGCCCGGACGCAGGGAGCCGACCCCGCCGACGTAGACGTTGCCGGCCCGGTCCCGGGCGAGCGCGCTGGGGACGAACTCCGGGGTGGTCTCGTCGTCGTCGGACTCGTAGGCGGCGAAGACGCTGACCTCGTAGTCGGGGAGGCCGCTCTCGTCGAGATCCGAGAAGTCCGGCGTCACCCGCCAGACGGCGTTGGCGCCGGCATCGGCGACGAGGGCGTACTCGTCCACGCCGCGCTCACCGCGGGGGGTCGGGTCGACGACGATCACGGCGTTCGGGTTGGAGTCCAGCGCCGTCTTCCGATCCGGGTTCAGGCGCTCCTCCGCCTCGCCGAGGTCCACCCACGGCAGGACTTCGTCGTCCACGCTGAGGAGCAGGTGCTCCTGTGTCTCGTCGTCGGGGTCGTCGGTCTCGTCGCCTTCCGCGGCGAGGGCTTCGGGTGTTCCCTCGCCCTGGGCGATGACCAGGGCGCCCGGGAAGCCGGTCGCGACGCCGTCGGCGCCGACGGTGCCCTCGGCCGACTCCACGGAGTAGAGGCCGGACACGATCTCGTCCGCGTCGCCGTCCACGGTGCGGCCCGGCCGGTCGATGGCGGAGATGGCGCCGGTGAACCCGTCACAGATGCCGTCGGCACCGAGGTCGCCGACGGCGGCGGTCGCCGCGCTGTCGGTCCCGGTCGACCCTGTGTCGGTCGCCGTGTCCCCGCCGGTGGTGGGCTCGGTGGGGGTGGCGGTCGTGTCGGGTGCGGGCACGGGGACGTCGCCCGGGCCCTGGTCGAGGGTGCCGTCGTCGTCGGCCGGCGGCTCGGCGACGACGGGCCCGGCGCCGGTCGACCCGGGATCGGTCGACCCGGTGCCGGGTGCGGCCGTCCCGGCGTCGGTGGCGGGGGCCTCGACCGGCGGTGGTGCGGTGCAGTCGTCACCGCCCTGGCCGCCCTCCGCGACCAGGAGGGTGCGCCCGGCCCACGCGAGCTGGCGGGGGTTGTCGAGCCCGGTGGCGACCACGACGTGGTCGGGCTGTTCGCTGCTGTCGGGCGTCTCGACGGTCGCGGACGCGGCGGTGGCGCTGCCCAGGAGGAGGGCGAACGAGCCGGCGGCGACGATGGTTCTGCGCATGTGGAACTCCGCGTGGGGGTCGGCGGTGTGGAGGGAGACCCCGGGCCTCTCGTCGCCCGGGGCGGATCGCGTGCGGTCCCCGATGCCGACCGAAGCTAGGTGCGGACCGGGAGGGTCCGGAGCCCCCAGGTGGGGGAGGGACAGGTCCGTCTCTTGGGGGGCGCCGGTACCCCGTCCGCCCGGCCCCCACGACGACGAGGGCCCCGCCGTCGGTCCCGGAGGACGGACGGCGGGGCCCTCGTGCGGGGCGCCCCGGGTCAGGCGGTGGCGGGCGACATCTCCCGGACGGCGTCGGGGACGGTCAGCGGGGCGCCGGTCTTCTCGGCCACCTCGTCGGCGCTCACCCCGGGGGCGGTCTCCACCAGGACGAACCCCTGCGGGGTCACGTCGATGACGGCCAGGTCGGTGACCACCCGGTCGACGCAGGCCTTGCCGGTGAGCGGCAGGGTGCACTCCTCGACCAGCTTCGGGCTCCCGTCGCGGGCGACGTGCTCCATCATGATGATCACCCGCTTGGCGCCGTGCACGAGGTCCATGGCGCCGCCCATGCCGTTGACCATCTTGCCGGGGATGAGCCAGTTGGCCAGGTCGCCCCGGGGGTTGACCTGCATCGCACCGAGGACGGCGACGTCGAGGTGCTTGCCGCGGATCATCCCGAACGACAGCGACGAGTCGAAGTAGCTGGCGCCCGGCAGGACCGTCACCGTCTCCTTGCCGGCGTTGATGAGGTCGGGGTCCTCATCGCCCTCGTAGGGGTAGGGGCCGACGCCGAGGATGCCGTTCTCCGAGTGCAGCACGACGTGCACGCCCTCGGGGATGTAGTTCGGCACCAGGGTCGGCATCCCGATGCCGAGGTTCACGTACTGGCCGTCCTCGAGCTCCAGCGCCACCCGGGCGGCGAGCTCCTCGCGGGTCAGGGCCATGTCAGTTCCCCTCGGTGACTTCCTCGCCGGCGGCGGCCGGGGTGGCCGGAGCGCGGCGCGGGCGGGTGGTGAGCTTCTCGATCTTCTTGTCGTCGGGGCGGGCCAGCACCACGCGGTCGACGAACACGCCGGGCAGGTGCACCTGCTCGGGCACGATCTCCCCGGGCTCGACCAGGCGCTCGACCTCGGCGACGGTGATCCGCCCGGCCATGCCGGCCAGGGGGTTGAAGTTGGCCGCCGACTCGTGGAACACCAGGTTGCCGTGGCGGTCCCCGAGGGCGGCGCGGACCAGCCCGAAGTCGGCGGTCAGCGCGGTCTCCAGCACGTACTGCTGGCCGTCGAACTCGCGGACCTCCTTGGGGCGGCTGACCTCCACCACGGTGCCCTCGGCGTCGTAGCGGACGGGGATGCCGCCGTCGGCGACCATCGTGCCGACGCCCGTGGGGGTGTAGAAGGCCGGTATGCCGCTGCCCCCCGCGCGCAGCCGCTCGGCGAGCGTGCCCTGCGGGGTCAGCTCGACCTCCAGTTGACCGTTGAGGTACCGCCGGGCGACCTCCTTGCTGCCGCCGACGAAGGAGCTGATCGTCTTGCGGATCCGCCCGGCGTAGAGCAGCACCCCGAGGGCCGCGTCGTCGACCCCGCAGTTGTTGGAGATCGTGGTCAGGTCCGTGGTGCCCTGTTCCAGGATCGCGTCGATCAGGCCGTACGGGATCCCGCACAGGCCGAACCCGCCCACGGCCAGCACCGCGCCGTCCGGGATGTCGGCCACCGCCGCAGCGGCGCTGTCCACCACCTTGTCCATCAGCTCTCCTCGTCGTCCTCGGCCGTTCAGGGGCGGGCGGGGGAGGCGTGCGTCTCCTCCGCCCGGGTCTCGGTGACCAGGCGGGGCCGGCCCGCGGCCAGCCCCACGACCAGCTGCAGGACCGCCAGCACCAGGAGCAGGACCAGGCCGGTCCGCCACCCCCCGGTCACGTCGTGCAGCAGACCGACGGCCAGCGGCCCGGTGGCCGCGAGCAGGTACCCCACGCTCTGGGCGGCCGCCGAGAGCCGGCCGGTCTGGCCGACGTCGCGGGTCCGCACCAGGACGAGGGTCATGGCCAGCGGGAAGGCGATCCCCGTCCCCAGACCGTAGAGCACCGCCCACAGCACCGGCGCGGCCGCCGGGGCCAGCAGCAGGCCGGTGATCCCCACGGCGATCAGGGTGCAGGAACCGCCCACCCACGCGCCCTGGCCCGGGCGGCGGGCGGCCAGCGGCGGGACGACGAGGGCGCAGGGCGCGCCGACGGCGGTGGCCCCGGCCAGCACCGCGCCCGCGGCCACCCCGGACATCCCGGCGTCGTCCTCGAGGATGTTCGGCAGCCAGGTGAGCATCGCGTAGAAGGTCAGCGACTGGAGGCCGAAGAACCCGGTCACCGCCAGGGCCACGCGGTCCCGGAGGACGGCGCTCACCGGCAGCCGGGCCGCGGCGGGGATGCGCTCGACGCGGCGGCGCGAGGCCAGGACGGCGATGCCGCCGAGGGCGACCACGGCCGGGACCAGCCAGAGGGCGAGCCCCGCGAGCGCCGAGCCCCCGAGGGTTCCCAGCGGTTGGGCGAGGCCGGCGCCCAGGCTGGCCGACAGGGCGACCGACGCCGTCGTCACCCCGAGGACCGGCGCACTGCGGGCTCCGTACTCGGCGCGGACCGCGGCGGGCAGCAGCACGTTGACCACCGCGATGCCGGCGGTGAGCACCACGGTGCCGGCGAACAGGCCCCAGGTCCCGGCCAGGCGCAGGAGGATCCCGGCGACGAGGACCACCGCACCGGCGGTGACGGCGCGGTGCACGCCGATGCGGGCCGCCAGGGCAGGGGCCGTGGGGGAGACCAACCCGAAGCAGATCAGCGGCAGCGAGGTGAGGACGGCGAGCGTCGCTGTCGAGACGCTCAGCTCGTCGCTCAGCTCGTCGAGCAGCGGGCCGACTGCGGCGAACGGCGCCCGCAGGCACAGGGCGAGGAGGACGAGGGCCACGGCCGGGCCCAGCAGGACCCACCACGCCCGGCGGTCGGAGGGAGGGCGGCTCACGACCCGGGACGCCGGGTGCGCGAGAGGTCGTGCTCGATGTGCCGGGCGGTCTCCAGCAGGACCGGGACCAGCTCGTCCTCCAGCTGCTCCATCGACGTCCGGCTGGCGTGCGCCGAGACGTTGAGCGCGGCGACCAGCTCACCGTCGGTGCTGCGGACCGGGGCGGCGGCCGAGCGCAGGCCCTCCTCCAGCTCCTGGTCGACCAGCGCGTAGCCCTGGGCGCGGGCGTGCTCGACGGCGGCGCGCAGCTCGACCGGGTCGGTGACCGTGCGGGCGGTGTAGCGGGTGAGCTCGGCCTGCTGCAGGTAGGCGGCGAGCTCGGCGTGTCCCAGGCCGCCCAGCAGCACGCGGCCCATCGAGGTGGCGTGCGCCGGCAGCCGGGTGCCGACCGACAGCAGGACCGTCATGATCCGCTTGGTCGGGACGCGGGCGACGTACACGATGTCGTCGCCGTCCAGGACCGACAGCGACGAGGACTCGTTGACGCGCGCGACCAGGTTCTCCAGGTGCGGTTCGGCGACCTCCGGGAGCGTCAGCCCCGACAGGTAGGAGTAGCCGAGCTCCAGGACGCGCGGGCGCAGCGAGAACTCCCGCCCGTCCACGCGCACGTAGCCCAGCTGCACGAGCGTGAGGAGGAAGCGCCGCGCGGCGGCCCGCGTCAGGCCGGTGGCCCGGGCGACCTCGGACAGCCCCAGCCGCGGGTGCTCGGCGTCGAAGGCCCGGATCACGGCGAGCCCACGGTCGAGCGACTGCACGAAGGTGCTGTCGCGCACCGGCAGGACGGCCGGCTCCTCGGCGATCTCCACGCGCTCCCTCCCCGGCCCGAGGGGGCGGGTCGGCGCCCCGTCTGCCATTGTGCGCAGAGTGAACGGCTGTACGGCAAGCGGACCTCACCGGCGATCACGGCGCGGTCACTTCCCGCGGTGCGGGCTTGACGGTGGCAGCCGTCACCTGTTTCCGTTCTCAGACAGCACAGCGGTTCGCGCAGCGAACGCCAGTCATCCGGATCCCACTTCTCGAGGAGCGCCCATGCGCCGAGCTCGAGCGGCCCTCGCTGCCGCGTCGTTGCCGTCCGCCACCCGTGGCGGGGCCGACGGCCGAGGGGTGCTGCTGCCGTGACCGAATCCCCCTCGGCGCCGGTCTCCGTCTACGAGCCCGCCGCGGACAACTCCGACGCCGGCGTCGCGCCCAAGCCCCCAGCCAAGCGCTCCCTCGGCGCCTCGCCGATCGTGCTCGGGCTGATCGGACTCGTGGCCCTGGTGGCCCTGTTCGAGATCCTGCCGCGGATCGGGGTGCTGCCGAACCGGTTCTTCCCGACGTCCTCGCAGATCTTCGCCGCGTTGCTGGACCAGCTGGGCCAGTCCGGGTTCTGGATCGCGCTGCTGGACACCATCCAGGGCTGGGCGCTGGGCCTGTTCATCGCCGCCGTGGCCGGCGTGCTGATCGGGATCCTGATCGGCAGCTCGCACTTCCTGCGCGAGCTGACCGCCTCGACCATCGAGTTCCTGCGGCCGATCCCCTCGGTGGCGCTCATCCCGCTCGCGGTGCTGCTGTTCGGCACCTCGATCGAGAGCAAGCTGCTGCTGGTCGTCTACGCGGCGTTCTGGCAGATGGTCATCCAGGTCCTCTACGGCGTCCAGGACGTCGACCCGGTCGCCCAGGACACCGCGCGGGCCTACCGCTTCCCGTTCTGGGCGCGGGTCCGCTACGTCACCTGGCCGACCGCGCTGCCCTACGTCATGACCGGGCTGCGGCTGTCGGCCTCGGTCGCCCTGATCCTGGCGGTCACCGCCGAGCTGGTCATCGGCAACCCGGGCATCGGCAACCGGCTCGCGGTCGCGCAGAGCAGTGGCGCGATCGAGGCCACCTACGCCCTGGTCGTCGTCGCCGGCCTGCTCGGTGTGGTGGTCAACCTGGTGTTCCGCTTCATCGAGCGGCGGGCGCTGAGCTGGCACCCGTCCCAGCGGGGAGAGGTGGCTCTCTGATGGCGTTCCTGCGCCGGTTCGGGTTCGCCCTGGGCCTGCCCGTCGTGCTGTTCGTGCTCTGGTGGGTGACCTCGGCGTCCAGCACCGACTTCTACTTCCCGCCGCTGTCGCGGATCGTCGACAGCCTGGTCGAGGAGTGGTTCGGCCCGCGGCTGGCCGACGACGTCCTGCCCAGCCTGCTGCGGCTGGCCGCCGGTTACCTGATCGCCGCGGTCGTGGCGGTCACCCTGGGCGTGCTGATCGGCACCTACAAGCGGCTGCGGGACCTGCTGGAGCCGGTGCTGGAGTTCTTCCGCGCCATCCCGCCGCCGGTGGTCGTGCCGATCCTCATGCTGATCTTCGGCATCGAGAACACGATGAAGATCGTCGTCATCGCGTTCGGCTGCATGTGGCCGATCCTGCTCAACACCGCCGAGGGCGTCCGGGCCGTGGACAGCGTGCTGTCCGACACGGCCAAGACGTACCGGATCAGCGGCGCGGCCCGGCTGCGGCACCTGATCCTCCCCGCGGCCAGCCCGCAGATGGCCGCCGGCCTGCGGCAGGGCCTGTCGGTGGCGATCATCCTGATGGTGATCAGCGAGCTGTTCGCCGCCAGCGACGGCCTGGGCTTCGCCATCGTCCAGGCGCAGCGCAGCTTCGCCATCCCGGAGATGTGGGCGGGCATGCTGATGCTCGGCCTGCTCGGCTTCCTGCTGTCCCTGCTGTTCCGCCTCGTCGAGAGCCGGTGGCTGGCCTGGTACCACGGCCTGCGCCGGGCCCAGCGCGCCGGGTGATGACAGTGCACACCCCGACCCTGACCCCCCGATCGGAAGGCACGACGCGATGCTCGAGGTGAACGGCATCAAGAAGGTGTACGAGGGCAAGTCGCGCACCGTCGAGGCCGTGCGCAACCTGACCTTCACCCTCCAGGACGGCGAGTTCGCCTGCCTGGTGGGTCCCTCGGGATCGGGCAAGACCACGCTGCTCAAGATCATGTCCGGGCTGCTGGACCCGACCGCGGGCGAGGTCAAGCTCAACGGCAAGAAGGTCGACGGCCCGCCGCCGGGCATGGCGATCGTCTTCCAGGAGTACGGGCGCAGCCTGTTCCCGTGGATGAGCGTCCGCGAGAACGTGGAGCTGCCGCTCAAGCAGAAGAAGGTGCCCGGAGCCCGCCGCAAGGAGCTGGTCGACGAGTCGATCGCCGCCGTCGGCCTGGCCGACGTGCACAGCGCCTACCCGTGGCAGCTGTCCGGCGGCATGCAGCAGCGCGTCGCGATCGCCCGCGCGATCGCGTACGAGCCCGAGGTGCTGCTCATGGACGAGCCGTTCGCGGCCGTCGACGCGCAGACCCGCGCCGACCTCGAGGACCTCGTCCGGGACCTGTGGCACCGGTTCCAGGTCACCACGCTGTTCGTCACCCACGACATCGACGAGTCGGTGTACCTGGGTCAGCGGGTGATCGTGCTCTCCAGCTCGCCCACGGTCATCCGCGACGACGTCGCCATCGACCTGCCCGAGGAGCGCGACCAGCTGCACACCCGGTCCTCGCCCCGGTTCGCCGAGCTGCGCGCCCGGGTCTTCGAGCAGATCCACCGCCCGAAGGAGGAGACGCCCGGCGCGGTCGACCCGCACGCGCCCACCGTGATCGGGACCGGCTCGTCGGCCTCCGGCGTCGGGGCCTGACGACGCGGACGACGAACGGGCGCGGCCCCGGGGGAGCACCCCCGGGGCCGCGCTCGTTCCCGGCGGCGCTGACCCGGTGGTCCCGCGTCCTCGGTCTCAGGTCGAGGACTCGTCGACCGCGATGGCGGCCGCCGGGCAGTCCGTGACGGCGTCGAGGATCCTGGAGCGGTCCGCTTCGGCGTACCTGCTCTTCCTCGGTGCCGCGATGTCCGTGTCGTCGTCGAGGTCGAACAGGTCGGGGGCGGCGGCGACGCAGTTGCCGTGACCGCTGCAGCGCGCCGGATCGACGGTCACCCTCATCGGTCGCCCCCCGCTCCGGTCGGTGCGTCGGCGAAGGCCAGTGGCAGCGAGCGGGGGCCGTGGTGGATGCCGCCGACGAGGCCGCCGAAGTCTGCCGGGCCGGCGGGAACCAGCGCCGGCAGCTCGATCAGTCGCGCCAGGAGCAGCCGGAGCTCGGTGCGGGCCAGCAGGGAGCCCGGGCACTGGTGGATGCCGAACCCGAACGCCAGATGGCCCCGGGAGCCACGCTCCAGGTCGATCACGTCGGCGTGCGGGAACTGCGCGTCATCACGATTGGCGGCGGCGAGCGCGAGGAGGACGCGCGATCCGGCGGGGATGACGGTGTCGCCCACCTCGACGTCCCGGGTGGTCTGGCGTGCGAAGAGCTGAGCCGGGGTGCCGACCCGCAGGATCTCCTCGACGAACCCAGGGATCAGTGACGGGTCCTGGCGGAGAGCCGCCTGTTGCCCCTGGTCGGATGCGAGGAGATGCGCGAGCCAACCGGCGGCGTTGGTCGTGGTCTCGTGACCGGCGATCGCGAACGTGAGCAGTGCCCGCTCGAGCTCGTCGTCAGTGATGGGCCGGCCCTCGATCGAGGCGTCCAGCAGTGTCGTGAGGTAGGTGTCCGGCCGCTCGGAACGATGTCGGGCGATCTCGGCGCGGATGACCTGGCGGAGGGCCGCCCGTGCCTCGTCCAGCGAGTGCTCGGTGATCTGCCTCCACGACTCCTCCGTGAGGCGGCGGAGCTGGGAGATGGTGGTCGGGGAGAAGCCGACGACCTCCTCCAGGACGGCGAGCGGCATCGGCAGCGCCACCCCGCTGACGAAGTCGCCGCCGCCGGCCCGATGGAACGCATCGACGAGGCCGTTCACCAGTTCCGAGAGGAACGGCGCCATCGCCTGCACCGACGCCGCGGTCAGTCGGCTGGCGTAGAGAGCGCGGTAACCGGTGTGGGCGGGCGGGTCGAAGTCGATCGGGATCGACCGGCCCCCGCTGTCCGGGATCCGCACACCGGCGGCGGAGGAGAAGGTCCGCGGGTCCCGCAACGCCGTCCGCACGTCGGTGTACCGGCTGAGCACGTAGAAGCCGCCGTGGAGCTCGGACCGGCTCACACGCTCCTCGCGGAGGTCCGCGTAGGAGGCCCACACCTCTTCCGCGGTCTGCACGGCGTGGTGGTCGAACGGGCACCGGCCCGAGGTGGTGGAGCGCGGAGGTGCCGTCGAGTCGGTCGTCATGGGCCCGTTCCCCTGTGTCGCCGGATGCGGTGGGAGCACCGTAGATCGAAACGAAACGTTTTGTCTAGTTGCGGTAGCCTGACCCCGTGGCCACCGGACGGACTGATGACGCCTCGACGACCCGTGTGCGCGGTCCCCGGGAGCGGGTGCGTACCGCCGTGCTGACAGCGACCCGTGACCTCATCGACGAGGTGGGCTTCTCGAGGTTCTCCATCGACGCCCTGGCGATCCGGGCGGGGGTCAGCAAGGCGACGGTGTACCGGTGGTGGGACAACCGGGCCGACGTCGCCATGGACGCGCTGCTCGACGCCGCCGGACCGGACACGCCGGTGCTGCACGCAGGGTCGGCGCTGGAGAACCTGGTCAGCCACGTCCACATCGGGGTCGCCTTCCTGGCCGGCCCGCACGGCCGCACGCTGGCGGGCGTCGTCGGCGACGCCCAGCACGATCCGCAGCTGGCGCAGGCCTTCCGCGACCGCTACCTCAGCAGGCGCCGCCGCCTGGTCATCGGCCTCATCCGGCAGGCGATCGACGACGGCGACCTGCGCCCGGACACCGATCCGGACCTGCTGGTCGACGTCCTGATCGGGCCGATGTACTACCGCCTGCTGCTGGGCCACGCCGCGGTCACCGAGGCGATGGCCGACGCGCTCGTCGACGTCGTCCTGCGCAGCCACGGAACGGCCCGGGCCCGGCCCCGGCCGCGCGCGCCGGACCCAGCCCGGGCCTCCTGACCCCTCGGCCGGGGGCAGGCGCGGCACCGCCGGCACCTGCCCCCGCCACCCCGCACTACGGCAGCAGCGAGTCCAGGTCGGGCTCGGCGGGCAGCACGCCGTCCTGGACCATCAGCTGTCCGAGCTCGCTCACGGCGTCCCGGTTGATGTCCGTCGTCCAGCGCGGGTAGAAGACGTTCTCCACCTGCTCCGCGGTCAGCGCCGTGAAGGTGGGGATCACGCTCCGGACCTCGTCCGGGTTCTCGTTGGAGTACTCGATCGACTCGGCGAGCGCGGCCGCGAAGTCCTCGATCAGCTGGGGGTCCTCCTCGGCCTGCTGCGCGGAGGTGAACGCCAGCGCGATGGGCAGCTCCGGGTCGACGTCGACGTACGGCCATGCGACCGCGCGGTAGCCGTTGGCCACGGAGGAGGAGATGAAGGGCTCGACCTCCCACGCGGCGTCGACGTTGCCCGCCTCGAGGGCGGCCATCATGTCGCCGAAGCCGATCTCGACGAACTCGATGGCGTCCGGGTCGGCGCCCGCCTGCCGCACGGACTCGCGGATGACCGTCGTCCCGATGCTGTTGAAGGTGTTGATGGCGACGGTCGCCCCGGCCAGGTCGGCCGGCGACTGGATGGGGCTGTCGTCCCGCACGAGGACGGCGCTGCCGTCGCTGCCGGGCTCGCCGGTGGAGCTCGCCAGGTTGGAGACGACTCGCAGGTCCAGTCCCTGCTGCTCGGCGACGAACAAGGTCGTCGGGTTGGCGAAGGCGAACTGGTACTGGCCGCTGACGACGCTGGGCAGGAGCGCGGCGCCGCCACCCCCGGTCTGGATGTCCAGCGTGATGCCGTGGTCCTCGAACACCCCGGCCTGGTCGCCCACCCACAGCGGGGCGAGGTCGCTGATCGGGTTGGCACCCACGGTCACCGTGCGCGCCTCCGTCGCATCCCCGCCGGACGAACCGGCGGCCTCGGGGGAGTCGGGGGAGTCGGCGGAGCAGGCCACCGCCGAGACGGCGACCACCAGACCGATGCCGACTGCCGAGGCCCGCCGGGACCACCGGCGTCCGGCTGAGGGCAGGGGGGTCCCGCCTGATCGGAGGCTGTTGAGCAGGTGCATCGTCGTCACCTTTCACGAGGGAGCCGCCGACGGTCAGAGGGCGGCCTGGGACTGCCGAGGTCCGACCACCGGGGGAGCTGCGGTCGGGGCGCGGGGGTGCGGGGGTGCGGCAGCGAGCCGGCTGGGATCAGCCGGCTCCGCCGAGGCCGATCTCCCGCGGGGTGCCGACCAGCAGCTCGGCACCTCCGGGGCGCACGACCATGAAGTCGGCCAGCATGCAGCCGACGTCGGGCTTCCACGCGGGGTCGTGGAGGTCGATGTTGTTGCCGAAGGCCATGCCCTCCTCGAGCACGAGCCCCCCGAGGCGGGAGCCGTTGAGGGCGTCGCTGCCGAAGCCGGGCCGGTAGATGACGGTCGGGAACTCGGGTGACGCCAGACCCATGGCGTGGAAGCCGAGCTCGACGAAGTCCAGCCCGGCCCGCTCGGCGGGCCGCCGGATCGCCTCCCAGGCCTCCTGGAGGGTGACCCCCGGCCGCAGGTGCTCCTGGCTGGCGTCGAGGCACTCGAGGGAGACGTCCCAGATCCGCTGCAGCCGGTCGGGGACGCGCGTGCCGACGTAGACCGTGTACTCGGTGTGCACCAGGTAGCCGCCGTACTTGGTGTGCCACTCGGTGACGATCAGGTCGCCGTCCTCCAGCGGCCTGGTCGAGGGGACCATCGGCTGGTCGCTGCCGTGCAGCAGGTGCCAGAGTTCCTCGGTGGGGTGCTCCAGGGGCCCGGAGGCGAAGAGGTTGAAGATGTTCGGCTCGCCCCCGGAGGCGATCTGCTGCCGGATCATGTCGGCGTAGACCTCGGCCTCGGTCGCCCCGGGGCGGGCCGCGGCCACGAGGACGTCGACGACGCTGCGCGCGATGCGCCCGGCCTGGCGCATGTGGGCGATCTCGTGCTCGCTCTTCACCATCCGCATCTCCTGCAGCGGGGCGTTGAAGTCGACGAGCGTGGCCTCCGGCAGCGCCTGCGCCAGCGCGGCAGCGTCGCCGGCGAGCATGGTCGGGGTCGTCTGGATCGTCGAGCTGAAGGTCACCAGGCCGATGCGCGAGCGGGCGTGCCCCCGGTCGTGGAGCTCGGCGGCCACCTCCCGCAGCCCGCGCGAGATGCGGATGTCGCTCACCCAGTCCTGGATGGACGCCTGTGCGTGGAACGGCCGGCTCATGTGCGCCACGGCGTTGTAGAGCACCGGGTCGTGGTCGTGGAAGAAGAGGCCGACCGACCCCATCTTGGCGCCGATGCCCATCACGTACCGGAGGTTGGCCAGACCCATGTCCCAGTACAGGTCGTTGCCCAGGATGACCAGGGCGTCGACGCCGGCCATGAGCATCTTCTTGCGCAGCCGGTCCCAGCGCCGGTCGCGCTCCTCCAGCGGCAGTTGGGGGAGGTGGTCCTTGAGCCGGGTCGTCGGGCGGGCGTGCGCCGGGACGCGGTGCGGTGGGAAGGGGACGGGGAGCCCGAGCGCGCGCACGTGCTCGCCCAGGTCGTCGGGCAGCCCGGTCGTCTCCCGCCACGTCAGCGGGTCCGGCGTCGTGGGAGTCGGCGCGGTGTCAGTCATGGGGAGGGGATGCCTTCCTGGTGTGGGGTCGCGCTCAGATGCCGTCGTAGAGCCAGGCGAAGCTCTCGTGGGTCCTCGGGCCCTCCCAGCCGCGCAGCATGTCCCGCCGGACCTCCCGCGCCATCCCGTCGGCGTGGTACAGCTCGCCGTAGAGGCGGGAGAGGAGGGTGACCCGGGCGGTCCGCACGGAGCGCTGGTCCTGGTAGGCCCTCAACCAGGACGGCGCGTCGTCGGCCTGACCGAGCAGCTCGCCCAGCACCCAGGCGTCCTCGATCGCCATGCCGGCGCCCTGTGCGAGGTACTGCAGCGTCGGGTGCGCGGCGTCGCCGAGGAGCGCGACCCGCCCGTCGGTCCAGGTGGCGACGGGCTCCCGGTCGCGGAGCACCCACATCCGCCACTCCTCGATCCGGGCGACCAGGCGGCGGACAGGGTCGCAGGTGACCGCGAAGCGCTCGTGCAGCTCGTCCGGGTCGCCGTAGGTGTTGGCGCCGGCGTCGAAGCGGAGGCTGTGGAAGATCGCGCCCATGTTGAACAGCTCGCCGCGTCGCAGCGGGTAGTGGGCCAGGTGGAGCTTGGGGCCGGCCCAGAGGACGACCGACTCCGAGTACAGGTCGTCGTCCACCTCGGCGCGCGGGAGGACGGCTCGGTAGGCGACCTGCCCGGTCACGCGCGGGTCGCCGTCGCCCACGATCACCGACCTCGTCTGCGACCAGAGCCCGTCCGCGGCGATCAGCACGTCGGCCCGGTTCGGCTCCGTCTGACCCTCGCAGAGGACCTCGACACCCGTGCCGTCCTGGCTGAACCCGGTGACCCGCCGGCTCGGCTCCAGGAGGACGCGGCCGGTGTCCCGGCAGGCGTCGACCAGGACCGCGTGGAGGTCGGCGCGGTGGATGGTGGCGTAGGGGTAGCCGAAGCGACGGCGGAAGGCGTCGCCGAGGTCGACGGTGGTCACCTCGCTGCCGTCGAGGGCGTCCTTCAGGACCAGGCTCCGCGGGAGGAAGGCGATCTCCATGACCGCGTCCATGACGCCGAGCCGGTCGAGGACCCGCATGACGTTGGGGCCCACCTGGAGCCCGGCTCCGACCTCGCCGAACTCCGGGGCCTGCTCGAGCAGCCGTACCGTGCAGCCGCGCCGAGCCAGGGCGAGGGCGGTCGCGGTTCCGCCGATGCCGCCCCCCACGACGATCACGGACGTCGCCGGGCGCCCTGTCACGACGGCCCTGTCCCGGGGTTGGTGCACATGGCTTCCTCCTGGTGGTGGGTGGTCGGCAGGGCAGCGGCGCAAGCCGGATCGCGTCGCTGGAGCGCGTAGTACGTTGACCGCGGCGGTTGGGCCCTCCGCAGCGGAAGTGACGTCGATGTCATCGGTTCGAACGGCCCGTGCCCGTCGGTTCGCGGGCGACCCTGCCTCGGTGGACGGTGCGTGGGCCGAGAGCGTCTTCGGGACCCTGCACCCCGCCGTCCAGGCCAGGCTGCGGCAGGGAGCCACGGCGGCCTCGGTCCCCGCCGGGCAGGTCATCTACCGCGGTGGCGGAGCGCCCCGCCTGGCCCTCGTCGTGTCGGGGCTGGCCCGGGTGCTGATCTCGTCCCCGGACGGCCGCCGCGCGACAGTTCGCTATGCCCGGCGCGGCGACTTCACCGGGATCATCTCGGTGATCGCGGACCGGCAGGTCGTCGACTCCGAGGCGGTCACGGGCTGCGACGTCCTCTTCCTCGAGGTCGACGCGGTCACGCGCGTAGCCCGCAACGACGCCGGCGTCGCGTGGCTGCTGGCGCGGGAGGCCGGCCAGGTGTGCTCCGAGGTCATCGAGATGTCCGCGACGAACGTCTTCGGGACGATCCGCCGCCGCGTCGCCTGGCACCTGCTCGACCTCGCCCAACAGGACGAGGAAGGTCTGGTCGTGGTGGCCGACCAGCAGGAGATGGCCGACTCGATCGGATCCGTCCGGGAGGTGGTGGCCCGCGCGCTGCGGGGCCTGCGCGAGGACGGCCTCGTCGGCCGCTCGCAGCAGGGGGTGCGCCTGCTCGATCCCGCTGCGCTGCACGCGGTGGCCGTCGGCGAGCGGTGAGCCGCCGTCCCCCGGGCGCGGGAGAGGCGAGGAGGACGCAGGGTCCCGTCCCAGCACGGCACGCCCTCCTCTCCCCTGGACCGGGTGTGGTCCGACCCACATCGTCTGGGCCGGGCAGGGCGGACTGAATGACCGAAGTCACACACCCGGACCACAGGGCAGGGCGGGGCTCAGTGCCGCGGCGCGCCGGTCGACAGCGAGCGGGTCACGCCGCGGGCGGCGGCCAGCAGCGCAGGGACCTGCGTCGCGGCCCGGCCGTCGTTGGGCACGATCACCGAGAGGGCGGCGACGACCTCCTGCAGGCCGTTGCGCACCGGCACCGCCACCCCCGCGGCGTCGTCGTGCACGTGGCCAGGAGTGATGACGTAGCCCTGGCGGCGGACCTCGGCCAGCGTCGTCCGCAGCCGCTCGGGCGTGGTGATGGTGCGTGCGGTGTGCTGCTCCAGCGGGCGGGACAGGATCCGCTCCTGCAGCTCGACCGGCCCGTAGGCGAGCAGTACCAGGCCGGACGAGGAGATGTGCAGCGGCAGCCGGCCGGCGATCCGGGAGTAGTTGATGACCGCGTCGCGCGCGGACAGCCGCTCGACGAACAGGACGTCGTCCCCGTCCCGGACGCCGAGCTGCGCGTGGTGGCCGACCACGGCGTGCAGGTCCTCCAGGTAGGGCATGGCCGCCTCGCGCAGCGACAGCGTGAGCGACGCCCGGGCGGCCAGCTCCCACATCCGGACGCCGACCCGCACCTCGCGGTCGGGGCCACGCTCCAGCAGCCCGTGCGCCACCAGCTCGGCGATCAGCCGGGACGCGGTGGCCACGTGCAGGCCGGTGCGGCGGGCGATCTCCGAGACCTGCAGGACCTTCTCGTCGGGGGAGAAGGCGTCGAAGATCCGGATGGCGCGGGAGAGCACCGACTCGCCGGTCCGGACCCGTCCCACGTGGCGAGTCTGGCAGGGCGGCGCGTCAGCCGGCCCGCACCGTCCCCCGGAAGCGGAGGGTCTGGCCCGGTCGCAGCTGGGCGCAGCGGTCGACGTCGGGGTCGGCGACGTAACCGATGACCGGGTACCCGCCGGTCACCGGGGCGTCGGCGAGGAACAGCACCGGCAGTCCGGACGCCGGGACCTGCAGCGCGCCGCGGACCATGCCCTCGCTGGCCAGCTCGCCGGCGCGGGCGCGCTCGAGCGGGGCGCCGTCCAGCCGCAGCCCGATCCGGTTGCTCTCGCCGGTGACCGTCCACGCGGTGCCGGTGAGCGCGGCCGCCGCCGCCTCGGGGAACCAGTCCGCGCGCGGGCCCGGCAGCACCTGCACCGTGACCTCCCCGCCGGGGGGCTCGGGCACGGGGGCGAGGTCCACCCCCGGCAGCTCGCCGGCCGCGTCGCCGACGGGCAGCTCGTCGCCGGCCGCGACGACCGGCGGGCCCAGGCCGGACAGCAGGTCGGTGGACCGGCTGCCGAGCACCGGGGGGACGGCGATCCCGCCGCGGACCGCGAGGTAGGTGCGCAGCCCCGACCCGGGCGGGCCCAGCCGCAGCTCGGCGCCGGCCGCCAGGCGCAGCGGCGCGTTGTGCGCCGGCGAGCCGGCGCACCGCGCGCCCGTGGTGACCACCAGCAGGTCGGCGCCGGCCCGCACCGCCAGCCCGCCGAGCGTCGACTCCAGCACCGCGGCGTCCGGCGGGTTGCCGACCAGCCGGTTGGCCAGCGCGGCGGCGGCCCGGTCGCAGGCGCCCGAGCGGCCGATGCCCAGTGCGCCCTGCCCGGGCCGGCCGGCGTCCTGCACCGTGGTGAGCGGTCCGGTCGCCAGGACGGTCAGGCAGCGGCTCACGTCGACTCCACGAACCGCACCCGCACGCCCGGGCGCAGCAGCGCGGCGGGGTCCCGGGACAGGTCGAACACCGGCACGTCGGTGTGGCCGACCAGCTGCCACCCGCCGGGGGACTCGCGCGGGTAGACGCCGCTGAACTCCCCGGCCAGCGCCACCGCCCCGGCCGGGACCCGCGTGCGGGGCGTCTCCCGGCGGGGCACGTGCCACGGCTCCCCGGCGGGGGTGCAGTAGCCGAAGCCGGGGGCGAAGCCGCAGAAGGCGACCGTCCACTCGGTCCCGGTGTGCCGGCGCACCACCTCCGCCGGCTCCACGCCCAGGTGCGCGGCGACGTCGCCGACGTCCTCGCCGTCGTAGACCACCGGCAGCTCGACCAGCTCACCACCCCGGTCGGCGCCCGGCCGCGGCCGCACCCGGCGCACCGCATGCTCGACGGCGGCCAGCTCGGTGACCGCCGGGTCGGTGACCAGGAGGACGGTGCGGGCCGCGGGGACGACGTCGACGACGCCCTCCAGCGGCTCGGCGGTGAGCGCGGCGTAGAGCCCCAGCACCTCGTCGAGGTCGTCCACCTCGACCAGCAGCGCCGTGGACCCGCTCGGCCGGAGGCGCATCAGGGGGCGAACGGCGCCAGCTCGAGGCCGGCCCCGGTGAGGGTCGCGCGCACCCGCTCGGCGATGCGCACCGCGCCGGCGGTGTCGCCGTGCACGCAGATGGACTCGGCCCGGATGACCAGCGGAGAGCCGTCGACGTCGGCGATCGGCTCCCCGCGCGCCATGGCGAGGCAGCGGTCGGCGATCTCGTCGGGGTCGTGCAGCACCGCGCCGTCCAGCCGGCGGGAGACCAGGGTGCCCTCGGGGGTGTAGGCGCGGTCGGCGAAGGCCTCGCGGACGACGGTCAGCCCCGCCTCCTCGGCCAGCCGCAGCCAGGCCGAGCCGGGCAGCCCGAGGACCGGCAGGCGGCGGTCGTACTCGGCGACGGCCCGGACGACGGCGGCGGCCTGCTCCTCGTGGGTGACGATCGCGTTGTAGAGCGCGCCGTGCGGCTTGACGTAGCGGACCCGGGTGCCGGCGACGCGGGCGAAGGCCTCCAGCGCGCCGAGCTGGTAGAGGACGTCGTCGGTCAGCTCCTCCGGGACGACGTCGATGAACCGTCGCCCGAAGCCGGCCAGGTCGCGGTAGGAGACCTGCGCGCCGATCGCCACCCCGGCGGCCGCGGCCTGCGCGCACACCCGGCGCATGATCCCCGGGTCGCCGGCGTGGAACCCGCAGGCGACGTTGGCGCTGGTCACGATGGCGAGCAGCGCCTCGTCGTCGCCCAGCTGCCACTGGCCGAAGCCCTCGCCGAGGTCGGAGTTCAGGTCCATCCGTCCCCCTCACCCGAACGGCTCGATGACCGGGTGCGCCGGTCGAGACGCTAGGGCCCGTCGCGGAGCCCGGCAACGCGGGAGCGGGGGAGGGAGGCTCAGAGGAGCATGGCGGGATGACGCAGCTGGCCTCCGCCGCCGGTCCCGCCGACGTCCGCGCCGCCTGCCGGGCCGGGTCCGCCGTCCCGACCTCGGGCCTGGCGCCGGGGTTCACCCAGGCCAACCTCGTGGTCCTGCCGCGGGACTGGGCCTACGACTTCCTGCTCTTCGCCCAGCGCAACCCGCGGCCGGTGCCGCTGCTCGACGTCGGCGACGCCGGGTCGCCGCGCACCGTGCTCGCGCCGGACGCCGACCTGCGCACCGACCTGCCCCGCTACCGGGTCTGGCGGAACGGTGAGCTGGCCGGGGAGCCGACCGAGGTCGGCGACCTCTGGACCGACGACCTGGTCGCCTTCCTCATCGGCTGCAGCTTCAGCTTCGAGACCGCGCTGCTGGACGCCGGCGTGCCGGTCCGCAACATCGAGCAGGGCCGCAACGTGTCGATGTACCGGACCGACCGCGCCTGCCGCCCGGCCGGCCGGCTGTCGGGGCCGCTGGTGGTGACGATGCGGCCGGTCCCCGGCGAGCTGGTGACCACCGCCGTCCAGGTGACCGCCCGGATGCCGCAGGTGCACGGGGCGCCGGTGCACGTGGGCCCGCCCGGGTCGCTGGGCATCGCCGACCTCGCCCGGCCCGACTTCGGCGACCCGGTGGACGCGCACGACGGCGACGTGCCGGTCTACTGGGCGTGCGGGGTCACCCCGCAGGCGGCGCTCATGGCCTCGCGCCCGCCGTTCGCGATCACGCACGCGCCCGGGCACATGTTCGTCACCGACGTCCCGGACGCCGCCTACCGCCTGCCCTGACCGGCGGTTCCCGCGACAACCGCCGGGGAACACGAGCGCAGGTCGGGCCGACCGGCCGCCGGTCGTCCGGTGGGGTGGTGGAACGACGCGGGGCCGCTATCGTGGACGACGTCAACGATGGAGGTCCTCATGGACAGCACCTCGCTCACCGACGACGTCGGCTACCTGCTCTCCCGCGCCAGCGGCTCCCTGGTGCGGGCCACCAACGCCGCGCTCACCGTCCACGGCCTGCGGGTCCGTTCCTACTCCGCCCTCCTGCTGGCCTGCGACTCGGGCGACGGGATGTCCCAGCGCGATCTGGCCGAGGCCCTCGGGCTCGACCCCAGCCAGGTGGTCCTGCTGGTCGACGAGCTCACCGAGGCCGGCCTCGTCGAGCGCCGCCCGTCGGAGAGCGACCGGCGCACGAAGCTGGTCTGCGGCACCGCGGCAGGTCGTGCGGTCCGGGGTCGCGCCGAGCGGTCGGTCGCGGAGGCCCATCGCGGCCAGCTGGAGCAGCTGAGCGCCGAGGAGCAGGACCTGCTGCGCGGTCTGCTCGGCCGGCTGGTGCTGGGCGGCGACCCGGCGCTGCGCGGCTAGCGGGCGGTACTTGCCCTCGGGCCCTGTGACGGGCATCATTCAGATCGTCAACCGTTGAGTTTCTCAGCGATTTCGAGTTTGGGAGAGCACATGCTCCGCAAGTGGGTCCCCGTGCTGGCCGCGACGACGCTCGTGCTCGCCGCGTGCGGGGGAGGCGACGACGAGGCGTCCGGCGGCTCCGGTGGGAGCGGCGGCGAGGCCGAGGTCCGCCAGGTCACCGCCGGTCTGCTCCCGGTCGCCGTCACCGGCGCCCTGCAGGGCGGCATCGAGCAGGGCTTCTTCGAGGAGCGCAACATCGAGGTCACCATCGAGACCGGTCAGGGCGGTGCGGCGCTGCTGCCGGCCGTCGCATCCGGCGAGATGGAGTTCGCCACCAGCAACCCGGTCTCGCTGCTGCAGGCGCGCGGCGAGGGGCTCGACGTCCGGGTCATCGGCCACTGGACCTCGACGCACGCCGAGGGCGAGGACGTCAACGGCGTCGTCGCGCACCGCGACTCGGGCGTCACCGACGCGGCCGGCCTGGCCGGCAAGCGGATCGCCGTCAACACGCTCAACGGCATGGGCCAGCTGACCATCGACGAGTCGGTCCGCCAGGCCGGCGGTGACCCGTCGGGCATCCAGTACGTCGAGCTTGGCTTCCCGGACATGCCCGCCGCCCTGGAGGCCGGCAACGTCGACGCCGTCTGGGTCCCCGAGCCCTTCCTGTCCCGGCTGATCGACGCCGGCCACCCGGTGGCGAGCTACTCCAGCCAGGAGTCGGTGCCCGGCCACCCGACCCAGCTGTTCTTCACCTCCGCGCAGCTGGCCGAGTCCGACCCGCAGCTGGTCGAGGACTTCACCGCGGCGCTCGAGGAGACCCTCGAGTGGGCCGACGCCAACCCCGACGCCGTCCGCACGGAGGCCGAGGAGTTCCTGCAGACCCCGCCCGGGGCGATGGCGACCGTCGGGATCGAGGAGTTCGGCACCGACCTGCGGCGCGAGCAGATCGAGCGCATGGGCGAGCTCATGGTCGAGGCCGGCCTCCTCGAGGAGGACGAGCTCGACATCGAGGGGCTGCTGCCCCAGGAGTGACCGGCCCGGCTCCGGCGGTCGTCCGCCGGTGCGGTGGGTCCCGGGGGTGACACCCCCGATCGATCAGCAGGCCCGTCCGGCACGCCGGCCGGGCCTGCTGCCGCTCGCGTTGCTGCTTCCCGGCGGACCGCGCACGATCGGGGGACCGGCTTCTCATCCATCGAGAGGTGGGTACCGCGACAGCGGCCGGTGCGGTCACCGTGGGCGCTGAGCCGGGGCGCCGTGGCCTGTGTCACGGTGGCGCCACCGGTCCGGTCCCCGGCCCGCGCGCAGCACGTCCCCGGCCCGCCGTCCGGGGCGGCGGGCAGCCCGTCATGGAAACGGAGTGAGCCGTGCACACGACGCACGACGAGGTGGACCTGCGGCTGCAGGTCGCGTCCCGCACCGAGGGCGCCGAGGGCGTCGTCGTCCTCGAGCTGCGGAACCCGTCCGGAGCCGAGCTCCCGGCCTGGGCGCCGGGGGCGCACCTGGACCTCCGGCTGCCCAACGGCCTCACCCGGCAGTACTCCCTGTGCGGCGACCCGGACGACCGGTCGGTCTGGCGGATCGGCGTGCTCCGCGAGCCGCAGGGGCGCGGCGGCTCGGCCTACGTGCACGACGAGCTGACCGAGGGCGACGAGGTCGACGTGCGCGGCCCGCGCAACAACTTCCCGCTGCTCCCCGCGCGGCGCTACGTCTTCGTCGCCGGCGGCATCGGGATCACGCCGCTGCTGCCGATGATGGGCGCCGCCCAGGCCGCCGGGGCCGAGGTCGAGCTGCACTACGGCGGCCGCAGCCGGCGGTCGATGGCCTTCCTGGAGTCGCTGGAGGCGCTGACCGACACCCCGGTCACACTCCATCCGCAGGACGAGGTCGGCCTCATCGACCTGCCGGCCATCCTGGGCACGCCCCGCCCCGACACCCTCGTCTACTGCTGCGGCCCCGAGCCGCTGCTGCAGGCGGTGGAGCAGCACTGCGGGGCGTGGCCGCCGGGCTCCCTGCACGTGGAGCGCTTCGCGCCCAAGGAGGTCGGCGAGCCGGTCCGGACCGACTCCTTCGAGGTGGAGCTGGCGCAGAGCGGCCTGACCCTGACCGTGCCGCCGGACACGTCGATCCTGGACGTCGTCGAGGCGGCCGGCATCCCGGTGCTCTCCTCCTGCCAGGAGGGGACCTGCGGCACGTGCGAGACCGCGGTGCTCGAGGGCGAGGTCGACCACCGCGACTCTCTGCTCACGGTCGAGGAGCAGCAGGCGAACGACACCATGTTCATCTGCGTGTCCCGGGCCGCGTGCCCCAAGCTGGTGCTCGACCTCTGACCCCGCCCGGCCGGCCCGTCGCGTCGCCGGCCGCCGCCCGACACCCGCCGACCCCTGCCAGGAGGACACCCGTGGAGATCACCGCCGCCGTCGTCGAGGAGCTGCACGGCCCCTTCGTCGTCCAGGACGTCCAGCTCGACGACCCCGGCCCCGGCGATGTCCTCGTCAAGGTCGCCGCCACCGGCTTCTGCCACACCGACGGCATCGCGCGCGACGGCGACCTGCCCTTCCCGCTGCCCGGCGTCCTGGGGCACGAGGGGGCCGGCACGGTGGTGGCCGTCGGGGAGGGCGTGACCGGCGTCCGCGAGGGCCAGGCGGTGGTGCTCGGCTGGCCGTACTGCGGCGACTGCCGCAACTGCCTGGCCGGCGAGCCCCGGTACTGCCTGCGGCTCGGCGAGCTGGTCGGGGCGGGCCACCGGCTGGACGGCGCCTCGGCCCTGCGCACGGCCGGCGGCGCCCCGCTGAGCAGCCACTTCTTCGGCCAGTCCTCGTTCGCCACCTACTCGATGACCAGCGCCTCGTCGCTCGTGCCGATCCCGGCGGGGCTGCCGGTGGAGCTGATGGGCCCGCTGGCCTGCGGCCTGGCGACGGGGGCGGGCGCGGTGTTCAACACCCTGCGCCCGCAGCCGGGCAGCTCGATCGTCGTGTACGGGGCGGGCACCGTCGGCCTGGCCGCGGTCATGGCCGCCCGCAACTCGGCGGCCACCACGATCATCGCCGTCGACCGGCACGCCGCCCGGCTGCGGCTGGCCACCGACCTGGGCGCCACCCACACGATCGACGCCACCGACACCGACGCGGTGGCGGCGGTGACGGACATCTGCGGCGGGCCGGCGGACGCCGCCCTGGACTGCACCGGCAACGTCGGCGTCATCCGCCAGGCGATCGACTCCGTCGGCATGCTGGGGACGGCGCTGCTCATCGGCGGGGCCCCCGCGGGCGCGGAGTTCACCGCCGACCACGTGAGCACGCTGTGGGGCAAGACGATCCGCGGCACCCTCGGGGGCAGCGGCCGCGGGCAGGCGCTCATCGCTGCCCTCATGGACCTGTACGCGCAGGGTCGGTTCCCCTTCGACCGGCTCGTCGAGTACTTCCCCCTGGACCGGATCGGGGACGCCCTGGAGGCCTCCTACAGCGGCGCCGTCGTCAAGCCGATCATCCGCATGCCGGCCTGAACCCGGGCGTCCCGGGACGGTCGGCGACACGCCCGGGACGTCCTCGGCGGCGCGAACGCCCTGTTCCCGCAGGCCACCGCGGCACTAGGTTCCTGAGCCCCGGCTCCGACCCGTGAGCCGTGAGCCGTGGGGAGCAGCCTGTGCGCGGACGTCGGTCCATCTGCCTCTACACGCCGTCGACCGACCCGTCCGGGATGGGTGCGCACATGGTCGACCTCGTGGTGGAGTTCGCCGGGGCCGCGGACGTGGCGTTCATGATGCGGCCGACGGTGGCCGGCAGGCGGCTGCTGGACCGCGCGGCGGCGTTCGGCGCCCGCACCGTCGAGCTGCCCTCGCCGCGCGACCCGTGCTTCGCCGGGGTGGTCACCGGGTGGCTCGCGGCGCACCCGGCCGACGTCTTCCACTGCCACGTGGGCACCGGCGCGGAGAACTGGGACGGCGTCCGGCTGGCCCGGCGCGCGGGCTGCCCCGCGGTCGTGCAGACCCAGCACCTGCCCTTCCTGCTGGCGCACCCGCGCAAGCGGCGGGCCTACGCCCGCGCGATCGAGGGGGTGGACCGGCTGATCGCGGTGTCGGAGGGGCTGCGCCGGACCTACGAGCGCGTCGGCGTCCCCCCGGAGCGCGTCACGACCGTGCCCAACGGGGTCGCGCCGCTGCGCGACCCGATCGGCCGCCCCGCCGCCCGCGCCGCGCTGGGCCTGGACCCGGTGCAGCCGGTCGTCCTCACCGTCGGCCGGCTGACGCACATGAAGGGGCAGGAGCACCTGGTCGACGCGGTGCCGGAGCTGCTGGCGCGCTTCCCCGACCTCGCCGTCGTCCTCGTCGGGGACGGGCCGCTGCGCGAGGCGCTGGAGAAGCGGGCGGCCGCGCTCGGCGTCGGCGGCGCGGTGCGGTTCGCCGGTCACCGGACCGACGCCCGCCAGCTGCTGGCCGCCGCCGACGTCTTCGCCCTGCCCTCGCGGCACGAGGGGATGCCCCTGGTGGCGCTGGAGGCGATGGAGGCCGGGCTGCCGGTGGTCGGCACCCGCGTCATCGGCACCGAGGAGGTCGTGGTGGACGGGACCACGGGAGCGCTGGTCCGGCCGGGGGACCCGGCGGCCCTGGCCGGCGCCCTCGCCCGCCTGCTCGCCGATCCGGAGCTGCGGCGCTGCCAGGGCGCCGGTGGCCGGGCCCGCTACCTGGCCTGCCACACGCGGGAGCGGATGGCCCGGGCCACCGCGGCGGTCTACGAGGCGGCCCTGTGCGGAGCCCGCCGGTGAGCCGGCTGCGGGTCGGGGTGGTGGGCACCGGCTTCATCGCCGGCCGGCACCTGGCGGCGCTGTCGGGCCTCCCGGAGGTCGAGGTGGTGGCGGTCGCCGACCCGGTGCGCGAGCGGGCCGAGGTGGCCGCCGCCCGCGTCGGGGCCCGCGCCCTCCCCGACGGCGCGGCGCTGCTGGCGGGCGAGGAGCTCGACGCGGTGTGGCTGTGCGTGCCTCCGTTCGCGCACGGTCCGCTGGAGGCGGCGGCGGTCGACCGGGGACTGCCCTTCTTCGTCGAGAAGCCGCTGGCGCTGGACCTGGACACCGCGCGCGAGGTGGCCCGCCGGGTCGAGGAGCGCTCGCTGACCACGGCGGTCGGCTACCACTGGCGGCACCTGGACGTCGTCCAGCGCGCGGCCGCGCTGCTGCCGCCGGGCACGCCGCGGCTCGTGACCGGGTGCTGGCAGGACAAGACCCCCGGGGTGGCCTGGTGGCCGCGCCGCGAGGGGTCCGGCGGCCAGGTGCTGGAGCAGACGACGCACCTGTTCGACCTGGCCCGCGTGCTCGCCGGTGAGGTCGTCTCGGTAGCGGCCGCCGAGCGCCCGGCCGCCGACGAGGGGGAGGTCGCGACCGCCGCCGTGGCCGTGCTGACGTTCGCCTCCGGCGCGGTCGGCAGCATCTCCTCCACCCGGGTCCTGGGCTGGCGGAACGCCGTCGGCCTGCAGGTGGTGGCCGACGGGCAGGTCGTCGAGGTCGGTGAGCGCAGCCTCGACGACCACGAGCTGCGGGTGGTCACCGCTGACGGCGAGGAGGTGCACCGCACCGACGCCGACCCCATCGCCGCCGAGGACCGCGAGTTCGTGGACGTGCTGCTGGGCCGGGCGGAGCGGGTGCGCGTCCCCTACGCCGAGGCCCTGCGCACCCACGCGCTGGCGTGGGCGGCCGACCGGGCCGCGCGCGAGGGGACGGCCGTGCGGCCGGCCTGCTGACCGAGGGGACGGGGACGGGGATGAGCGGACGGCCGGTCCGGTCGATCGGTGTGGTGGGCCCGGGCAGACCTGAGCTGCTCGACGACGAGGAGCCCGAGCCCGGCCCGGGCCAGGCGTGGGTGCGCACCGAGTGGAGCGGCGTCAGCGCCGGCACGGAGGTGGCGATCGTGCGCGGCACCGATCCGCACTTCCAGCTGCACTGGGATCCGGAGCGGCGGGCCTTCGATCCCGAGGGACCGCGCAAGGCGTACCCCGTCCGCGGGCTCGGCTACATGGAGGTCGGGCTGGTCACCGAGAGCCGGACGCCGCAGCTGGCCGAGGGGTCGCGGGTGGCGATGGCCTACGGGCACCGCACCGGGTGCTGCGCCGACCCCGCGCGCAAGGCCGTCGTCCCGGTGCCCGACGACCTCGATCCGCTGCTGGGCGTCTACCTCGCCCAGATGGGGCCGATCTGCGTCAACGGGCTGCTGCACGCCGCGGCCGACCTCGCCGGGCCCGGCGCCGCGGTGGACGCCGGGGTGCGCGGGCGCTGCGTGCTGGTCACCGGTGCCGGCGTCATCGGGCTGCTCTCGGCCCTGCTCGCCGTCCGGCACGGCGCGGCCGAGGTGGTGGTCGTGGAGGGGTCGGCGCAGCGGCGGGCGGTCGCCGAGGCGCTGGGGCTGGCCACCCTCGACGACGCGGCCGGGACCGCGTGGCGGGCGGTCAAGCAGCGGTGGCGGCACGGCCCGGGGGACGCCGGCGCGGACGTCGTCCTGCAGTGCCAGGGCCACGACACGGCGCTGGCCACCGGGCTCAAGTCGCTGCGCCCGCAGGGCACCGTCATCGACCTCGGCTTCTACCAGGCCGGTGCGGCGGCGGTGCGGCTCGGCGAGGAGTTCCACCACAACGGCCTCGCCGTCGTCTGCGCACAGATCGGCCGGGTGCCGCGGGGCATGGCCGACGCCTGGCCGCGGGCCGCGCTGGCCGAGGTCACCCTCGACCTGCTGCGGGCCCGCGGCGCGGACCTGCGCGCCCACCTGGTCACCGACGTCCTGCCGTTCGAGGAGGGGCCGCGGCTGCTGGCCGACCTCGCCGGGCGCCGGCTCGCGGCCCCGCCGCTGCAGGCGGTGCTCCGCTTCGACGGCGCCTGACCGGGCGCCGCCGCGCCTTCCCAGCGTGTCCCCGGCGTGTCGTCCGCGCGTCGTGAGAGACGGACTTGTTCCGGATGCGGCGAGGGGGGATCGTCCGCATCAGCGCCGCGGACGCCGGGGGACCGGGCTGCGCGGCGGCCTCAGAGGAGGGGCCGTCATGGGGTGGGCGATCGTCAGTGTCGTCGGCTTCGCGTTCATGACCGCGCTCGTGGTGGTGCTGGCGCGCAGCAACACCGCCCGCTGGGAGCGCAACCACCGGGCGGCCCAGGCCGCGATCCGGGCCCGGGAGCGGCATGCCCGGGTGGCCGTCCTGATGGCGCACCGCGCTCCGCAGCCCACCCGTCGGTTGCCGCACCCCCACCTCCCGCACCCGCACCTGCCGCACCTCCCGCACGTGCACCTCCCGGCGTGGGTGGTCGACCGGCTGCCGCACCCGAACGGCCACGGTTCCCCGCGCCGCGTCGAGGGCCGGTTCGTGCGCCGGTTGGTCCGCATCCCCGGCCGGCACAAGGCCGCGGCCGAGCAGCCGAGCGAGCAGCGGGAGCCGCAGCGGCAGCCGGACGACAGCGGGCCCACGACGGGCACGCCCTCCTAGAGCAGCGACCGGAACAGCGCGACCAGCCGGTCGGCGTGCGCGTCGAAGGTGTGCTGCTCCCGCACCGTCAGCGCCGCCGCCCGCCCGCGGCGGCCGGCCAGCTCCCCGGCCAGGGCGCCGGCCACGTCGTCGGCGGTCGCGTAGAACAGCCCGGTGCCGTCGCGGCGCAGCACCCGCTCCACCGACACGACCGACCCGGGGTTGGCCGGCTGCAGCAGCGGCAGCCCGGCGGCGAGCAGCACCGGCAGCCGGGCGGGGGAGTTGAGGTCGTCCCAGCTCGCCCGGCGCAGGTCCCCGCCGTTGCCGCTGCGGAAGCGGTGCAGCCAGCCGGCGTCGTAGCGGGAGAGCTCGCGCACCCAGTCCTCGGGCCCGACCGCGGGGTGCACGTGCACGAACGACGGGGCGGCGGCCCGCGCGGCGTCCAGCCAGCCGGTCCAGGAGCCCTTCGGCCCCGGCGCCCGCACCTGGCCGTACAGGTGGGTGTGCACGCCGCGGTGTGCCAGCGCCAGGACCCAGTCCAGGTCCAGGCCGGCGGGCCGGCCGACGACCACGGTGTGCGGCCGGCCGTCGCGGTCGGAGAGCTTCGGCGACAGCGGGGCGACCAGCCAGTCGCGCTTGGGCAGGTCGCCGTCCAGGACGCCGAGCCGCGCGGGGTCCACCCGCCCGCGCAGCGCCAGGGCGAACCAGTCGCGCTCCTCCTCGGTGGCCAGCAGGCAGGCGTCGGCGCCGGCCACCAGGTCGGCGAGCAGCGGCCACTCGCCGCGGGCGATGGTGCGCTGCGGCGCCTCCTTGAACGTCCACACGAACGGCAGGTCCGGGACCGCCGACCGGACGGCGTGCGCGAACGGCACCGCCCGCCAGTTGAGCTGGGCCCACACCACGTCGGGCGGGTCGGCCCGGACCGCCGCGCGCCACCGGTCGCGGTCGACGTCGGGCACGTGCCCGAACGGCAGCGGCCCGACGGTGGAGTCGCCCAGGCCGTCGGCGGTCCACAGCCCGGTCAGCCGGTGCCCGCGCTCGGCCAGCGCGAGGACCCGCTCGGGGTTGAACGCCAGCTCGCCGGCGAGCAGCACGTCCAGCCCGTCGTCCGACGCCGGGTACGCCCGGTCCCGGAACCGGGCGTAGCGCGCGACCTCGTCGACGAACCCGCTGTCGGTGGAGGCGAACCGCAGCGGCTGGCGCACCCGGTAGCGGCTGCGGAAGACGTTGAGCCCGCCGTCGGAGGACTCCCGGATGGCCCGCGAGCGCTGCCCCGGGTGCCGGGTCCAGGTGCAGGTGGTCCGGCCGGTGTCGGCCGCCGGGCCCCGGGCGCGCAGCCGGCGCCACATCAGCCGGTCCAGGTCGTCGGTCTCCAGCTCGGCCCGCTCGGTCCAGCGGTCGGGGGTGCGGGCGTGCGCCACCTGCACCAGTTGCTCGTAGGGAGTGCCCGCCGGCTCGGTCAGCCCGCTGCGCGCCAGCACGACACCGGGCTCCGCCAGGCAGTCCAGCAGGGCGGCCAGGTGGCCGGGGGACCAGACGTCGTCGGCGGGCAGGTAGGCGACCACGGGCGCGTCCGTGTCGTCGAGGCCGGCGTTCAGGGTGGCCCCCAGGCCGCGGTTGGCCGGCCAGCGGACCCGGCGCACACGGGGGTCGGCGGCGGCGGCCACGACGGCGGCGACCGCCTCCGGGTCGGGGGAGCCGTCGTCGAGCACGAGCGCGGTCCAGTCGGCGACGTCCTGGGCCAGCAGGCCCTCCAGCGCGCGGGGGAGGAACGCGGCCTGGTCGTGCACCGGGACGAGGACCCCCACGGCGGTCACGCCGCGGCCTCGGCGAGCTCGTCCTCCTCCCGGACGCGGGCGTACACCTCGGCGACCCGCCCGGCCAGCTGCGGCCAGGAGTAGTCGTGCGCGCGCCGGCGGGCGCCCGCGGCCAGCCGGGCCCGCAGGTCCGGGTCGGCGACCAGCCGGTCCAGCGCGGCGGCCAGCGCGTCGGCGTCCCCCGGGGGCACCAGCAGGCCCGTGGCGCCGTCGCGGACGACCTCCGGGATGCCCCCGACCGCGCTGGCCACCACCGGCAGCCCGGCGGCCATGGCCTCCGTGAGCACCGAGCCCATCTCCTCGTACGCGGAGGGCAGGACCAGCACGTCGAGGGAGGCCAGCACCGCGGGGACGGCGGCGTGCTCGACGAACCCCGCCACGGTGATCCGGTCCCGCCGCGGGCTGGCCGCCACCATCGACCGGACCAGGTCGCCGTCGGGTCCGTCGCCGACCACCACGAGCACGGCGTCCTCGCGCATCCGGTCGAAGGCGGCCACGAGCAGGTCGACCCGCTTCTGCGGGGCGAGGCGGCCCACGTACCCCAGCCGCGGCCGCCCGGCGCCGGGGAAGGCGTCCGCCTGCCGTCCCGCGAACAGCGCGGGGTCGAAGCCGGACGGGATGGTGCTGATCCGCCCGGGGGGAACGCCGTCGGCGTGCAGCGCGGCCGCCGTCCGGGCGGTGAGGACGACGACGGCGTCCGCCCGCCGCAGCGTCGACCGCTCGATCGCCCCGCCCACCCGGCGCAGCACACGGGCCCGCAGGGACCGCCCCCGCAGGGTGTGCCGGACGCTGCAGTGCAGGGTGACCACCAGGGGGCAGCGGTGCCGCCGGGCGGCCAGCCGGGCCAGCACCAGGGTGGCGAGGTCCTCGCCCTGGTGGGCGTGGACGACGTCCACCGCGACCGCCGGCCGGCGCAGCGCCCCCCGGAGCGCGTCGACCGCCCACAGCTGGCGCAGCCGCGCGATGGGCGCGCCGGTGCGGTGCACCCGGGCGCCGCGACCCAGGCCGCGGACGTCGCGCGGGCCGCCGAGCCGCGAGGTGAGCACGGTCTGCCGGTGGCCCTGCGCGTCCAGGCACCGGGTCAGGGTGGCGGTGTGGTTCTGCATCCCCCCGATCGGGTCGAACCGCGCGGCGCGGGCCGCGAGCGCCCCGGGCGGGCCGCCGTCGGGGTGCTCCGGCGGGTGCGACGGCGGCGGCTCGAAGACACTGCACAGGCGCAGGACGTGCAGGCCACCGGCCGGCGGGACGAACGGGCGCACGGGACCTCCTCGTCGGAGAGCCCGCAGTGAAGCAGAGTGCTGGCCGTCGGGACCACGGGAGGAGCCGCCGGTGGCGCAGCCGCTCGCCGACCCGGCCGTGCGCCGGGTGGCCCTGGTCCGCCTGCGCGTGGGCCTGGGTGACCTGCTGTGCTCGGCGCCCGCCCTGCACCGGCTGCGGGCCGCGCGGCCGGACCTGCGGATCACGATGGTCACCTGGCCCGAGCTCGCGCCGCTGGTCGAGCGGCTGGGCGGCGTGGACGACCTGCTGCCCTTCGCCGGGGCGGACGGCGTTCCGGACCGCCCGCCCGGGCGTGCCGCCGACCCGGCCGGCTGGGCGCCGTTCGTCGCCGCGGCCGTCGTCCGCCGCTTCGACCTGGCCCTGCAGGTCTACGGCGACCGGCCCGCGGCCAACCGGGTCACCGCGGCCCTGGGCGCGCGCCTGGTCGGCGGCTTCGCGCCGACCGGGTGGACCGTTCCGGAGGGGGCCGAGGGGCTGCACCTGCGCTATCCGGTGGACCGGCACGAGGCCGAGCGGCACCTGCGGCTGTTCGAGCACCTGGGAGTGCCGCCGGCCGGGCCGCCCGAGCTGGCCTTCCCCCTCACGGCGGACGACGAGGCCGGGCACGCGGCCACCCTCGAGCGTTGGGGCCTGGTGCCCGGCCGGTACGCGGTCCTGCACCCGGGGGCGTCCTCCCCGACCCGCCGCTGGCCGGTGCGCGACTGCGCGGCGGTGGGCGACGCCCTGGCCGGCGACGGGCTGCGCGTCGTCCTCACGGGCGGCGCGGGGGAGCGGGGGATGGGCGCCGCCGTGGCCGCCGCGATGCGCGCCCCCGCGACCGACCTGACCGGCGCGACCGGCCTGGGCGGCCTCGCGGCGCTGCTGCGCGACGCCGCGGTGCTGGTCGGCAACGACACCGGCACCGCCCACCTGGCCGCGGCGGTCGGGGCGCGCAGCGTCACCGTCTTCCTGGCCGGCGACCCCGTGCGCTGGGCGCACCGGGGCCCGCGGCACCGCGCCGTCGTCGCGCGGGTGCCCTGCGCCCCGTGCCCGCACCTGGAGTGCCCGATCGACTTCCGCTGCGCCGCCTCGGTGCGGCCGGCCGCCGTGCTCGCCGCCGCCCGCGACCTGGCCGGGTCCGCGGCGTGAGCCGGGTCTCGCTGGTCTGCGACTCCGAGAACTGGGGCGGCGCCGAGGTCTACCTGACCCACCTGCTCCGGCGGCTCCCCGGCGTCGGCTGGACGCCGTCCCTCGTGGTCGCCGAGCCGCTCGCCGCCCGGTTCGCGCCCGCGGAGTGCGCCGTCGTGCCGCTGGCCCGGCACACCGCCGAGGCCCCCGCGGTGCGGGCGGCGCTGGCGGCGCAGCACCCGGACGTCGTGCTGGTCAACCTGGTCGACCCGGGCTCCAACGCCGCCGCGCTCGCGGCCGCCCGGTCGGTCGCCCCGACCGTCGGCGTGCTGCACCTGGCCGGCGACACCGGTGCGGGCGCGCGGCGGCGGTCCCTGGCGGCGCTCTACGGCGGGCTGGCCGCGGTGCTCACCCCGGCGTCCGGCGCCCGCGACCAGCTGGTCGCCGACCTCGGACTGCCGCCCGGCCGGGTGCACGTCGTCCCCAACGGGGTGGACGTGCCGCCCGACCCGGCGGGCCCGGCCGGCCGGGCGGTGCCGCGCGTCGGCGCGCTGGGCCGGCTCACCGCCCAGAAGGGCTTCGACGTGCTGCTCGCCGCCGTCGGGCGGCTCACCGCGGCCGGCGTCGCCCTGGAGGTGGTCGTCGGCGGGGAGGGCCGCGACGGCGATCGGCTGCGCACCGCGGCCGCCGGCCTGCCGGTCACCTTCCCCGGCTTCGTGACCGACGTCCGCGGGTTCCTCGCCGGCCTGGACGTGTTCTGCCTGTCCTCCCGGCGGGAGGCGCTGCCGCTGGTGCTGCTGGAGGCGATGGCCGAGGGGCTGCCGTGCGTGGCCACCGACGTCGGGGACGTCGCGGCGACGGTCGGGGCGGACGCCGTCGTGGTCCCGCCGGAGGACCCGGCGGCGCTGGCCGGTGCCCTGGGCGTGCTGCTCGCCGACCCCGCGGGCCGGGTCCGGCTCGGGGACCGCGCCCGCCGCCGTGCGGTCGCCGACCTCGACGCGGAACTCATGGTGCGGAGGACCTCCGACGTGCTACGGAGGGTGTGCGGCCGGTCCGCGCGGGGAACCGCGCGGACATGAGCAGCGAGTGAACCAGGAAGAGCAGCAGGCGGCCGCGCGCCAGGCGAAGAAGGAGGGGATGTCGCCCAGCGAGGCGGGGGTGACCACCGGCGCCTCGAAGCAGACGCGCCACGTCCGCACGGGCGACGACCGGCACGAGCACTCCAGCGCCCAGGGGAAGAGCAAGACCTGACCCCGGGGAGCATCCGCAGCACCACCGATGGGAGGACCCCATGGCGATCGCGACGATCAACCCGGCCACCGGCGAGACGGTCAAGACCTACGAGCCGCTCTCGGACGAGGCGCTCGAGGACCGGCTCGCCCGGGCGGCGGCGGCCTTCGCCCAGTACCGGCTGACCTCCCTCCGGGACCGGGCCGGGTGGCTGCGCGCGGCGGCCGACGCCCTCGACGCCGACGCCGCGACCGTCGCCGAGCTGATGACCACCGAGATGGGGAAGACGCTCGCCTCGGCGAAGGCGGAGGTGGCCAAGTGCGCCAAGGCGCTGCGCTACTACGCCGAGCACGGTGAGGGGTTCCTCCAGCCCCAGCCCGCCGACGCCGGGGCGGTGGGAGCGGTCGAGGCCTACGTCGTCCACCAGCCCCTGGGCGTGGTCCTGGCGATCATGCCGTGGAACTTCCCGCTCTGGCAGGCGATGCGGTTCGCCGCGCCGGCGCTCATGGCCGGCAACGTGGGCCTGCTCAAGCACGCCAGCAACGTGCCGCAGACCGCGCTGTACCTGGAGGAGCTGTTCCGCAAGGCCGGCTTCCCCGCCGACGTCTTCCAGACCCTGCTCATCGGGTCCTCGACCGTCGAGCGGGTGATCCGCGACGACCGGGTGGTGGCCGCGACCCTCACCGGCAGCGGGCCGGCCGGGCAGTCGGTGGGCGCGATCGCCGGGGACGCACTGAAGAAGACGGTGCTCGAGCTCGGCGGCTCCGACCCGTTCATCGTCATGCCGTCGGCCGACCTGGACAAGGCGGCCGAGGTGGCGGTGACCTCGCGCTGCCAGAACAACGGGCAGAGCTGCATCTCGGCCAAGCGCTTCATGGTGAACGCCGACGTCGCCGAGGAGTTCACCCGGCTGTTCGCCGAGAAGCTGGCGGCGCTCACCGTGGGCGACCCGATGGCGGAGGACACCCAGGTGGGCCCGCTGGCCACCGAGTCCGGCCTCGAGGACGTCGAGCGGTACGTCCAGGACGCGGTGGCCAAGGGCGCGACCGTCGTCACCGGCGGCCGGCGGGTCGACCGGCCCGGCTGGTTCTACGAGCCGACACTGGTGACCGGCCTGACGCCGGAGATGGCGATGCACTCCGAGGAGGTGTTCGGCCCGGTCGCCGCGCTCTACCCGGTCGCCGACCTCGACGAGGCGCTGCGGATCGCCAACGACCACGTCTACGGCCTGGGCGCCAACCTGTGGAGCGAGGACCAGGGCGAGCGGCTGCGCTTCATCCGCGACGTGCAGTCGGGCATGGCCTTCGTCAACGGGATGGTCACCAGCTATCCGGAGCTGCCGTTCGGCGGGGTCAAGCAGAGCGGCTACGGCCGCGAGCTGACCGAGGTCGGCATGTACGAGTTCACCAACGCCAAGACCGTCTGGATCGGCCCGCCGAGCAGCCGGCAGGGCGAGGGGGAGACGGCGTCGGCCGCGGCGGAGTGACGCCCGGGCGCCCGGTGGTCAGGGGGTGGGCCGGAGCGGGCGCTGAGCGAGGACGACGGTGGTGAGCGCCAGGGCGGCGCCCAGCAGCTGGACCGGGCCGAGCGCCTGGCCGAGCAGCGCCCAGCCGACGGCGGCCGCGACGACGGGGGAGAGCAGGGCCAGGAAGGTGACCTGCCCGGCGGGCAGCAGGCCGATCCCGCGCAGCCACAGCGCGTAGGCCAGGGCGGTGTTCACGGTGGCCAGGTAGAGGAAGCCGCCGGCCTGCCCCGCGGTGAGCCCGGCGGGCAGGCCCTCGGCGGCGAGGGTGAGCGGGAGCAGCACCAGCCCGCCGGCGGCCAGCTGCCAGCCGGTGAACGGCAGCACCGGGACCGGCCGGCCCCAGCGTTTGGTGAGCACCACGCCGGCGCCCATCGACGCCGTGCCGGCCAGGCCGGCGGCCACCCCCACGGCGTCGAGCCGGGCGGCGCTGCTCAGCACGACGAGCCCGATGCCGGCGACGCCGGTCAGCCCGAGCAGCACCGTCCGGGTGCGCAGCCGCTCGCCCAGCAGGGGCACGGCGAGCACCGCGACGAGCAGCGGCTGGGCTGCGCCGAGGAGCGCGGCCACGCCGCCGGGCAGCCGGTAGGCGGCGAGGAACAGCAGCGCGAAGAACGCGCCGATGTTGAGCGTGCCCAGCACCGCCGCCTTCCACCACCACGCCCCGGACGGGAGCCGGCGGCCCGCGGCGACCAGCAGCAGCCCGGCCGGCAGGGCGCGCACCGTGGCGGCGAGGAGGGGCCGTTCCGGTGGCAGCCACTCGGTGGTCACGACGTAGGTCGTGCCCCAGGTGACCGGGGCGACGGCGGTCGCGGCGGTCAGCCACCAGACGGGCCGGAGGCCGGAGGACGGCGCGGCGAGGGTCGACATCGCGCCCGCTCTCTCGAGGACGAGTATCTTGGTAGCAAGCTACTCGGTAGCGTGAATCTGTCAACCGAGATGTGTGCGACGATGGGAGCGTGGCAGCGCACGACGGGGTGGACGTCATCGTCGAGCAGTGGGCCCGCGAGCGGCCCGACCTCGACACCTCCGCGATGGCGGTGTTCGGCCGGATCTACCGGGCGGCGCGCATGGCCGGTGACGCCCAGGAGCGGTGCTACGCGCGGTTCGGGATCACCCGCGCGGACTTCGACGTCCTCGCCACCCTGCGCCGCGCCGCCGGGCCCGAGGGCCTGTCGCCCGGGCGGCTGACCAGCGCGCTCATGCTGACCAGTGGCGGCATGACCGGGCGGCTGGACCGGCTGGAGCGGGCCGGCCACCTCGTGCGCACCCCCGACCCCGCCGACCGCCGCGCGCTTCTGGTGCGGTTGACCGACTCCGGCCGGGCGCTCATCGACGAGGCGGTGACCGCCGGTCTCGCCGTCCAGCAGCAGCTGCTCAGCGGGCTCTCCGGCACCCGGCTGCGCCAGGCGGAGGACCTGCTGCGGGACCTGCTGGCCTCCGTGGAGGCCGGCACTCAGTCCTGAGCGGCGCGCGCGCCGACCCGGGAGTGGCGGTAGCCGTACAAGGCGTAGACCAGCAGGCCGAGCGCCAGCCAGGCCAGGAAGCGCAACCAGGTCTCGATGCTCAGGTTGAGCATCAGGTAGAGGCAGGCCAGCGCCGCCAGCCCCGGTAGCACGGGGGAGAGCGGCACCCGGAAGGGCCGGTGCAGCTCCGGCCGGGTGCGGCGCAGCACGATCACGGCCACCGACACCAGCAGGAACGCGAACAGCGTCCCGATGCTCACCAGGTCGGCCAGCGTGCCCAGCGGCACGAACGTCGCCATGACCAGCACGAGGACGGCGAAGGCGAGCGTGATCCGGACCGGCACGCCGGTGCGCGGGCTGACCCGCGCGACGACCGGCGGCAGCAGCCCGTCGCGACCCATGGCGAACCCGATCCGGCTGACGGTGATGAGGTCCACGAGGATCACCGAGGTCAGCCCGGCGACCGCGGCCAGGGCGATCAGCGCCGACGCCCAGCCGAGGCCGACCTGGTCGAACGCGTCGGCGATCGGCGCCCCACGGTCCAGGCGGTCGTAGCGGACCATCCCGACGACGACCAGCGAGACGCCGATGTAGAGCGCCGTCGACAGCCCCAGGGTGCCGAGCAGGCCGAGCGGCAGGTCGCGGCCCGGGCGGCGGGTCTCCTCCGAGAGGTTCGCGACCGCCTCGAAGCCGGTGTAGGCGAAGAACACCACCGCGGCCGCGGTGAGCATCCCACCGACCCCGAAGGCCACGGGGTCCAGCCCGAGGACGGCGGACACGACCGGCTGGGCCAGCCCGCCGCTCTCCTCGGCCGGCCGGCTCGCCGGGACGAACGGGGTGAGGTTGGCCCCGCGGACGAACCAGGCGCCGGCGACGATGACGAAGACGCAGACCGCCACCTTGACCACCACGAGGACGCCGGTCACGCGGGCGGACTCCCGGACGCCGAGCACCGCGACCACGGTGAGCACGACGACGATCAACGCGGCGCCGACGTTGACCGTCGACTCCTCGCCGAACAGCGACGGCGGCAGGTCCAGCAGGTTGCCGACGTAACCCGACCACCCGCGGGCGACGACCGCCGCGCCGAGGGCGAACTCGAGGAAGAGGTCCCAGCCGATCACCCAGGCGACCAGCTCGCCGGCGGTGGCGTAGGCGTAGGAGTAGGCGCTGCCGGCGGTCGGTGCGGCCGCGGCCAGCTCGGCGTAGCAGAGCGCGGCGAGCAGCGCGACGACCCCCGCGAGGGCGAAGGAGACGACCACGGCCGGGCCCGCGGTGTCGCGGGCCTCCACGCCGGTGAGGGTGAAGATGCCCGTGCCGATGACCACGCCGATGCCGAAGCCCACCAGGTGGCGGGCGGAGAGCGAGCGCCGCAGCCGGCCGACGTCCGCCCCGTCGGTGGTCCCGTCGTCCCCCAGCAGTTCGACCGGCTTGGTCCGGAACAGGTGCACCGGGACACGCTAGGTGCGCGGAGTACCGCCCGCCTGTCGGGCCACCGGCTCGGCCAGCCACCGCAGGACCCGGTCCGCGGTGCCCTGCGGGTCCTCCACGTGCGGGACGTGGCCGACGCCGGGGAACACCTCCAAGCGCCAGTCCGGCCGGGTCGCCGCCAGCGCGCGGGCGGCGGCCACCGGCGCCAGCGGGTCGTCCTCGCCCTGCAGGTACAGCGTCGGCGCGCTGATCCGGGCGACCGTCTCGCGGAACCGCCGGGCGTGCACCAGCACGGCCATCGTGCCGGTGATCGCCCGCCACTGGGCCGCCTGGGCTGCGGCGGCGTCGGGCCGGGCGGCCCGCTCGCGCGTCTCGGCCACCATGACCGGCAGCACGTCGGCCGGCACGCGGTCGACGTGCGGGGTGGCCTGGCGCACCTGCGCGTCGACGGCCTCCTCGGGCGTCATCCGCCGCAGCCGAGCCGCGACCGCCCGCTCCACCGGCGGCAGCCGCAAGAAGGCGCGGCGGGCGGCGAGGATCGGGTCGACCGGCAGCCGGGTGGGGCGGGGGACCGGCGGGCCGATCAGCACCAGCCGCCGGACCGTGTCCGGCGCCTCGGCCGCGTGCTGGATCGCCAGCACGCCGCCCATCGACTGGCCGACGAGGACCACCGGGGTCCCGACCACGGACTCCACGACCCGGCCGATCAGTCGCCGGTTGCCCGCAGCCGCGTCGGCGCCGACCGCCGAGCCGCCGTGGGCGAGCAGGTCGACGGCCAGCACCCGGTGCCGGCCGGCCAGCAGCGGACCGACCAGGCCGAAGGTGATCGCCGAGGCGCCGAGGCCGTGCACGCACAGCACGACCGGGGCGTCCTCGGGGCCGCCGAGGTCCAGCAGGCGCACGCGGTCGCCGCCCAGGGTCACGGTCGCCGACCGGGCTCCCGGCGGCCAGGGGACGGGCTGCAGGTCCACGGCAGTTCCTCCTGCGGTCCGGCCCCCTGCAGGGTCCCGCCGCGGCCCCGTCCAGAGGCTCGCCGCGAGCCTGCGAGCGGCGAGGGGGACGGGGTCCTTCCACGGTGGGGGGCAGGGGGTCCTCTCTCAGACCTCGACGACGTCGAACGTGCGAGAGGGTGCCACGAACTCCTCCTGTGCCGCGACCAGCAGGATCTCCCGCGACCGGGCGTCCTCGGTGCGCTGCAGCAAGCCGTGCACGGAGGCCGCGGCCGCCCCCAGCGCCTTCGCCGCGTCGCGGCCAGCCAGCCAGTGGGCGAGGAACAGCGCGGCGATCGCGTCGCCGGCGCCGTTCACCGACACGTCGAGCTTCGGCGTGCGGACGCGGAAGTGCCGGCCGCCCTCGGAGGCGAGCAGGTCGACGGCGTCCTCCGGGGTGTCGTCGGTGATCAGCGACGTCGTCAACACCACGCGCGGGCCCAGGGCCTGCACGGCGGTCACCGCGTCGCGCACCTCGTCGAGGGTGCGGGTGGTGCGGCCGGACAGCGCGTCGAGCTCGTAGTGGTTGGGCGTGACGACGTCGGCCGCGGGCACGGCGACCTCGCGCATGAACTCCGGGATGCCGGGGCGGACGAACACGCCGCGGCCGACGTCCCCGATGACGGGGTCGCAGCAGTAGACCGCCTCCGGGTTCGCCTCTCGCACCCGCTGCACCGTCTGCACGACCGCGTGACCGATGTCGGCCGAGCCGAGGTAGCCCGAGAGCACCGCGTCGCAGTTGCCCAGCACGCCGCGCTCGGCGATGCCCTCGACGACCTCCTCGATCGCGGGCCCGTCGAACACCCGCCCGCGCCACTCGCCGTAGCCGGTGTGGTTGGAGAACTGGACGGTGTGCACCGGCCACACCTCGATCCCGAGGCGCTGCAGGGGGAACACGGCGGAGGAGTTGCCCACGTGCCCGTAGGCGACGTGCGACTGGATCGAGAGGACGGCGACCATGGGCTGAACCGTGGCACAGGGCCCGGTCCCCGTATCGAGCTGGTGCCGTCCCGGCCGTGCCGACCCCGCCCCGACCCGTTCCGACCCGGCCCCGCTCCGGGCGGGCAGGATGACCGCATGCCCCACCCTCCCCTCAGCTCCTCCGGCGTCGTCGGCGTCGCCGGCCGGATCGACGAGCCGGTCGACGTGCGCACCGCGGACCTGCGGCTGGCCGGCCGCCGACTCCCGGTGACCAGCCCGGCCCGCGTCTACGTCTGCGGCATCACGCCCTACGACGTGACCCACCTCGGCCACGCGTCGACGTTCGTGTGGGCCGACGTGCTGGGCGCGGTGCTGCGGCTCGCGGGGGCCGACGTGGTGAGCAGCCGCAACGTGACCGACGTCGACGACGTCCTCACCCGGGCGGCCGACGCCCACGGCCGGCACTACGACGAGTACGCGCTGAGCCAGGAGTTCGCCTTCGAGCAGGACATGCGGGCCCTCGCCGTCCGGCCGCCGACGCACACGCCCCGCGCCCGGCACCACATCCCGCACGTGCAGCAGCTGGCCGCGGCGCTGCTGGCGGCCGACCGCGCCTACGTCCGGGAGGGACACGTCTTCTTCCGCGGCGCCGGGGTGGTGGAGTCCTCCGGGCTGGACGCGGAGCGGGCGCGGCAGCTGTCCGCCGAGTTCGGCGACGACCCGGCCGACCCGCTGCGCGAGGACCCGTTCGACGTGCCGGTGTGGCGGCCCTCCGGCGAGCGCGACCCCGCCTGGCCCTCGCCGTGGGGCTGGGGGCGGCCGGGCTGGCACGCCGAGTGCGCCGCCATGGCCACCGCCACCCTGGGCCACGGCGTCGACGTCCTGGTCGGCGGCGCGGATCTCGCGTTCCCGCACCACGCGCAGCAGGCGGCGATGGTGGAGGCGGCGACCGGGGTCGGCCCGTTCGCGCGGTCCCAGGTGCACGTCGGTCCGGTGGCGCAGGACGGCGCGAAGATGGCCAAGTCGACCGGCAACCTGACGCTGGTCGCCGACCTGCTGCGGATCACCACCGGGCCGGTGCTGCGGCTGCTGGTGCTCGACCGCCCCTGGGCGCAGCCGTGGGAGTACCGGCCGGAGCTGCTGCAGGGCGCGCAGGCCCGGCTGGACGCGCTGTTCACCGCCGCCGGCCGGCGGGCGTCCTCCGCGGCCGCGAGCCGGGCGGTCGTCGACCGGCTGCTCGACGACCTCGACGTCCCCGGCGCCCTGGACGTCGCCGCGGCCGAGGGCGGGGACGCCGCGCGGCTGCTGGTGCGGGTGCTCGCGCTCGGCTGAGGACGTCGGCCGGTACCTCCGGCCCTGGACGCCGGTCGTCGGTGCTGCTGACGTGGGGGCATGACGGCCGTCCAACACCCGGTCTTCGCCCGCTTCTACACCCACCTGGCGACCGCGATGGAGCGGGTCGGCGCCGACGACCTGCGGCGCGAGCTCCTCGACGGCGCCGCCGGACGGGTGCTCGAGGTGGGCGCGGGCGCCGGCACCAACTTCGCCCACCTGCCGCCGTCGGTCGACGAGGTGGTGGCGGTCGAGCCCGAGCCGTACCTGCGGGCCCAGGCCTCGCGCGCGGCGGAGGGCGTGGCCGTCCCGGTCACGGTGGTGGACGGTGCGGCCGACCGGCTCCCCGCGCAGGACGCCTCGGTCGACACGGTGGTGTGCTCCCTGGTCCTCTGCACCGTGCCCGACCCGGCCGCTGCCCTCGCGGAGGTGCACCGCGTGCTGCGACCCGGGGGCCGGCTGCTCCTGTGGGAGCACGTCCGTGCCGACGGCGGTCCGCTGGCGCGGGTGCAGGAGGCACTCGACCGGACGGTCTGGCCGACGATCGGCGGGGGCTGCCACACGGCTCGGGACACGGTGGCCACCGTCGAGGCGGCCGGCTTTCCCGTCGAGCGGCTGCGCCGGTTCCGGTGGCCGCAGACCCGGGTCCCCGCCCCGACGTCCCCGATGGTCCTCGGGACCGCGGTGCGCCGGTGACCGCGCGGGCCTCCGGACCGGTCCCCGGACAGGGGCGTCCGGCGGCCGGCCCGGGACCTGCGACCCGGTGACCCCGCCGCCCGCCCGTTGCGAGGCTCGAACGGCCCGTTGCCGAGCCGACCGGAGGCCGACCGTGGACCGACTCCGCTCCGCCGACCCGTTCGAGCCGGAGTCCCGGCGCGTCGAGGTCACCGCGTTCGCATGAAGGGCGGCGCGGTGGCGGTGCGCCCGGCCGGGCGTCTGTGGGGCCGCGCCCGTTCCGGCCCGCCGCCCGGACGGCGGCCGTGGTGGGCCCGCCTGCTCGCGGCCGTGACCCTCGAGTCGCTGGTGGCCCGGTAGCCCGAGCGGGCGCTGACCTGCACCGGCGGGGGTGGGTCGGGACCTTGGACTCTGCCCCCGCGGGCCGATGGGGCCCCTAGCCTGTGCCGTCCGGCCTCGGGGTACGGGGTCTGCTGGGCGGACGGAGAGGGTCGTGGTGAGCGGAAACGGGGCTGACCGGCGGATCCGGGTGTTCCTCCTCGACGACCACGAGGTGGTCCGGCGCGGAGTGGCCGACGTGCTCGAGAGCGACCCGGGCATCACGGTCATCGGCGAGGCGAAGAACGCCGCCGAGGCGCTGGCCCGCGTGCCGGCGCTGCGCCCGGACGTCGCCGTGCTCGACGTGCGGCTGCCCGACGGGGACGGCGTCTCGGTCTGCCGGGAGCTGCGGTCGAGGATGCCGGAGCTGAAGGTCGTCATGCTGACCAGCTACAGCGACGACGAGGCGCTGTTCGAGGCGATCATGGCGGGGGCCTCGGGCTACCTGCTCAAGCAGATCCTCGGCCAGGACCTCGTCAGCGGCGTCCGGGTGGTGGCCGCCGGCGGCTCGCTGCTCGACCCGACCGCCACCACCGCCGTCCTCGCCCGGCTGCGGCGGGCGGCGGAGCCGGCCGGGCCGCTGGCCAAGCTCAGCGACCAGGAGCGCACGGTGCTGCGGCTGATCGGCGAGGGGCTGACCAACCGGCAGATCGGCGAGCGGATGTTCCTGGCCGAGAAGACGGTCAAGAACTACGTCTCCCACCTGCTCGCGAAGCTCGGCCTGGAGCGCCGCACGCAGGCGGCGGTGCTGGCCACCGAGCTGCGCGGCTCGTCGCCGGCGGCCTGGGAGGCCTGAGCCCGGAACCGCGGGAGCGGCCTGAGCCCCGGAGCCGCGGGAGCGGCGCGCCGGGCTCAGCGCAGGGGCGCCCACCAGCGCAGCCGCGTCCCGCCGTCCGGGAGCGCGTCGACGTCGCACCCGCCGCGGCGTCGCTGCGCGCGGTCGGTGAGGTTGCGCAGGCCGCTGCGGGCGGCCCGGGGGTCGATCCCACGCCCGTCGTCCACCACCTCGAGGACGACCACGTCGGCGACGTCGAGGGTGATCGTCACGTGCCGGGCACCGGCGTGCCGGGCGGCGTTGCTCACCGCCTCGCGGGCGACCGCCTCGACGTCGGCGGCCAGCTCCCCGGTGACCAGGCTGTCCACCGCGCCGGACATCCGGACGGTCGGGTGCAGCTCCCGGCCGGCGGTCTCGGTGACGACGTCGAGCACCCGGCGGCGCACGCTCGCGGACTGGTCCCCCTCATCGGTGGTGTGCAGGTCGAAGATCGTCGTCCGGATGTCGCGGACGGTCTCGTCGAGCTGCAGCACGACCTGCCGGATGCGGGTGCGGGCCTCGGGGTCGGGCAGGCGCGGCAGCACCGACTGCAGGCTCAGGCCGGCGGCGAAGACCCGCTGGATGACGTGGTCGTGGAGGTCCTGGGCGATCCGGTCGCGGTCCTCGTAGACGGCCAGCTGCCGCGCCACGCGCTGCTGCACCGCCATGTCGAGCGCGGCGGCGATCTGCAGCGCGAACGCGCTCATCAGCGGCGGCAGCGCCGGGGGGAACGGTGGGCGGCCGTCGCGGCGGGCAGCGACCAGGACGGCGTCCTCGCTGTGGCTGCCGCGCAGCCGGACCCCGGCGCACGGACCCCACGCCACCTCGGGGTTGCGCCCTCCCGTCGCCAGCCCCGTCCGGTCGAGCGTGACCACCGACTCGGAGGAGGCGACCGCGTCGAGCACGGGGTTGTCGTCCGGCGAGAGCCGGGCGCCGGTGACGTCGTCGACGCCGTCGCCGGTCTGCGCCCGGACGACGTAGCAGCCGTCCCCGCTGTCCGGCCCCACGAGCAGCCAGGCGGCGTCGGCGCCGGTCAGCTCCGCGACCCGGGAGGTCACCAGCGGGAACACGTCGTCCAGCGAGGTGGTGCTGAGCAGGCAGGCGCGGACGTCGGACAGCGCGGACGTCCAGCGACGCTGCGCCTCGGCCTCCTCGTACAGCCGGGCGTTGTCGATCGCGACGCCCGCGGCGCCGGCCAGCGCGGTGAGCACCGCCTCGTCCTCGGCGGTGAACTCCCCGTGCCGCTTCTCGGTCAGGTAGAGGTTGCCGAAGACCTCGCCGCGGACGAGCACCGGCACCCCGACGAAGACGTGCATCTCCGGGTGGTGTGCGGGGAAGCCGACCGACGACGGGTGCCGGCTGAGGTCGGGGATGCGCAGCGGCTGCGGCTCGGTGATGAGCTGGCCGAGGACGCCCTTGCCCTCGGGGAGCCTGCCCATCCGCGCGGCGAGCTCGTCGTCGATCCCGACGTGGATGAAGGCCGCCAGGCCGCCGCTGGCCGCGAGCACGCCGAGCGCCCCGAAGCGGGCGTCGACCAGGTCCACCGCGGCCACGACGATGCGCCGCAGGGTGGTCTCCAGGTCCAGCCCGGTGGAGACGCTGAGGAAGGCGTCGAGCAGGTGCTGCACCCGCGTCTGGCTGGAGGCCAGCGTCGTGAGCCGGTCCTGCACCTCGTCCAGCAGCTCGGTCAGCCGCATGCCGGCGAGCGGGGACGCGGAAGGACCCGGGTCCAGCTCCGCGGGCGGCTCCGGAGGCATCGTCGTCCCATCAGGCTCGGGAGTTCCGAGACTGCCACGGCCGTTGGGTGTGCGGAAGGTGTGGGGGCGCCGCTCAGCCGTTGGGGGCGGCGAGGCGGCGCGGTCCGTCGTCGCGCGGTGGCACGATCGGTGCCCGGGGCAACGGTCCGTCCCGCCAGCCGGTCAGCAGGGCCATGGCGATGCTGATGTAGCAGGCGTCGGGCCGGCGGTACGAGACCGGCCAGTGCAGCGCGTCGAGCACCGTGACCTCGGCCGGGTCGGTGACCGACCGGGACGGGCCGACGACGGTGACGGTCCACCCGGTGCAGGTGTCCGCGTCGATCGAGTCGACCTGGAAGGCGACCACGGCGCCCCGGGTACCGGACACCAGCGGGCTGTGTGGCCGCGCCGGGATGACGACCTGGTCCCCGTGCACGCAGAAGGTCACCGGCTGGATCGCCGGGAGGGCGTCGCGGGTGTAGCTGACCCGGCCGAGGCGCGCGGTCCGGACCAGGGCCCGGCATGAGGGGTCGTCGAGCTCCTCGACCGCGTGGTCGTGCACGCTGGGCGGCACGGGGACCTCCCTGGTCGCCTGGGGCGGAACGGGGCCGCGGGGGGTCGGGGTGCCCCGCCGGCGGCGGGCTCCATGACTCTCGGCCGGACCGGGCGCCCGGGCGCAGGGACCTTGGTCCCGACCCGGAGCGACGGTCGTCCCGCGCGTGGACCGACTCAGGACGACGCGGCGCGCACCCGGCGGTCCGGCACGCCGACCACCCAGTTGAGCGCACCGGCGATCGCCACCCCGACCGCGGCGCCGCCGACCACGTCCAGCGGGGCGTGCGCGCCGAGGTACACGCGGGCCACGCAGACGAGCGCGGCGAGGACGACGAGCAGCTCGAGCCACCGACGGCGCACGTACGGCGCCAGCAGGACGACGATCCCCGCGACGACGACCGCGTGCCCCGAGGGGTAGGCGATCCCGGCCGACGGGACCTCCCGCAGGATCGCGCCGGGGATGACCGAGCCGGGCCGCTCGCGCTGCACCAGCGACTTGACCAGCTCACCGTGGACCAGCAGCTTCAGCGGCACGAGCAGGACCAGGGCCAGCGCCAGGCGCCACTGCCGCAGCACCAGCGCCGGCACGGCGACCAGCAGCGGCATCGCGATCACGCCGAGCAGCTGGACCGCCCACAACGGCCGCTCCACCACGTCCGGCCAGCCGTTCACCCAGGTGAACACCGCGCGTTCGGCCGTTCCGACCTCGCCGGAGGCCACCGCCCACGAGCAGAGGACGGCGACCGCGGCTCCGCCCGCCGCCGTGACGGCGTCCCGCGGCCGGCGGCGGGCGCTCACGCGCCGAAGCGGTGCTCGAGGCGCGCGGTCAGCAGCCAGCCGATCACCGCGGGGACCCAGAAGGTCAGCACCCGGAAGGCGAGGGCGGCCGCGCAGGCGCTGGCCAGGGGGGCGCCGAGGGCGGTGAGCGCCAGGAGCAGGCCGACCTCCGCGGCGCCCGGCGCCCCTGTCACCGGAACCACCGACCACAGCAGGTGCATCGCGGCGTAGACGCTGGCGGTGGCGAGCAACGGCACCGCACCCCCCGCGGCGTGCATCGCGGCGGCCAGCGTCGCCGCCTCGAGGAGGACCCCGGCGATCGACCAGCCGAACTGCCCGCCCCACCGCCACGGGTCCCCGGTCGGCATGCGGACCAGGGTGGCCAGCAGTGAGGGCAGCCGCCGGCGCGGACCCGGAGCGGTGTCGTGGCGGCCGGCGAGCCGCTGGCCGACCAACACCAGCGCCCAGGCGGCCACCCCGAGCGCGACGGCGTCCGCCAGCGCATCCGGGGCGTCCCACTTCCCCAGGTGGCCCTCCACCACGGCCATGATCAGCATCCCGCCGGCCACCACGCCCGCGGCCACCACCGCCCCGACGACGTACCGGCCGGTCGAGCGCCGCGCGTCGTCGGGCAGCACCCCCGCCCGCTCCAGGAAGCGGGAGGCCGACCGGCGCCACCCCTCGCTGCCGTGCAGCAGGGACGCCGACTCCGCGACCAGCGAGGCGGCGTAGGTGCGCCCCAGCGCCAGCCGGCGCTCGACGGTCATGAGCGCCGCCGCGGCGTTGGCCGCCCGGGCCAGCACGGCGAACGCCAGGGCCGCGCCCAGCCAGCGCCAGCCGCCGTCCTCGAGCACGTCGAAGAACTCCGTGGCGCCGGCCAGCACCGGCACACCGACGAGCACCAGCGCGGACCCGGCCCCGACGGCCAGCCGGGCGAGGGGACCCGGCGGGCCGAACTCCGGCCGGTCGGGGTCGGGCAGGCCCAGCCGCGCCCGTAGCGCGCGGCGCAGGGCGGCCAGCCGGTCGGGGTCGGCCCGCACCCCGGCACGGGTCGCCGCCGTGAGGCTCATCGGGGTCAGCCCCGGCAGGGCCGCGGCGACGGCGTCGGACCCGAGGGCGTCGATGGCGCACCCCACCACCAGGAGCGGGTCGGTGCGCAGGGACAGCGAGGCCAGCAGCTCGGCGACGTCGCCGGCGAGGGCGTCGTCGGAGGCGCCGGTGAGCGCGTTGCCGAAGTCCACCACCCACGGCCGCCCGTCCGGGTCGACCAGCACGCTGGCGGCCACCAGGTCGTGGTGGGCGATCCGGGCGGCGCGCAGCAGCGCCACCTGCTGCCAGACCGCGCCCAGCAGCTCGGGGGTCAGCTCGTCGGCCGGCAGCTCGTCCAGGCCGCGGCCGGTGAGCCACTGCTGCACGACGATCGCGCCGCGGTCCTTGCCGCGGGCCAGCAGGACCGGCGGCACGTGGACGCCGCGCTCCCGGGCGATCATCGCGGCGACCGCCTCGTGTTCGGCCTGCTGGCCCAGGGGTGCGACGGCGTCGGCGTCCTTCACGTCCCGGACGGCGAGCAGCCGCCACAGCCGGTACAGCCAGTCGCGCTCGCGGCGGTCGGGCTCCAGCCACTTCACGTACAGGAGGCGGCCGCGCTCGTCGACCGCCTCGAACGGGATGGAGCTGCGCGCCTGCACCCGGGCCGGTCGCACGTCCCGCACCGGCAGGCCGTAGTGCTGCAGCCACCGCGCGACGCGGTCGGGCGGCACCTCCAGCCGCGGCACGCCGAACGCCCAGTGCACCAGCGAGCCGATCGCCCACCCGACGCCGAGCCCGCCCAGGATGTCCAGCGGCAGGTGCGCGCCGACGTACACGCGGGCCAGGGCCACCGTCCAGGCCAGCACCCACGCGGTCCGGCGGGCCCGGCGCGGCAGGTACGGGACGACGGCGGTGGCCAGCGCCGCGGCGACGGCGGAGTGCCCGCTGATGAAGCCCAGGCCGCCGACCGGGCCCTCGGGGAAGTTCGCGTCGAGCGGGAACCCGCCGGGGCGCTCCCGCTGGACGACGCTCTTCACCAGGTCGGCGGCCAGGTAGGCGAGGACCCCCGAGACCAGCATGTCCCGGGCCATCCGCAGCCGACGGGTCAGCGCGGCCAGCGCGGCGACCACCGGGACGGCCGCGACGTTGCCCAGCTGCATGACCACCCAGACGACCGGGAAGACCTCCGCCGGCAGGTCGTTGACCACCTGGAAGACGTTGCGTTCCAGCACCGGCAGTTGGCCGCGCTGCGCGATGAGGAAGCCCAGGCCGAGCACCGCCAGCCCGGCGACCACGCGCACGAGGTCCACGGCGTGCCGCTGCACGGGCCTGCGCACGCCGCCCGGTGCGCGGACGCCCGGCACCGCCGGGGACTCGACGCGCGAGGTCACGCCTCCAGGGTGCACCTCGCAGCGCTCCCGGTCAGCAGGGTCGCGCGGCAGGCCGGACGGCCCGCCGCCGCTCAGGAGCCGGTGCCGCTCCGGCGGCCCCAGCCGAAGTAGGCGATCGGCCCCACCCAGTTGATCCCGATGACCACGGCCCACACGCCCTTGCGCCCGGCCACCTCGGCCGGCCGGCGGCGGGCCAGGTCGCGCCACGCGGTCGCGGCCAGGACCCACTGCACGATCCCGAGGCCCAGCAGGACCGCCCGCTGGCGCCCGGTCAGGTCCTGCCACCGCCGCCGCCGCCGTCCGGGCACGGCTCCGTCGCCCTCGGGGAGGCCGGTCACGGGACCCGCCGGGTCCAGGTGGGCTCCACCGCCGCCCACTCGCGCGCCCAGTCGCGGGCCCGGTGGCGGCCGAGCAGCCAGCACAGCACCACGTGCAGCAGCCCGGTGGCGGCGAGGGCGCCGGTCCAGCCGACGAGGGTCAGGACGACGGCGCTCTGGGTCGCCTCCCGGGACGTCAGCGGCGGCCCGGCCTGGCGCCCGTCGGCGGTCACCCAGATCTCGAAGACCTCGCCGGCGCCCGTGCCCGCGGGTGCCCGCGCGTCCCCCTCGGTGACCGCGCCGTCCGGTGTCGTCCACCACGCGGGCACGACGGGGCTCCCCCCGAGGGCGGCGCCCCTGCGGACCGAGGCGTCCGCGGTCGCCACCGCCGTGGTGAGGGTGCGCTCGGCCGCCTGCCGGGCCGCGGTCTCCTGCAGGTCGGCGCGCAGCCCGGTCCCGACGGCCAGCGCGATGGGGACCGACAGCACCGCCACGAGGACCAGCAGGACACGGGCGGCGCACTCCAGCCGGTCGCTGCCGCGCTTGAGCGGGCCGCGGCCCAGTGTGAAGCGCCGGATGCCCCGGTGCGGCGTCCTCCGCGCCTCGGCCACCGGACACCTCCTCCCGCGGGTTCCCGCCGTCGCCGGTCCAGCCTCGCCGGGCGAGGACCGGCCCGGCAGGGCCGCAGGTCCCGATCGGGCGCGGGCGCCGGGCCGCGGGCGGGGAGGGACGGAGGCATTGGTCCCGGGGGACCGGTGCCGTTCGACCGCTGCCCGGCCCCGGGAGGCGTCGGAGGCTGGCAGCACTCACGGGGCGGGGAGGCGCCGTGAACGGTCCGGACAGGAACCACCCGGTACGGGTCGACGCGGTGCTGGACGCCCCGCTGTCGCGCTGGCTGTGGCTGGTCAAGTGGCTGCTGCTGCTGCCGCACGCGGTCGTGCTGGCCTTCCTGTGGCTCGGCTTCATCGTCACGACGGTGGTGGCCTGGTTCGCCATCCTGATCACCGGTCGCTATCCGCGGCCGCTGTTCGACTACGCCCTCGGGGTGCTGCGCTGGAGCTGGCGCGTGCACTACTACGGCTACGCCGCCCTGGGCACCGACCGCTATCCGCCGTTCACGCTGGCCGACGTCCCGGACTACCCGGCCCGGCTCGACGTCCCCTACCCCGAGCGGCTCTCCCGCGGGCTGGTGCTGGTGAAGAGCTGGCTGCTCGCGCTGCCGCACCTGCTGATCGTGGCCCTGTTCGCCGGTGGCGGCGTCTGGATCGGCACCTCGGCTGCGGACGCGGGGGCGTGGGACGACGGCTGGGGCGCCGGCGGGCTGGTCGGGCTGCTCGTGCTCGTCGCCGCCATCGTGCTGCTGTTCACCGGGCGCTACCCGGTGCCGGTCTACGACTTCGTGCTGGGCATGGACCGCTGGGTGCTGCGGGTCGCGGCCTACGTCGCGCTGATGACCGACCGGTACCCGCCGTTCCGGCTGGACATGGGCGGCGCCGACCCCGGCACCCGCCCGGTCGGTCCGGTCGGCCCGCCGCCGGCCGGCGCACCGGTCGCGGCCGCGCCCCCGGACGCCGGGTGGAGCGCCGGCCGGGTGGTCGCCCTCGTCGCCGGTGCCCTGCTGCTGTTCGTCTCGAGCGGCCTGCTGGTCGGCGGGACCGCCCTGGCCTGGGCCGACCAGACCCAGCGCGAGGACGGCTACCTGTCGACGCCGACCGACGACCTGTCCACCGGCGCGTACGCGCTGGCCGTGGAGGACCTCACGCTGGACACGGCGGGCGACCGGTGGGTGCTCGACGAGGTCCTCGGCGACGCGCGGATCGAGGTCACCGGGGCCGACCCCGCCGACGAGGTCTTCGTCGGGGTGGCCCGGGCGGCCGACGCGGCCCGCTACCTGGACGGCGTGGGGTACCGGGAGATCGACGAGCTCGGCCCCGACGGCGGGCTCGACGAGGGCCGGGAGAACCCCGGGGGCGCGCCGGCCGGGACGCCGGGCGCCGAGGACTTCTGGGTGGCCCGCGCCGAGGGGGCCGGCACCCAGGTGCTGGAGTGGACGCCGGCCGACGGCGACTGGACCGTGGTGGTCATGCGGGCCGACGGGGCCGCCGGGGTGGACGTCGACGCGCGCGCCGGCGTCACCGCACCGGCCCTCCCGTGGCTGTGGGGCGGCCTGCTGGCGGCCGGTGTCGTGCTGCTGGCGATCGGGGTGCTGCTCGTGGCCCTCGCCGTCCGCCGGGCGCCGGCCGGCCCCGGTGCCGTGCCCGCACCGCCGGTCCCGCCCGCTCCGCAGCCGTGGCCGGCCGCCGGCCCGCCGGTGCCCCGCAGTGCCCCCGACAGCGAGCGGCCGGTCGGCTCGCCGCCGGCGGACGAGCGGTGACCCGCCGGATCCCCCGCCCGACCGGCGGCCCGCTGCGCCCCGGCGCCGGCAACCCCTCGTGACGCGATCGCGAGCGGCGCGCCGGAAGGGCTGTCGCGCGGACGCCGGAGGGGGGACGGTGTGCGCCGTCGTCCCCAGCGGCGCGGGCGGCCGGCTCGAGGAGATCGAGGTCTTCCCATGGTGCTCCACGGAGACGGGCCGCCCGGGGTGCCGGGTGAGCCGGAGGCGGCGTTCGCCGAGCTGAGCCGCGTCCTGCTCGAGGCCCGGCCGCTGCCGGCGACCCTCGCCTTGGTCGCCCGGCTGGCCGCCGGCCTGCTGGACCCCCCCGGGGAAGCCTCGGTCACCCTGGCCCGGTCCGGCCGGCTGCTCTCGGTCGGGGCGACCGGGGACCTCGCCGCCAGCCTCGACCAGCAGCAGTACGCGGCCGACAGCGGGCCCAGCGTGGCGGCCGCGCGCACCGGCGGCACCGTGACGGTCGAGGACACCGCCGCGGAGGGTGGCCACCGGGAGTTCGCCCGGCTGGCGCGGCGGCGGGGCGTCACCGCGGTGCTCGCGGTGGGGCTGCCGACCGGTGGGCGGACCGGCGGCGCGCTCACCGTGTACCGCACCACCGCCGGTGGCCTGGGCCCGGTGGCGGTGGAGCTGGCCCGGGCGCTGGCCGGCTACGCGGCCGGCGCGGTCACCAAGGGGCAGCCCGCCGGCGCTCCGCGCGACGTCCGGCTGACCATGCAGTCTCGTGCGGTGATCGAGCAGGCCAAGGGCGTCCTCATGGCCCGGCACCACTGCTCGGCCGACGAGGCGTTCACCTGGCTGGCGACGGAGTCCCAGCGCACCAACCGCAAGCTCCGCGACCTCGCCGTCGACCTGGTCGCGGCGGTGCAGCGGGCCGGGGCGGCCGGTGGCCGGGCTCCCCAGGACTGACCTCCCGGCCGGGTCGCGCTGCCGCGGCCGCGCTGCGGCCACCGCGCTGCCGCGGCCGGGCGCCCGCGCCGGGATCAGGGGGTCGCGGCCAGCCGGTCGGCCAGGTCCCCGGCGAACCCCTCGGCGACCGCCAGCTGCTCGCGCAGCGCGGTCACGCGGGCGGTCGCCGCCTCGGAGAACGCACGCAGCCGGTCGACGAGGTCACGACGGTCGCCGGCCCGGAGCCGGGCGAGCACTGCGAGCAGCTCGCGCGCATCTTCTCGACGGTGAACCCCAGCGGCTTCATCCGCTTGACGATCTCGAACCGGGCGAGGTCGCTCGCGCTGTAGAGCCGGAACCCGCCGTCCGACCGGGCGGTGGGCCGGACCACTCCCTGCTCCTGGTGGAAGCGGATGATGCGCAGGCTCCGATCAGTCCGCTCGGCGACCTGGCCGATCTGCAGCAAGTCGGCCCGTCCGGTGGCCGCCATCAGTGCGCCCCGGCGAGCTGACCGGTGTGCCGCTCGTAGCGCGACGCCGAGTGCTCGTCGAGTCCCACGATCGTCACCATCTTGCCGCGGGAGGCGTACCTGTGCGTGACGGCGTCGAGGGCGGCGACGGTGGAGGCGTCCCAGACGGAGGCGTCGGAGAGGTCGACGACCACGTCGGCCGGGTCGCCGGCGTAGTCGAACCGGTGCACCAGGTCGTTGCTGGAGGCGAAGAACAGCGCGCCGTGCACCGCGTAGACCCGCGTGCCGTCGGCGGTGGCCTCGCTGGTCACCGACACCAGGTGCGCGACCCGGCGGGCGAACAGGACGCAGGCGACCAGGACGCCGACGCCGACGCCGATCGCGAGGTTGGAGGTGAGCAGCACGACGGCGACCGTCGCGAGCATCACCGCCGTCTCGCTGCGCGGCATCCGGTGCAGCGTCCGCAGGCTGTGCCAGTCGAAGGTCGCGATGGACACGAACACCATGACCGCGACCAGCGCCGCCATCGGGATGAGCGCGACGACGTCGCCGAGCGCCACGACCAGCACGAGCAGGAAGACGCCGGCCAGGAAGGTGGACAGCCGGGTGCGGGCACCCGACTTCACGTTGATCATGGTCTGGCCGATCATGGCGCAGCCGCCCATGCCGCCGGTGAAGCCGGTGACCACGTTGGCCACGCCCTGGCCCCAGGACTCGCGGGTCTTGTCCGAGGGGGTGTCGGTGAGGTCGTCGACCAGCTTGGCCGTCATCAGCGACTCCATGAGCCCGACGAAGGCGATGCCGAGCGCGTACGGGGCGACGGTGGTCAGCGTGGCCCAGGTGAGCGGCACGTCGGGCAGGGCGAGGAACGGCAGGCTCTCGGGGAGCGCGCCCTCGTCGCCGACGTCCGGGAGGGCCAGGCCGGCGGCGAGGGTGATCGCGGTGAGCACGATGATCGCCACGAGCGGCGCCGGGACGGCGGTGGTCAGCCGGGGCAGCAGGAAGATGACCGCCAGGCCCCCGGCGACCATCGGGTACACCAGCCAGGGGACGCCGATCAGGTGCGGCAGTTGGGCGCTGAAGATCAGGATCGCCAGCGCGTTGACGAAGCCGACCATCACGCTGCGCGGGACGAACCGCATCAGCCGGGCGACGCCGGCCGCGGCGAGCAGCACCTGGAAGACGCCGCCCAGGATCACCGCGGCGAGCAGGTACTGGAGACCGTGGTCGCGGACCAGCGGCGCCACGACCAGCGCGACGGCGCCGGTCGCGGCACTGATCATGGCCGGCCGCCCGCCGGTGAACGCGATGACGACGGCCATCGTGAACGAGGCGAACAGGCCCACCCGCGGATCGACCCCGGCGAGGATCGAGAAGCTGATCGCCTCGGGGATCAGGGCGAGGGCGACCACCAGACCGGCCAGGACCTCGGTGCGGGCGACCCGAGGCGACAGCCAGGCGGGGCGGCGCAGGCGCGGCAGGGCCAGGGCGGGGGAGGAGGGCATGGGTCCGTTCTCGGTCTGCAGGCGCCGAGGGAGGGAGGAGCGGCGCGGGTAGTGGCTCCCAGTCTCACGGCCCACCCGACCCTCCCGTGAGGGGAGGGTGCTGAGGTGTTCGTCACCGAGCGGCGTTTGTGCTGGTGGCACCCCGCCTACCAGGCTGGGGAGACCCGACCGCCCGGAGGCACCATGACCACGTCCGTGGACCCCACCGCCACCCCCGAGTGGGCCGCGCTGGCCGAGCACCACCGCGCGCTCGCCGGCCGGCACCTGCGGGAGCTCTTCGCCGAGGACCCCGACCGCGGACGCCGGCTGTCCGGGCGCGCCGGCGACCTCTACCTGGACTGGTCGAAGCACCGGGTGACCGAGGAGACGCTGCGGCTGCTGGTGGCCCTCGCCGAGCGGGTCGGGCTCCGGGAGCGGATCGAGGCGATGTTCCGCGGCGAGCACGTCAACCCCACCGAGGACCGCGCCGTCCTGCACGTGGCGCTGCGCGCACCGGCGGATCGGCGGCTCACCGTCGACGGGCAGGACGTGACCGGCGACGTCTCGGCCGTGCTGGCGCGGATGCGGTCCTTCGCCGACCGGGTGCGGTCGGGGGAGTGGGTCGGGCACACCGGACGGCGGATCCGGAACGTCGTCAACATCGGCATCGGCGGCTCGGACCTGGGTCCGGCGATGGCCTACACGGCGCTGCGGGCCTACAGCGACCGCGACCTGACCGCCCGGTTCGTCTCCAACGTCGACCCGACCGACTTCGCCGAGGCCAGCCGCGACCTCGACCCGGCCGAGACGCTGTTCGTCGTGTGCTCCAAGACCTTCACCACCCTGGAGACGCTGACCAACGCGACGGTGGCCCGCGACTGGCTGCTCGAGGGGCTGGGCGGCGACGAGTCCGCCGTCGCCCAGCACTTCGCCGCGGTGTCGACCAACACCGAGGCGGTGCGCGAGTTCGGCATCGACCCGGAGAACATGTTCGAGTTCTGGGACTGGGTCGGCGGCCGGTACTCCTTCACCTCGGCGATCGGGCTCTCGCTGATGGTCGCCATCGGGCCCGACGCCTACGACGAGATGCTCGCCGGGTTCGCCACGATCGACGAGCACTTCCGGACGGCGCCGTTCGAGGCCAACCTGCCGGTGCTCCAGGGGCTGCTGAACGTCTGGTACACCGACTTCTTCGGCGCCCAGACCCACGCCGTGCTGCCCTACAGCCAGTACCTGTCCCGGCTGCCGGCCTACCTGCAGCAGCTGACGATGGAGAGCAACGGCAAGTCGGTCCGCTGGGACGGGCAGCCGGTGACGACGTCGACCGGCGAGGTCTACTGGGGCGAGCCCGGCACCAACGGCCAGCACGCCTTCCACCAGCTGCTGCACCAGGGGACGACGCTGGTGCCCGCGGACTTCATCGGGTTCGGCGAGCCCAACCACGACATCGGCGAGATGCACGACCTGCTGATGGCCAACCTGTTCGCCCAGTCCGCGGTGCTGGCGTTCGGGAAGACCGCCGAGGAGGTCGCCGCCGACGGCACCCCCGCCGAGCTGGTGCCGCACAAGGTGATGCCCGGCAACCGCCCCTCGACGACGATCCTGGCGCCGAAGCTGACGCCGGCCACCCTCGGGCAGCTGGTCGCCTTCTACGAGCACACCGTGATGACCCAGGGCGTGGTCTGGCAGATCGACTCGTTCGATCAGTGGGGGGTCGAGCTGGGCAAGGTCATGGCCCGCCAGCTGGAGCCGGCACTGACCTCCGCCGAGGCGCCGGAGGTCGACCAGGACGCCTCGACGACGGCACTGGTGACGGAGTACCGCCGGCTGCGCGGCCGCCCGGTGTGAGCGGCGGGCCGGGCGTGCGGATCGCCTCGCTGCTGCCGGCCGCGACCGAGATGGTGACCGCGCTCGGGCTCGCCGACCGGCTCGTCGCGGTGACCTTCGAGTGCGCCGCCGCGGCACGCGAGCGCGCTCCCGTCGTCGTCGACACCGCGCTGCCCGCGGAGCTGTCCCCGGCGCAGGTCGACGCCTGGGTCCGCGACCGGGTCGGCCGGGACCTGCCGCTGTACGAGCTGGACCGGGCCGCGCTCGCCGCGGCCGCTCCGGACCTCGTCCTGACCCAGGACCTCTGCCGGGTGTGCGCGCTGCCAGCCGGGACCGTCGAGGACGCCTGCCGGGCGCTGGGCATCTCCGCCGCGGTGCTCGCGGTCGACCCGCACACGCTGGACGAGGTGCTGGACGCGCTGCTCGCGGTCGGGTCCGCGGCCGGTGTCCCGGCTGCCGCCGAGGCGCTGGTCGCCGGGCTCCGGGCCCGCCTCGCCGCCGTCGAGCGGGCGGTCGCCGGCCGGCCGCGGCCCCGGGTGCTCGTCCTGGAGTGGACCGATCCGCCCTTCCTGCCCGGCCACTGGGTGCCCGACCTCGTCCGCCGGGCCGGCGGGGACCCGGTCGGCGCGGGGGACGGCGGCCGCAGCGTCGCCGCGGCGTGGCGCGACCTGCCCCCGGCGGACCTCGTCGTGGTGGCGCCGTGCGGGATGGACCTCGCCGCGGCGCTGGACCAGTGCCCCGCCGTGGCCGGGCGGCTCCCGGGCGTGCCGCTGCTGGCGATCGACTCGGCGGCGCACGTGGTGCAGGCCGGCCCGGGGCTGGTCGACGGGATCGAGGCCCTGGGCTGGGCGTTCCACCCGGACGCCGTCCCCGAGCCGCCCCCCGGCCGGGTCGCCCGGCCGTCGGGGACCGGTGTCTGATCCCTCACACCCGGCCCGGACGGCACCGCGGTCGCGGGAGAGTGGCCCGATGGACCGCGTTCCCTCCCTGACCGTGCGCGGCGCGGACGGCACCCGCCTGCGGGCCTGGTGCACCGGCGGCAGCGGCACCCCGGTCCTGCTGTGCAACGGACTGGGCGCGCCCGCCTCGGCCTGGCCGGAGGTCGTCGGGCGGCCGGACGAGTTCTGCGTCGTCGGCTGGGACCACCGCGGCCTCGGCGACTCCGAGCGGCCCCGGGACCCGGCCCGGGTCCAGGTCGAGGACCACGTCGCCGACGCGCGGGCCGTGCTCGACGCGTTCGGCCTGCGGTCGGCGACCGCCGTCGGCTGGTCCCTGGGCGTCAACGTCGCCTTCGAGCTGGCGCTGGAGGACCCGGACCGGGTGGACGGCGTCCTGGCCGTCGCGGGCGTCCCCGGCGGCTCCTTCTCGTCCCTGTTCGCGCCCTTCGGCGTTCCGCGGCGGCTGCGGCCCCGGGCCGGGCGCCTGGGCAGCCGGCTGCTGCCCCTCGTCGGACCGCTGCTGCCGCTGATCACCCGGACCGTCCAGCCGTGGCAGGCGGCGCTGCTGCCGGCCGGCGGCGACGACCCCGCCGGCCGGCTGGGCACCGTCGTCCAGGTGGCGGCCGAGTTCGCCGAGAACGACTGGTCGTGGTTCCGGCACCTGGCCGTCGCCGTGGCCGACCACGCCCCGCTGGACCTGTCGCCCCTGACGTGCCCCGTGACGTTCCTCGCGGGCTCCTCCGATCCGCTCGTCGACGTCGCCGACGTGCGGGCCGCCGCCGCCACCGTGCCCGGCGCCCGCTACCGCGAGCTGCCGGCCGGGCACTTCCTGCCGCTGGAGCGCCCGGCGGACATGCGCCGGGAGCTGCGCCGGCTGACCGGCGCCCGCACCGCCGCCTGACCGGAGGCGGTCCGGCCGCCGGTCGGGCCTCCCGGTCAGCCGCCGGCGGCGTCGAGCTCGGCGAAGGTGTCGGCGACCCAGTCGGCGACGAACGTGCTCACGTGCGGCAGGTGGTCCAGCCCGATGTGCTCGGTCGCGCCCTCCTCGGGCGTGAACACCCGCAGCTCCCGCTTGGGTGAGTGGACCGCCTGGTCGTAGGAGCGGTGCGCGTACTCCAGCGGGATCTGCCGGTCGTTCGCGCCGTGGGCGACGAGGAACGGCACGGTGATGCGCTCGACGACGCCGTCGAGGTGGACGTCGTCGGCGAAGTCGAGGAACCGGTCGAGGTCGTCCTCGTCGCCCTCGTGGCCCCAGACCCACAGGACGTGCTCCCAGTAGTGGGGGACCGGGCGCTCGCCCTCGCGCTCCTTGCGGCGGCGCTGGACCGCGCCCCAGTCGTGGTTGGCACCCCAGGCCACGCAGAGCGCGAACCGCTTCTCGAACGCCGCGGCGCGGGGGGCGTAGTAGCCGCCCAGCGACCAGCCGACGACGCCGATGCGGGCGGCGTCCACGTCGGGGCGCTGCTCGAGCCAGTCGACGGCCGCGCCGGCCCAGACCTCGGTGTCGATGCGGGCGGTCAGCCCCTGCAGCCGCAGCGCCTCGCCGGTGCCGGGCTGGTCGAGCATCAGGCAGGAGATGCCGCGGGCGGCCAGCTCCGCCCAGTGGTTCGAGGCGTACATGTGCTCTTTGGTGGAGTCCAGCCCGTTGACTAGCACCACCACCGGGGCGGGGCCGTCGTCGGTGGCCGGCGCGGTGCTGAGGTAGGCCGGCAGCGTCGTCCCCTCGTAGGGGATCTCCACGCGGGAGACCCGCGGGCTGTGCGTCGCGAAGGCCCGCTGCGCCAGCTCGAGCATCCGCCGGTAGGTCGGGACCCGGTTCGGGTCGGAGTGCGCCAGCATCCGCTCGGCCTGCGCCAGGTAGTTGCTGGCGCGGAACCACAGCTGCCCGGCGGTGCGGGTGTGGCCCAGCTTCTCCGCCTCCTCGGCCTGCCCGACCAGCTGGTCGGTCAGCGCGGTCCAGGCCCGCAGGAACTCCGGCGTCCCGGCGTCCTCACCGGCGTTCGCGGCGTCCTTGATCGGCCGGCAGGCGCGGTCCACCTCGTCGATCAGCCCGCCGGAGTTCAGCGTCGCGACGACGCCGAGGTTCCAGGTGTAGGGCCCGGTGGGGAAGTACTCGAACACGGGGGTTCCTCTCGATCAGGGAAGGCGCTTGCGGGTCCGCTGGCGTGGGCGGGCCGGGCGGACCGGCGGCAGGTCGAGCCCCTCGACGACGCGGTTGCGGATGGTGCCGACGCCCTCGACGGTCATCTCGACGACGTCTCCGGGGCGCAGCGGGGGCGGGGTCGGCTCGCCCCGGCGGCCCCAGAGCTCGGCGAGGCAGCCGCCGTTGCCGCAGGTGCCCGAGCCGAGCACGTCGCCGGCGCGGACCTCGGTGCCGCGGGAGGCGTAGGCGATCAGCTCCTCGAACGGCCAGCCCATGTTGGACAGCAGGTCCTGGCCGACCTCGGTGCCGTTGACCGACACGCGCATGTCCAGGTTCAGGAAGCCCTCGTCGTCCCGGTACCGCTCGAGCTCGTCGGCGGTCACCAGCCACGGGCCCAGGGTGGTGGCCGAGTCCTTGCCCTTCGCCGGGCCGAGCTTGACGGCCATCTCGCGGCCCTGCAGGTCGCGGGCCGACCAGTCGTTGAGGACCGTGTAGCCGAAGACGTGCTCGCGGGCCTGCTCGGGGGTCAGCGAGGCGCCGTCCCGGCCGACGACGACGGCCACCTCCAGCTCGAAGTCGAAGCGCTGCGAGCCCGGCGGGACGGCGACGTCGTCGAAGGCCCCGACCAGCGCGTACGGGTTGGTGAAGTAGAACGTCGGCGCCTGGTACCACTCCGGCGGGACCGGCTCGCCGCTCGGGGCGACCATGCCCTCCACGTGCTCCTCGAACGCGACGAAGTCCCGCACCGTCGGCGCGGCCAGCGGGGGTAGCAGCCGCACGTCGGCCAGCGACACCGCCGGGCGCCGGAGGGCGACTTCGCCGACGTCGAGCGCGGCCGGGAGCCCCGCACGGACGAGGTCGAGCACCGTCGTCCGCGCGGGGAGCTCGTGCAGCCCGGCGTCACTGACGACGCCGGCCCGGACCCGGCCGTCGGCTTCCCAGGTGGCGAAGCGCATCAGACCGGCGGGGCCACGAACAGGCCCTTGTCCGGGTCGTTGAAGGACCGAGCGGCCACGAACTCGTTCATCGCGTTGGCCGTCCCCCACTGGTCGGAGACCTCGGGGTCGGTGAAGTCGTAGAGGTGGGGGTGCCACGTGTCCTCGTCGACCACCTCCAGCTCGGTCGTGTACTCCATCGTGTTGCCATTGGGGTCGAGGAAGTAGCTGAAGGTGTTGTTGCCGGCCAGGTGCCGGCCCGGGCCCCAGATCTTCTCCACCCCGGCGCGCAGCACCCGGCCGGTGCCGCGCATGTACTCGTCGATGCCGCGCAGCTCGAACGAGGCGTGGTGCAGCGAGGGGTGCGGGCCGCGGGCGATCGCCATGCTGTGGTGCCAGGGGTTGGTGCGCAGGAACCACATCATGCTGCCCATCCGGGGGTGCATGAGGGTGTCCGACAGCGAGAAGCCGAGGTGCCGGTCGTAGAAGGCGACCGTCGCCTCGGGGTCGGCCGAGTTGATCACCACGTGGGACAGCCGCACCGGGATCGACTCGCCTGCCTCGATCTGCCGGTGCTGCCGGACGGCGACGTCCGAGCTGATCTCGACGGTGCGGCCCTCGTTGTCGAAGAACCGGAACCCGTAGCCGCCGCCCGGGGTCTGCAGGTCACCGGGCTCGGTGACCAGCTGGACCCCGTCAGTGGCCATCCGGCCGGCGAGGGTGTCGACGTCGGCGGCGCTCCCCGCCCCGAAGGAGATCAGGTCGATCCGCTTGTCGGCGGACTCGCGCAGCCGGACGACGTACTGCTCGGGGCTGCCCTCGGCGGCGAGGAAGGTCAGGCCGGTGTCGCTGTGCTCGGCCGTGAGCCCCCAGGTGCCGGTGTAGAAGTCGAGCTGCTGGCCGTAGTCGGGCACGGCCAGGTCGACGTGCCGCAGGTGGGTGATCAGGCGCTGGGTCACGGGGATCTCCGGGTGCTTCGGTTCAGGCGGGCTGGCTGGTCAGCTGGGTGATGGTGCGCATCAGCGCGTGGATGTCGCCCTGGACGTGGTCGAGCTGCCACTGGGCGACCTGGTTGGAGGCGTCGACGACGGTCTTCGCGCGCTCGAAGCGGCGGGCGGTGAAGGCGTTCCACAGGCCGTCGTCGACCGCGTCGCGGGAGAGCAGCAGGTCGGTGAGCGCGTAGGCGTCCTCGAGCGCCTGCGCGCCGCCCTGGGCGATGGTGGGCGGGCAGGTGTGTGCGGCGTCGCCGATCAGCACCACCCGGCCGCGGTTCCACGGCGCCGGGAGGACATGGGTCTCGAACCAGGTGTAGTTGACCCGGCTCGGGTCGGTCAGCGTTCCGCGGATCTCGTCCCACGGGCCGTGGTAGGCCTGCGACAGCTCCCGCATGGTGGCCAGCTGCTGCTCGGGGGTGAGCGTGGAGCGGTCCTGGGCGGGTTCGACGATGTAGGCGTAGAGGGTCTCCTCGCCGGTGGGGCAGTAGCCGGCGATGAACGAGGGCCCGCCGTAGAACAGGTCGGTGCGGGTCACGCTGGCCGGGCGGGGGCCGAAGACGCGCCAGATGCCCATGCCGACCGACGTCGTCTCCAGGTCGATGCCCAGGGCGCGGCGGGTCCAGGAGCGGACACCGTCCGCGCCGACCACGAGGTCGTAGCGGCCGGTGCCGCCGTCGGAGGTGGTCACGTCGACGCCGTCCGCGTCCTGGCGCAGCTCGGTGTGCGTGGCCCCGAACCGCAGCTTGACGCCGACCTCCGCGGCGCGGTCGACGAGGATCCGCGCGAGCTCAGGACGCGACATGCCCAGGGCGGCGGGCAGGTCGGGGCCGCCGGTCTTGGCGTCGGGGATCTCGGCGACGACGGTGCCGGCCGGGTCGGGGGCGCGGATGCCGGTGACGTCGAAGGCGTAGCCGCTGGCCTGCACCTGCTCCCAGACCCCGAGGGTGCGCAGCTCGCGCAGCGCGTTGCCCTGCAGCGTGATGCCGGAGCCGAGGGCGCGGGTGTCGGGCTTGATCTCGACCAGGTCGACGGCCACGCCGGCCTCGGCGAGGCGGATGGCGGTGGCGGTGCCGGCCAGACCGGCACCGACCACGAGGACCGAGTTGACGGCGGGCACGGGCGTGCTCCTCACTTGACGGCGATCGGGTTGACCGGGGCGCCGACGGCGCCGGTCACGGGCAGGGGTGCGGCGGTGAGGAAGAAGTCCCACTGACCGTCGGCGGCGCAGTCGGCGGCGAGCGCGTCGAGGTCCCACATCTCGCCGATGAACAGGCCCATGTTCGGGATGGCGACCTGGTGCAGCGGCTGGAACGCGACGTCGAACTCGTTGGGGCGGACCTCGAAGCCCCAGGTGTCGGTGGCGATGCCGGCGATCTCACTGCCGTGCAGCCAGTCGGCGGTGGTGAACGACAGCCCGGGAGCCGCACCGCCGGCGTAGTCGCCCCAGCCGCGGCCCTCGGCGATGTCGCGGCGGGCGCGGGTGAGCCGGCCGGTGCGGACCAGCAGCAGGTCGCCGCGGCCGACCCGGGACGACTCGCCCTGGGCGGCGATGGTGGCCTCGAGGTGCTCGGCGGTGATGGCGAAGCCGTCGGGCAGCTCGCCGTCGGTGCCGATCGCGCGGCCGACGTCGAGCAGGACGCCGCGGCCGGCGAACAGCGCCGCGGTGGTCTCGATCCCGGTGACCCGGTCGCCGTCGCTGGTGACGACGTCACCCGCGCGGCGGCCGTTGTACGCCATGCCGTGGTCGAAGATGTGGCCCAGGCCGTCCCACTGGGTGGAGGCCTGCAGCGGCATGAAGATGACGTCGTCGGCGCCGCCGATGCCGTGCGGGAAGCCCTGGACGCCGCGCTCGGCGTCGGTGCCGGTGTCGGTCATCGTGTGCACCGGGTTGGTGCGCCGGCGCCAGCCCTTCTGCGGGCCGTCCGTGTCGAAGGACTGGGCCAGGGAGAAGCTCGCCCCGCGTCGGACCCGCCGGGCGCCCTCGACCCGCTTGGCCTCGTCGAGGAAGTTCAGGGTGCCCAGCACGTCGTCGGCACCCCAGCGGCCCCAGTTGGAGCAGCGCTTCGCCGCGGCGGCGATGGCACCCTCGGGGTCGGTGCGGTCCGGCGGGGGGACGTCGGTGGCGCGGGTCACGTCTCCTACGGTCGGGCGCGAGAGGGTATCAGGGAAGACCGAATGGGTGATGCCTGTCATCAGCGCCGTCTATAGGCTGCGCAGCCGTGAACCTGGGCAGCCTCGACCTCAACCTGCTGGTGTCCCTGGACGCCCTGCTCGAGCAGCGGAGCGTCACGCGGGCGGCCCAGCAGTTGGGGCTGAGCCAGCCGGCGCTGTCGGCCTCCCTGGCCCGGCTGCGCCGGCACTTCGGTGACGAGCTGCTGGCACGTGTGGGCAACTCGTACCGCCTGAGCCCGCTGGCCGCGCAGCTCAAGCCGCGGGTGCGGGTGGCGCTGGACGGTGTGGAGCGGGTGTTCACCGCCCGGCCGGAGTTCGACCCCGGCCAGTCGACCCGCGACTTCTCCCTGCTGGTCAGCGACTACGGCTGCGCCGTCTTCGGGGACGCGCTGGCCCGGTTGATGGAGGAGGAGGCGCCGGGAGCGCGGCTGCGGCTGGCGCACAACACCCCGGACGCGGTCGACCAGGCCCAGCAGACGCTGCTCAACACCGACCTGATGCTGTTGCCGCGCGGCTTCCTCACGGACCTGCCGTACGCCGACCTCTACCGCGACCGGTGGGTGCTCGTGGTCTCGTCCGACAACGCCGACGTGGGGGAGTCGCTCACCGTCGAACAGCTGGAGTCGATGCCGTGGGTGGCGACCTACCACGGGCCGACGGCGTCCACCCCGGCCGCGCGGCAGATGCGGATGCTCGGCATCGAGCCGCGGGTCCAGGTGGTCACGGAGAGCTTCCTGACCGTGCCGAGCCTGGTCGCCGGCAGTGGGCGGATCGCGCTGCTGCAGGAGCGGCTGGTCCAGCTGCTGCCCCTGGATGTCGGCGTCCGGGCGCTGCCGCCGCCGTTCGAGGTCGGTCCCCTGCTGGAGGCGATGTGGTGGCACCCGGTCTACGACCGCGACCCGGAGCACCGGTTCTTCCGCGACCTGGTGGTGCGGGCGGCCCGGCAGGCCACCGACCCGGTCGGTTGAATCATCCACCGCACTGATACATCCCATCAGCGATCGGCCGTTCCCTGATGGGCGCCGGCGTCCGCAGACTGCTCCGCCAGTGACGCCGGTCACCGGACCGGCGCCTGCCACCCCCGGAGATGTCCGTGTCGGATCGTGCCCTCAGCTCACCCCCTGCGGCGCCGCTCGACGGCGAGGTCGCCGTCGACCCGGCCACCGGTCGTCCGGCTGGCCGGCCGCAGGCGCTGGTCCTCCTGCTGTCCAGCTGCCTGGCCGTGCTCGGCGCGGTCCTCCTGGCGCCCGTGCTGCCGCGCATCCAGGACGCCTTCGCCGGCACGCCGGGTGTGGAGACCCTGACGCCCGTGGTCCTCACCGCGCCGGCCCTGGTCATCGGCCTGACCGCCATGATCGCCGGCCGGATCGTCGACCGGGTGGGGCGCAAGCGGCTGCTGGTCGGCGCGCTGGTCGCCTACGCGTTCGCCGGGACCGCGCCGCTCTGGCTGGACTCCCTGCAGCTGATCGTGGCCAGCCGGGTCCTCGTCGGCCTGACCGAGGCCGCGATCATGACCTGCTGCACCACCCTGCTGGCCGACTACTTCTCCGGCGCCACGCGCGAGCGCTACTTCGGGCTGCAGGTGGTCTTCACGACCGTCGCCGCCACCCTCTTCTTCGGCCTCGGCGGTGCGCTCGGTGCCCAGGACTGGCGGACCCCGTTCTGGCTGTACGCGGTGAGCCTGCCCCTGGCGGCCGCGGCCGCGAAGTACGTCTGGCAGCCGACCCCCGTCGCGCGGACGACGCAGCTGCCGCCGCTGCCGTGGCGGCAGCTGGCCGCACCGGTCGGCGTCTCGCTGTTCGGCGGCCTGGTGTTCTACGTGCTGATCGTGGAGCTGTCGTTCGTGCTCGACGGCATCGGGGTCGAGTCCACCGGCACCATCGGCGCGGTCAGCGCGATCGGCTCGCTCGGCACAGCGGTCGGCGCCTTCCTGTTCGGGCGGGTCGCCCGCCTCGGCCCGGCGGTGACCGTCCCCGTGGCGTTCGCGTTCTCCGGTCTCGGGCTGGTCGGTCTCGGGCTGGCAAGCTCCGTGCCGATGGTCGTCGTGTTCGCCGTGGTCACGGGCTTCGGCAACGGCCTGCTGCTGCCCGCGCTGCTCAGCTGGGCGCTGGGTTCGCTGACCTTCGAGCAGCGCGGCCGCGGCACCGGCGTCTGGACGTCGGCCATGTTCATCGGCCAGTTCGTCTGCCCGCTGGCGGTCCTGGGTCTCAGCGGCGCGATCGGTGGTCTCGGAACGGCGCTCGCGGTGGTCGGGGCGCTCGCCGTGGTCGCCGCGGTCGGGGTCCGGTCCGCCCGGCCGGTCGGCGCAGCCGCGCACTGACCGCTCCGGTCCCCGTCCCGGCCGGCCGTCTCCCTCGGGAGGCGGCCGGCCGGCGGCGCGTCGGGTCCGTCCCCGCCGGCTGCTCAGGGCAGCGGGGTGCCCTGGTGGAAGCGCAGCTGCCAGCCGGCCGGGCCGTTCCGCAGCCAGATCGAGCTGCGCAGCGACGGGCGGTCCCCGTCCACGCGGTAGGTGACGAGGACGGCGTCCACGGCGAGCCGCATCGGCGTGAACGCGCCCGGAGAGCCCGACGGTGCGGGGTCCGACACCAGCGCGTCGATGATCGCGTCGCGGTCCCACACCCGACCCGAGGCGCCGAACTCCTCGAAGTCGGGGTGCAGCAGCCGTTCCAGGCGGGCGCGGTCGGCGCGCACCACGGGCCGGAGCAGCGACCGTTCGCGCTCGACCACGGCCACCAGCTCGTCATCGTCGGCGGTCACCGGTCCAGGGTGCCTGCCGCCGGCCTCCGCCCGGCCCATCGGCGTTCCCGATCAGCCGAGCGCGGGGTCGGGTGGGGCGGTCTCGTCGAGCCAGGGCGGGTCCGGTTCGGGGTCGGGAGCCCAGCCCGGTGGTGTGCTGGTGCGGGTGATGCCGCTCGGGGTGCGGACGCGCAGCCGACCGTCGGGCAGCAGGATGAACGCCCAGCCGGGGGTGTGGGTCTTGAGGCGGTGGTGGGTGCGGCACAGGCAGCACAGGTTGGTGCAGGCGGTGCGGCCGCCGGTGGCGTACGGCCGGACGTGGTCGAGGTCGGACCGCACGGGTGGGCGGCGGCAGCCGGGCCAGCGGCACCGGCGGTCGCGGGCGAGCACGAAGCGGCGCTGGGCGGCGGTGGGTCGGTAGCGGTGGGTGTCGGCCGGGCGGCGCAGGCCGGGGCCGTCGGCCGGTCGAGGTGTCGGTTCGTCGACCTGGCGACTTGGCGATCCGTCGACGTGGCGCCCTGTCGGTTCGGGAACACGTCGACCCGTGCCCCTCCGGCGACGGGGGCTGCCGGCGGCGCGGGCGAGCTGGTTGCGGGTGGCGACCGCGAGCAGCCGCCCGCTGCCGGCAGCGTGGACGGCGACGGTGACGCTGCCACCGCGCGGAGGCCGGCCCACTCCGAGCACGCCGAGCTGGGCCAGCAGCTCGCGGCACTGGGCGGCGGACACGACGGTGCCGTCGACCTCGGCGGCGGACTGGTCGGGGCCGGTGGTGTCCAAGGCGGGCAGGTCGGCGTGGATGGTCAGCTGCGCGGTGACCGCCGGCCGGCGGGTGTCCCAGGGCCGCAGGATGAGGTCCTGCACCACCGCGGCGCGGATCACGCCGATCGGGCGGTCGTCGCCGCCGGCGCGCTGCAGGTCGGCGTAGGTGCGCACGGCGTCGGCGCAGGCGTGCGCTGCCGGGGTGGGCAGCTCCGCGACGAGGGCGGACAGGCCCTCGTCGACCGGCTGGACGCGGACGTCGGCGCGGCGGGCGGCGTTCCTGCGGCGCAGTTCGGCGGCGTCGGCATCGACTCTGGCCAGCACCCGGCGGGTGCGCTCGCGCAGTTGCGGGGCGGTGCGCGCGGCGGCGCCGGGCAGCACGGCAGCCAGCACCGCCGCGGCGGTGGCGGGGGAGACCTCGCCGAGCAGGTCGGCCAGCACCCGCGCCCGCCGGAGGTCGAGGTGCCCCTGGTACAGCTCGGACCACACCGCGGGCAGCCGCTCGACCAGGACCACCGACTCCACGGCCAGCATCGCGGCCTCGGCCTCGGTGCAGCCGCGGATCAGCGCCAGCTCGGGCACGAACCCCTCGGACACGTCGGCCAGGCACGGCGGGCGCCGGTCCACGGTGTCCCGGCCCGGTGCGCCGCGGGCCCCGAACTCGTCGCGCTGGGCCTCGATGCGCCGGCGGCGGGCCAGCCGCGCCACCCACACCGCCAGCTCGGCCGCGGCCCGGGCCGCGCGGGCGTCGGCGGCCCAGATGTCGGCCACGTCGGCCAGGTCCGAACCCTCGTCGGCGGCCAGCAGTTTGTCCGGGCGCACCGGGATCGGCACCCCCTCGCCCGGAGGCCGCGGCGGCTGGGTTGCGAGCACGACCCCATCCTGACCTGCAGGTACGACAGTTTCGGCGACACCGGACGTGGTCGCCGACGCTGCTGTCGTAGCGGGTCGATGGAGAGGACTGGGGTGGCCTCGGCCGGACGGTGGCCGCAGGCGTCCTTGCCGTCGGTGCGGCCGAGGTCGACGAGATGCGGTGGGGGTGTCGAGAGTCGATTCAGCCCTCGGACGTGACGAGGTACGAGCTGAACGTCTTGATCGCCTCGGGCCTGTGTCCGGACGACAGGATGTGCTGCCGAGCGGCAGCCTCGTCATCGCCGCGGGCAGATGACCACCCACAGGTGCCGGTGAGGGTCTGCCCACTGCGGATGTCGAGGCGGTGCGCGATGGGGGCGAGTTCCGCAGCGAGGACGGCACGGCGCCCCGCCCCGCTGTGCCGGCTCGAGACGTCGTTGAGGCGGTGGGCTCGAGGACGGTCTTCGGCGGCCCGAGCCGCCAGGTGCGGCGGTCGGCACCGTTCGCTCGCAGCCGCACTCGCGGGCGGGGTGGTCGTCGCCCACGAACTCGGTCGGGACCGGAGACGATCTTCACGGCGGCGACACCGGGTCCACGTGTCGGCGTCACCGTAGCGCCGTCCGTCGCCGAGAGCGTGCGGCCATGCGCGTCATCGGACACCGCGGCACGCCCGCTTCCCCCGTCCACCCCGAGAACACCCTCGCCGCCGTCCGGACCGCCCTGGCGGCCGGCGCCGACGGCGTCGAGGTCGACGTCCGCGCCACCCGCGACGGCGTCCTGGTCCTCTCCCACGACCGCGACCTCGGCCGGGTCCTGGGCACCGGAGCCGGCACCGGGCCCGAGGTCGGGCGGCTGTCGGAGGCCGAGCTCCGCGAGGTGGTCCTCCCCGGCGGCAGCGGCGTCCCGACGCTGGCCGAGGTCCTCGACCTGGCGGCCGCCTCCGGCGCGTGCGTGCTCACCGAGGTCAAACCCGAGGCCGGCGGCACGGACGCGCGGCGGACGGCGCGGCTGCTCGCCAGGCTGCTCACCGACCGCCGGCGCCGGCTGCCCGGCGCCGACCGGGTCATCACGACGTCCTTCGACCTGACGACGGCGGCGTCCCTGGCGGGCGTGGGCACCGTCGCGGGCGCGCTCATCGTGGCGCCGCACCTGGACCCCGACCGCAGCGCCCTGCAGGCGCGGGCCCGCGGCCTGACCGACGTCCACCTCGCTCCGACCCACGTGCGCGACGACCGCGGCGTCGTGGCGCGCATCCGGGCGCTGGGCCTGCTGGTGGGCGTGGGGGTGGTCGACGACCCGGACGAGGCGGACCACCTGTTCGCCCTCGGCGCGCACCTGGTCTGCACCGACGACCCGGCCGGGCTGGCCGCCGCCCGCGCCGCCCGGCGGGCCGTGGTCCCGCTCTGACCGGCTACAGCCAGCCGAGCACCGAGGCGCCGACGCCCACGTACAGGACCGCGCCCGGCACCACGCCGACGGCCGTGGCCAGCGCGTGCGGCACCCAGGGCACGCTGGACAGCCCGGCCGCGTAGCTGACCACCCAGAACGGCACGGGGCTGACCCGCGCGGCGAGCACGGCGAGGAACCCCCGGTCCCGGAACAGCCGGTCGGCGCGCGCCAGGCGCCGGCCGGCCAGCCGGGCCACGGTGTCCCGGCCCAGGTGCCGGCTCACGGTGAACCCGCCCATGCCGCCGAGCCACCCCGCGGCCACGGCCACGGCGAGCCCGGCCGGGAACCCCGCGGCGGCGCCGAGCAGGAGCGACAGCGCCGTCCGCGGCACGGGCGTCATCAGCGCGCCCGCCGTGCCCGCCACAACGGCCGCCCAGCCGAGCGGGCCGGCGTCGTGCAGCCAGGCCCGCAGCGCCGGCACCCCGGGACGCTCCACCGTCAGCGCCACGACGACGGCGGCCGCCAGCACCGCGCCCAGGACGCCGAGCCGCAGCCACCCGCCGGCCGACCGCCGGTCCCGGCCGTCGGCCACGGGCCGGCGCTCAGGCGTCGATGACGACCGGGATGACCATGGGGTTGCGCCGGTGGGTCCGGTGCGCCCAGGAACCGACCGCGCGCGCGATCAGCTGCTCGAGCTGCACCGCCCCGCCGACGCCCTCCTCGGCCGCACGGGCCAGCGCCTTCGCGATGATCGGCTCCAGCTCCTCGAACGTCTCGTCGTCGTGCACGAAGCCGCGGGCGAGGAAGTCCGGCGCCTCGGCCAGCTGGCCGGTGTCGGCGTCCACGATCGCGACGACGGTGATGACGCCCTCCTGGGCGAGGGTCCGGCGGTCCCGCAGGTGCGCCTCGGTCGCGCCACCGACGGTGGTGCCGTCGACGTAGACGTTGCCCGCGGGCACCTTGCCGGCGACCTTCACCCGGCCGTCGCGCAGGTCGACGGCGACGCCGTCCTCGGCGATGACCACGCCGCGCGGGTGCACCCCGGTGCGGATCGCGATCTCGGCGTTGGCCTTGAGGTGCCGCCACTCGCCGTGCACCGGCATGACGTTGCGCGGGCGGACGACGTTGTAGCAGTAGGCGAGCTCGCCGGCGCTGGCGTGGCCGGAGACGTGCACCTTGGCGTTGCCCTTGTGGACGACGTTGGCGCCCCACCGGGTCAGCTCGTTGATCACCCGGTAGACGGCGTTCTCGTTGCCGGGGATGAGCGAGCTGGCCAGCAGCACGGTGTCGCCGTCGGTGATCCGGATGACGTGGTCGCGGTTGGCCATCCGGGACAGCGCCGCCATCGGCTCGCCCTGGGACCCGGTGCAGATGAGGCACACCCGGTCGGCGGGCAGCTTCTCCAGCTCCTTCATGTCGACCAGCAGGCCCGGCGGCACGGTGAGGTAGCCGAGGTCCTTCGCGATGCCCATGTTGCGCACCATCGACCGGCCGACGAAGGCGACCTTGCGGCCGTGCGCGGCGGCGACGTCGAGGATCTGCTGGATCCGGTGCACGTGGCTGGCGAAGCTGGAGACGATCACGCGCTTGGGAGCGGTGCGGAACACCGTCTCGATGGCCGGCACCAGCTCGCCCTCGGAGGTGGTGAAGCCCGGCACCTCGGCGTTGGTGGAGTCGGTGAGGAAGAGGTCGACGCCCTCCTCGCCGAGCCGCGCGAACGCGCGCAGGTCGGTGATCCGCCGGTCCAGCGGGAACTGGTCCATCTTGAAGTCGCCGGTGTGCAGCACCATCCCGGCCGGGGTGCGGATCGCGACCGCCAGCGCGTCGGGGATGGAGTGGTTGACCGCGACGAACTCGCAGTCGAACGGGCCGAAGGACAGCTCGTCGCCCTCGCTCACCTGGCGGGTCACCGGGCGGATCCGGTGCTCCTTGAGCTTGGCCTCGATGAACGCCAGCGTCAGCCGCGACCCGACCAGCGGGATGTCGGCCCGCTCGCGCAGCAGGTAGGGGACGCCGCCGATGTGGTCCTCGTGCCCGTGGGTCAGCACGATCGCCAGGACGTCGTCGAGGCGGTCCCGGATCGAGGTGAAGTCCGGGAGGATCACGTCGACGCCGGGCTGGTGCTCCTCGGGGAACAGGACCCCGCAGTCGACGATCAGCAGTTTCCCGGCGAACTCGAAGACCGTCATGTTGCGGCCGATCTCCCCGAGGCCGCCGAGGGCGACCACTCGCAGGCCACCGTCGGCCAGCGGCGGGGGTGTGCGGAGCTCGGGGTGCGCGTGGCTCATGGCCTCCACGCTACGGCGGGCCGGTCCGCTCCCGGGTCAGCGGTCGGCGAGTTGCCGTTCCAGCGCGGCGAGCTGGCCGGCGTCGCTGCGCCGGATCGCCCAGCGGAGCAGCGGGCCGAGCGCCGTCCACGGGCCCGCGGTGCGCACGTCGGCGTCCAGGGTCACGCGGGCGCCGGTGCCGGAGGGCTCCACGCGGTAGGTGTAGTCCGCGGTCACGCCGCCCTGCCGCGACCGCAGGGTGACCGACCGGCCGGAGTCGAGGGCGGCGATCTCGGCGGTCCGGTCCCGTCCCCGGCTGGTGAACCGCAGCCGGGTGCCCACCTCCGGTGGCCCCTCGACGGTGACCCGGTCGACCCCGAGCCAGCCGGCGGCGCGGTCCCAGTCGGTGAGCTGTCGCCAGACGTCGTCGGCGGGGCGGTCGATGAGGGCGGTCGCGGTGAACGCGCGGGTCATGCGGGCCTCCTGCCGGACGGGGACGCCCACCCTGGCGCGCTGCGGCCGGGCCGGTCTTGGACGGACTGCACACGGCTCAGCCGGGCTCGGGGACGAAGCCCGGAGCCTCCTCGCCGGGCTGGAGGAACCGGCGCTGGGCGGCCACGTAGGCCGACGGCGGGACGCCGGTGTGCCGGACGACGTCGCGGATCCGGTGCGCCTGGTCGTACCAGCCGAGCTCGGCGGCCAGGCGGGTCCAGGCGACGCGGTCCCGGACGTCGACCTGCTCGAGCAGCCGGCGGACCCGCAGCACCCGGGCCAGGGTGCGGGGGCTGAGCCCGACCACGCGGGTGAACTCGCGGTCGAGGTGGCCGTGCGAGACGCCGAGCCCGGCGGCCAGGTCGCCGACGGGCCGCGCCGGGTCGGCCTCCAGCGCGGCGACGGCCGCGGCCACCCGGTCCAGCCCGCGGTCGGACTCGTCGAGCCCGGTCGCCAGCACGGCCTCGGTCCGGTTCAGCGCCTCGGCGCCGTCCGCGCCGGACGCCAGGAGCTCGGCGTGCAGCGCCCGGGCGGCCGGCCACCGGGCCAGCAGGTCGGCCACCCGGCCGCGCAGCGGGGCGGGGTCCAGCCCGAGGACCGCCCGGCAGCCGATCGGTGTGGTGACGATGCCGACGCAGTGGGTGTCGGCGGTCGGCTCGTTCACGATCGGGCGGTCGTGCGGCCCGATGAGGAACCCGGTGACCGCGAGGAACGCCGGCCCGCCGTCGGGGGTCTGGCGGATCGGCGGTCCGAGCACGATGCCGGCCACCGTCGACCCGGTCGGCGCGATCCGCTCCCGCCGGTACGGGATCTGCCCCCGGGCGTGCCACAGCGACGCGACGTGGCGGCCGAGCCGGCCGGCGGGCCGCCGCTCGGTGAACGCGAAGTCCACCCCGAGAGCCTAGGTGCGGCGAGCGGACCGGTTGGATGGCGGCGTGGGCACGGACTGGCCGGTGCGGGACGCGACCCCCGCCGACGCGGCGGGCTGCGCGGAGGTCTACGCCCCCTACGTCCGCGACACGGCGATCTCCTTCGAGACCGAGCCGCCGTCGGCGGCGCAGGTGGCCGAGCGGATCGGTGCGGCGCTCGCCACGCACGCCTGGGTGGTGCTCGAGGACGCCGGCCGCGTGGTGGGCTACGCCTACGGCGGCCCGTTCATGGCGCGGCCGGCCTACCGCTGGTCGACGTCGGTCAGCGTCTACACCGAGCCGGGCCGCCGCCGCCCCGGCGCGGGCCGGGCCCTCTACACCGCGCTGTTCGACCGGCTCACCGCCCGCGGCTTCCGCATGGCCTTCGCCGGCATCGCGCTGCCCAACCCCGCGAGCGAGGCCCTGCACCGCGCGCTGGGCTTCGAGCCGGTCGGCACCTACCGGCGGGTGGGCTGGAAGCACGGGCGCTGGCACGACGTCGCCTGGTGCCAGCGGCCGCTCGGCGACCCCGGCGACGACGGCTCGCCGGCCCCGCCGCGCTGAGGCGCCGCCCCGACTGTGGGGGGACTGTGGGGGTCGTGTGGGTGCCGGCCGCCGACGCCCGGCGACAGGCTCGTCCCATGACCGAGACCGCGAACCGCCCCCTCACCGACGTGCACGACATGGTGGTCGTGCACCGCGCCTTCCGCCGCGAGTTCCGCCTCCTCCCAGAACTGGTGCGCGCCGTCCGGCCCGGCGACACCGCCCGCGCCGCCGTCCTCGCCGGACACGCCCGGCTGGTGCTCACCGGCCTGCACCTGCACCACTCGGGCGAGGACGAACTGCTGTGGCCCCGGCTGCTCGAGCGCGCCGCGCCGGACGCCGCCCTCGTCCACCGCATGGAGGTCCAGCACGAGCGGGTGCACGACGCCCTCGAGCGGCTGCACCCGGCCCTGGACCGGTGGGAGGCCGAGGCCCGCCCCGCCGTCACCGAGGAGGTCGCCGCCGGCCTCGACGCGCTGCGCACCGCCCTGCTCGAGCACCTCGACGAGGAGGAGCGGGAGATCCTGCCCCTGGCCGCCCGGCACCTCTCGCCGGAGGAGTGGGCGCAGCTCGGCCAGCACGGCTCCGGGCAGATGCCGATGAGGTACCTGCCGATCCTGTTCGGGGCCGTGGCCGAGGAGGCGACGCCCGAGGAGATGGCCGCGATCCTGGCGACGCAACCCGCGCCGGTGCGGCTCCTCCTGCGGACCGTCTTCGCCCGCAGCTACCGGCGCTACGTCAGGCGGGTGCGGCACGGTCGCTGATGTCCGCGGCGAGCCGGGGGACGTCCGCGGGGCGCAGCCCGCGCCCGCGTTCCCAGGCCCGCCCGAACGCGGCCTCGCCCAGCGCCGCGCGCACCTCGGGGAGCGCCCGGGCCAGGAACTCGAGGTCGGGCGGGAAGGACACGGCCACCGCGGCCGCCTCCGCGGTCGCCGACCCGGCGGCGAACAGCTCCGCGGCGAGCTCCGGCAGGCCGCGCCGGGCCGCGAGCACCGCCAGGCCCGGCACGGTGTAGGCCATCGTCCAGGTGGTGCCGACCGCCGCGGCCAGCCCGGCCGCCTCCGTCCACCCCCGGAGCGCGGCGTCGTCGTCGCCCCGGACGAGCGCCAGGCTGGCCTGCACGTTGAGGACCATCGCGAGGGTGAACGGGCCCCCCATCTCACGGGCGATCCGCTCCCCCTCGACCAGGCCCGCTGCCGCACCCGGCAGGTCGCCGGCCAGGAACAGCAGCTGGGCCTGGGCCGTGGCCGCGTGCGCCAGCGCCCAGGAGTGCCCGGCCGCCGCGCCGAGCCGCCGCGCGTCGGCCAGCGCCGCGGCCGCCTCCTCGAACGACCCGAGGAAGCCCGTGGCCGAGCCCGCCAGCACCAGCGCCTCCACCCGCCGGTCGTCGTCCCCGGCCTCGGCGGCGGCGCGGGCCGCTCGGCTGGCGGCGGACGCCGTCGCCGCGACGTCCCCCGACGCGAAGGCCAGCCCGGCCGCCGCCAGGTGCAGGGCCGCCGACCCGGCCGGCGGCAGGGCGTCGCCGTCGACCCGGGCCACCCAGCGCAGCCCCTCGGCGGTGTTGCCCCGGAGCGCCCAGTACAGCCACGTGTCGGCGGCCAGCTCCGCCGCGGCGCCGGCGCGCCCGGCGGCGGTCAGCCGGGCCAGCGCCGCGGTCAGGTTGCCGTGCTCCTGCTGCAGCCGGTCCAGCCACTGCCGCTGCGCCGCCCCGCGCAGACCCCGGCGCGCGCCGGAGGCCAGCGCCAGCACCAGATCGGCGGCCCGGTCGGCGGTGGCGTCGGCCTCGCCGGCCGCAACCAGGTGGCCGGCGGCGTACTGCCGGACCGGCTCGAGCAGCCGGTAGCGCGCCGCGCCGCCCTCCTCGGCGACCACGAGCGACTGCTCGACCAGGCCGGCGAGCGCGGGCAGGACGTCGACGTCGGGACCGGCCACCTCCGCGGCGGCCTCCAGGGTGAAGCCCCCGGCGAAGACCGACAGCCGGCGCAGGAGCAGCTGCTCGGCCGCGGTCAGCAACTGGTGGCTCCAGTCGAGGGTGGCCCGGACGGTGCGCTGCCGCTCGGGCAGGTCCCGGCTGCGCGGCGAGCTGACCGCCTGGTCGAGCCGGGCCAGCAGCGCCGACGGCGTGAGGAAGCGGGCGTGGGCCGCCGCGAGCTCCAGCGCCAGCGGCAGGCCGTCGAGCCGCCGGCAGATCGCGGCGACGTCCGGCGCGGTGGCGTCGGTGAGCGGCACGGCCCGGCCGGCCGCGCGGGCGCGGTCGAGGAAGACCCGGGCCGCGGGGGAGGCGGCCACGGTGGCGACGTCGGTCCGCTCGGGGACCGGTAGCGGCTCCAGCGGCCGCTCGAGCTCGGCGCGCACGCGCAGGGCGGCCCGGCTGGTGGCCAGCACCACCAGGCCCGCGCAGCGGGCGAGCAGGGCCGCGACGTCGGCCGCGGCGTCCAGCACGTGCTCGAGGTTGTCGAGGACGACGAGCTGCCGGCGGGTGCCGATGGCGGCGGCCAGCGACTCGACCGCGGAACCGGCCGGCTGCCGGGCGCCGAGCGCGCCGGCCAGCGCGGGCAGCACCAGCGCCGCCTCGGGCACCGCGGCCAGCTCGACGACCGCGACGCCGTCCGGGAAGTCCGGGGCGAGCGTGCGGGCCACCTCGAGGGCCAGGCTGGTCTTCCCCACGCCGCCGGTGCCGGTCAGGGTGAGCAGCCGGGTGGTCCCGGACCGCAGGAGCCCCACCACCTCGTCCCGCTCGGCGGCCCGGCCGACCAGCGGTGCGGCTGGGTGGGGGAGGACCGGGGGCGGGGCGGGCGCGGCGCCGGGCTGCTCCGGCCGGGCGGCCGCGGCCAGGGCGCCCCGGTCGGCGGGGTCGAGGCCGAGCGCGTCGGCCAGCGCCCGGACGGTGTGCGGGTGCGGGCGCCGCCGCTCGCCCCGCTCGAGCGCGCTGACCGCCTTGGCGGTGAGGCCGGAGCGCTCGGCGAGCTCCTCCTGGCTGAGGGCCGCCCGCCCGCGCTGCCGGCGCAGGACCTCGGCGAACGCGCCCGGACCGTCGCTCACCGGCCGCAAGGTAGCAGCGGGCCCCGCCGCGGACCGGGCGTGGACACCGGCCTCGGCGGGGGAGATACTAGGACGTCCAACTATCGCACCCGGTGGTGCCGCCGGCGTCCGGACCCAGGGAGCACCATGCCCGGCTCGCGCTCGGACCTGCACGTCCCCGTCCACCCGGTCCGGTTCGTCACCGCGGCCAGCCTGTTCGACGGCCACGACGCGGCGATCAACGTCATGCGGCGGCTGCTGCAGAGCCAGGGCGCCGAGGTGGTGCACCTCGGGCACGACCGCAGCGTCGACGCCGTCGTGCGGGCGGCGCTGGAGGAGGACGTGCAGGGCGTCGCGATCTCCTCCTACCAGGGCGGCCACGTCGAGTACTTCACGTACCTGCGGGAGCGGCTGGCGACGGCCGGCGCCGGGCACGTGCAGGTCTTCGGCGGCGGCGGGGGCGTGATCGTGCCCGAGGAGATCGCGCTGCTGCGCGACCGCGGCGTCACGATCTTCAGCCCCGAGGACGGCCAGCGCCTGGGCCTGCCGGGGATGGTCAACGAGCTGATCCGCGCCTGCGACGTCGACCTCGCGGCCGAGGGCCCGGACGTCGACGCGCTGCGCACCGGCGACCCGGCGGCCCTCGCCCGGGCCATCACCGTGCTGGAGGCCGGGCGGGACCCCGAGCTGGCCGCCCGGGTGCGCGAGGCCGCGGCCGGGCGGACGGTGCCGGTCCTCGGCATCACCGGCACCGGCGGCTCGGGCAAGTCCTCGCTCACCGACGAGCTGCTGCGCCGGCTCCGGCTGGACCAGGAGGACAAGCTGCGGATCGCCGTCCTGGCGATCGACCCCACCCGCCGCCGCGGCGGGGGAGCGCTGCTCGGCGACCGGATCCGGATGAACGCGCTGGACACCGGGGAGGGGTCGCACACCTTCTTCCGCTCCCTGGCCACCCGGTCGGCCGGCGCGGAGACGCCCGCGCACCTCGACGACGTGCTGTGCGCGGTGCGGGCCGCCGGCGTCGACCTGGTGGTCGTCGAGACGCCGGGCATCGGCCAGGGCGACGCCGGGATCGTGCCGTTCAGCGACGTCGCGCTGTACGTGATGACGCCGGAGTTCGGCGCCGCCTCGCAGCTGGAGAAGATCGACATGCTCGACTTCGCCGACGTCGTCGCCATCAACAAGTACGAGCGGCGCGGCGCCGAGGACGCCCGCCGCGACGTCGCCCGCCAGCTGGTCCGCAACCGCGAGGCCTTCGGGCAGCGCTGGGAGGACATGCCGGTCTTCGGCACCAGCGCCGCCCGGTTCAACGACGACGGCGTCACCGCGCTCTACCAGCACCTGCTGGGCCTGCTGGCCGGCGCGGGGCTGCCGGTCGGCCCCGGCGTCCTGCCGCGGGTGGACGTGACGGCCTCGTCGGGGCTGACCAGCGTGGTCCCGGCGGCCCGGTCGCGGTACCTGGCCGAGATCGCCGAGACGGTGCGGCGGTACCACGCGCAGACCGAGGAGCAGGCCGCCGTCGTCCGCCGCCGGCAGGCCCTGCGCACCACCGCCGACCTGCTCGGGGACGACGCCGGCCGGGTGCCGGAGCTGCTGGCGGACGCCGACGGCGAGCTGCTGCCGGAGGTCCGCGCGCTGCTCGACGAGTGGCCGGACCGGGTCGCGGCCCATGCCGGCGACGAGTACGTCTACACCGTCCGCGGCCGGGAGATCCGCACGCCGCTCACCCGCGAGACGCTGTCGGGCACGCGGGTGCGCCGGGTGTCGCTGCCCCGGACGACGGACGAGGCGGAGCTGCTGCGCTTCCTGCGCCGGGAGAACCTGCCCGGGTCCTTCCCGTACACCGCGGGCGTCTTCCCGTTCAAGCGGGCCGGCGAGGCCCCCGCTCGGATGTTCGCCGGCGAGGGCGACGCCTTCCGCACCAATCGCCGCTTCCGGCTCCTGTCGGCGGGCAGCGAGGCGACCCGGCTGTCGACGGCGTTCGACTCGGTGACCCTCTACGGCCGCGACCCCGATCCGCGGCCCGACGTCTACGGCAAGGTCGGCACGTCCGGCGTCTCCATCGCCACGCTCGACGACATGCGCGAGCTCTACGCCGGCTTCGATACGTGCAGCCCCACGACGTCGGTGTCGATGACGATCAACGGGCCGGCGCCGACGATCCTCGCGATGTTCCTGACCACCGCGGTCGAGCAGCGGCTGGACGCCTTCCGCGCCGAGGAGGGCCGCGAGCCGGACGAGGCGGAGGCCGAGGAGATCCGCGCCTTCGTGCTGTCCACCGTCCGCGGCACGGTGCAGGCCGACATCCTCAAGGAGGACCAGGGCCAGAACACCTGCATCTTCTCCACCGAGTTCGCGCTGCGGTGCATGGCCGACATCCAGGAGTGGTTCATCGCGCACCGGGTGCGCAATTTCTACTCGGTGTCGATCTCCGGCTACCACATCGCCGAGGCCGGGGCGAACCCCATCAGCCAGCTCGCGTTCACCCTCGCCAACGGCTTCACCTACGTGGAGGCCTACCTGGCCCGCGGCATGGCGATCGACGACTTCGCACCCAACCTGAGCTTCTTCTTCTCCAACGGCATGGACGCCGAGTACACGGTCATCGGCCGGGTGGCCCGCCGGATCTGGGCGGTGGCCATGCGGGAGCGCTACGGAGCCGCGCCCCGGTCCCAGCAGCTGAAGTACCACGTGCAGACGTCGGGCCGGTCGCTGCACGCGCAGGAGATGGACTTCAACGACATCCGGACGACGCTGCAGGCGCTGTGCGCCGTCTACGACAACGCCAACAGCCTGCACACCAACGCCTACGACGAGGCGGTGACCACGCCGTCGGAGCAGTCCGTGCGCCGGGCCCTCGCCATCCAGGTCATCATCGACCGGGAGTGGGGGCTGGCCGGCAACGAGAACCCGCTGCAGGGCTCGTACGTCGTCGAGGAGCTCACCGACCTGGTCGAGGAGGCCGTGCTCACCGAGTTCGACCGGATCGCCGAGCGCGGCGGCGTGCTCGGGGCGATGGAGACCGGCTACCAGCGCGGCCGGATCCAGGACGAGTCGATGCTCTACGAGCACCGCAAGCACGACGGCAGCCTGCCCATCGTCGGCGTCAACACCTTCCTCGACCCGCACCGCGACGAGACGCCCCCGAAGCCGCTGGAGCTGGCCCGGGCCACCGAGGACGAGAAGCGGTCGCAGCTGCGCCGGCTGGCCGACTTCCACGCCCGGCACGCCGGCGAGGCCCCGGCCGCGCTGGCCCGGCTGCAGCAGGTGGCGATGGAGGGCGGCAACGTGTTCGCCGCGCTGATGGACGCCGTCCGCGTCTGCTCGCTCGGGCAGATCAGCGACGCGTTCTTCGAGGTCGGCGGCCAGTACCGCCGCAACGTCTGATGGCCCCCGTGCAGGGGCCCGACGCGAGCCTGCGAGTGGCGGGGGGCACGGGGCTCCTCGACGACCTGGGAGCGCCGGTCGACCTGCCGCGGCCGCCGCGGCGGGTGGTGTCGCTGGTGCCCTCGCTGACCGAGGCCCTGGCGGTCACCGTGCCCGACCGGCTGGTCGGCGCCACCGACTGGTGCACCGCCCCGCCGGGCCTGGACGTACCCCGGGTGCGCGGGACGAAGAACCCCGACCGCGCCGCCATCGAGGCGCTGGCGCCCGACCTCGTCGTCGCCAACCAGGAGGAGAACCGGCGGCTGGACGTCGAGCGGCTGCGGGCCGCCGGCGTCCCGGTGTGGGTGACGGTCATCGAGTCGGTCGACCAGGCGCTGGCCTCGATGCGCCGGCTGTTCGCCGACGCCCTCGACGCCGGGGAGCCGGACTGGCTGACCGAGGCCGCGCGGGTGTGGGCCGAGCCGGCGCCGGACGACGGGCGGCGGGTCGCCGTCCCCGTCTGGCGGGACCCGTGGATGGTCGTCGGTCCGCGCACCTTCACCGGCGACGTGCTGTCCCGGCTGGGCCTGGTCAACGTCCTCGCGCAGCACCCCGACCGCTATCCACGGGTCGAGCTCGCCGACATCGCCGCGGCCGCGCCGGACGTCGTCGTGCTGCCCGACGAGCCCTACCGGTTCACGCCGGACGACGGACCCGAGGCGTTCCCCGGCACCCGCACCGTGCTGGTCTCCGGCCGCGACCTCACCTGGTACGGCCCGTCGCTGACCGGCGCCCGCGCCCGGCTGCGAGCCGCCCTCGCCCGATGAGTCCCGGCCGCGACCGGAGTCGTCCCTGCATGGATCTCGACCCGGTCCGGCACGTGCTGGACGCGCAGGTCGCCGGCGGGCGGCTGCCCGGCTACGTCGCCGCCGTGCGGCACCGCGGGGACACCCAGGTGCTCACCGGCGGCACGACCGCGTTCGGCGGCAGCGCCCCCGTGCGGCCCGACACCCTGTTCCGGCTGGCGTCCTTGACCAAGCCGTTCGCCGGGGCGCTCGCCCTCGCCCTGGTGGAGGACGGCGTCCTCGCGCTCGACGACCCGGTGGCGCGCTGGCTGCCGGAGCTGGCCGCTCCGCGCGTGCTGCGCGACCGGGCCGGGCCGCTCGAGGACACGGTCGCCGCCGAGCGGCCGATCACCGTCCGGCACCTGCTCTGCGGCACCCCCGGCTTCGGCGGCGTCCCCGGCGGCGGCCCGCTGGCCCGCGCGATCGACGAGTCGCAGATCGGACCCAGCGCGTGGGGTCCGCCCGTGGCGCCGGAGGAGTACCTGCGCCGGCTGGCCGCGCTGCCCCTGGCGGCCCAGCCGGGGGAGGTGTGGCTGTACCACCTGGCGTCCGACGTCCTCGGGATCCTGCTGTCCCGGGCGACCGGACGGCCGGTGTCGCAGCTGCTGGCCGAGCGGGTCACCGGCCCCCTCGGGCTGCGCGACACCGGCTTCCGGGCACCGGACGCGGCCCGGCTGGTGACCTGCTACCTCCCCACCGAGGCCGGGCTGGAGGTCGTCGACGCCCCCGGCGGGTTCGCCGCCGCGCCACCGTTCGAGAGCCTGGCGGCCGGCCTGGTGTCGACCGCGCCCGACGTCCTGGCCTTCCTCGCCGCCCTGGCCGACGGCGGCGCGCCGGTGCTGCCGGCCCGGGCGGTCGCCGCGATGACCACCGACGTGCTGACCGACGCGCAGCGGGCCGCGGCCGCCGACTCCCTGGGCCCCGGGATCTCCTGGGGCCTGCAGACCGGGGTGTGCGTCTCACCCGTCCGCCCGTGGACGACGCCCGGCCGGTGGGGGTGGGACGGCGGCACCGGCACCAGCGGGTGGGCCGACCCGGCGGAGGACCTGGTCGCCGTCCTGCTCACCCAGCGGATGATGGCCGGGCCCGACGACGAGCCCACCGAGTTCTGGCGCACGCTGTACGCCTGCCGAGGCGCACCGCTCCGTCGCGGTGCGGATTGACGCGGCGGAGGCGGCCCCGGAGCCTGGGGGGATGACGGTGCTGTCGCTCCCGAGCCGGGGCCGCTGGGTGTGGGACGCCCGGGACCGGACGCGTGCGGTCCGGGTGTCGGCGCACCCCGACGTCGGCCTGCTCAACCTGAGCGTGTGGCGGGACGAGACCTGCGTGGGCACCGTGAAGCTGCGCCCCGACGAGGTGTCCGGCCTGGTCGCGGCGCTCACCGACGGACTCGCGCAGCTGGCCGCGCCCCGGCCGGGCACGGACGGCCCGCGGCTGGCTGCCGTGGAGGACCGGGTGACCGAGCTGGAGTCCCGCCTGGCGGCACCGGCTCGCCCCTCCGCGGTCGCGGCGCTCCGCGAGCGGGCCCGCCGGCTGCTGGGCTGAGCCGGCGGACCCGGACTACGGGCGGGTCCGGACCAGGTTCATCGCGACCATGCTCAGGGCGACCACGCCGTCCCGGTTCGCCAGCTCGATCCGGGTGCGCACCAGCCCGCGGTCGGGCTTGGTCCGCGACACCCGGGCCTCCTCGACCGTCGTCCGCAGCGTGAGCTCGTCGCCGGGGCGGACCGGAGCGCGCCAGCGCAGCTCGTCCACGCCGGGCGAGCCGAGGCTGGAGACGGGGGAGAGGTACTCGTCGGCGAACAGCCGCATCATCAGCGCGCAGGTGTGCCAGCCGCTGGCGATCAGGCCACCGAACGGCCCGGCCGCGGCCGCCTCGGCGTCGACGTGGAACGGCTGCGGGTCGAACCGGCGGCCGAAGTCGACGACGTCGTCCTCCTCGACCCGCAGCGGGCCGAACTCCGCCGTCGCCCCCGGCACGTAGTCCTCGAACCAGCGCTCGGTCACCGGCCCGAAGGTAGGGGACCGCCGGACCGCCCGCCGCGCAGAATGTGGGCTCGCACCATCAGGGATGCCGACAGGAGACGAGAGGGACGCCGGATGAGTGGTACCGCCGTGATCACCGGGGCGGCCGGAGCACTGGGCCAGGCGGTGGTCGCCGAGTTCCGCCACCGGGGGTGGCAGGTGGTGGCCGTCGACCGCCCCGGGCCCGCCCTGGACGGGGTGGCCGGGGACGAGGGGGTGCACGCCGTCCCCGCCGAGCTCTCCTCGCGGGACGAGGTGCAGCGCGCCTGGGAGGAGGTCGACCGCATCGGACCCACCGACGCGCTCGTCGCGCTGGCCGGCGGCTTCCGGCCGGGCTCGCTCGCCGACCTCACCGAGGAGGTCTGGGAGGAGCTGTGGCAGTCCAACACCACCTCGGTGCTCTGGTGCTGCCAGGCCGCGGCGGCCCGGATGGCCGACGCGGGGGGCGGCACGATCGTGACCGTCGGGTCCAAGACGGCGGTCGGGGGGAAGGCGCCCGTGGCGCACGCGGTCAGCAAGGCCGCCGTCGTCCGGATGTCCGAGCTGCTCGCCGACGAGCTGCGGCCGCGGGGCATCCGGGTCAACTGCGTGCTGCCCTCGGTCATCGACACCCCGGCCAACCGGAGCTGGATGTCGGCCGACCTGGCGGCCCGCGCCGTGGCCCCGGCGGCGATCGCCGCGGTCATCGCCTTCCTCGCCGGGCCGGACTCCGCGCCGGTCAGCGGGGCGCGGGTACCGGTCTACGGCGACTCCTGAGCGTCCCGCCGCTGCTACGGTCCGCGGCGTGCAGCCAGCCACCGGCCCGCTGAGAGGGATCCGCGTCGTCGAGATCGCGGGGCTGGGGCCGGTGCCGTACGCCTGCATGCTGCTGGCCGAGCTCGGCGCCGACGTCGTCCGGGTGGACCGCCCGGGCGGGGGCACCCAGCCGCTCCCGCCGGACCGCGACGTCCTGCACCGCAGCCGCCCCTCGCTCGCCGTGGACCTCAAGAGCCCGGGCGGGCGGGACGTCGTCCTCCGGCTCGCCGGGACCGCCGACGTGCTGGTCGAGGGGCTGCGGCCCGGTGTGACCGAGCGGCTGGGCATCGGCCCCGACGCCTGCTGCGCCCGCAACCCGCGGCTGGTCTACGCGCGGATGACCGGCTGGGGCCAGGACGGCCCGCTCGCCGCGCAAGCCGGGCACGACATCAACTACCTGGGGCTGACCGGCGCCCTGCACGCCATCGGCACGGCGGAGACGCCGGTGCCCCCGCTCAACATCGGCGCCGACTTCGGTGGTGGCTCGATGTTCCTGCTGGTCGGCGTCCTCGCCGCGCTGCTGGAGCGGGCCACCAGCGGGCGCGGGCAGGTGGTCGACGCGGCGATGGTGGACGGCGCCAGCTCCCTGGTCACGATGGTCCACGGGCTGCTCGCCGCCGGGCTGTGGCAGGACCGCCGGGCGGCCAACCTGCTCGACGGCGCCGCCCCCTTCTACGGCACCTACGCCTGCGCCGACGGCCGGCACGTCGCGGTCGGCGCCATCGAGCCGCAGTTCTTCGCCCGGTTCCTCGACGGCCTGGGCGTGGCCGAGGGGTTCCCCGGCGGGCAGGACGACGTCGCCCGCTGGCCCGAGCAGCGGGCGCGGATCGCCGCGGCGATCGCCACCCGCACCCGCGACGAGTGGGCCGAGGTCTTCGCCGGCACCGACGCCTGCGTCACGCCGGTCCTCGGGCTCACCGAGGCCCCGCACCACCCGCACCTGGCCGCCCGCGGCACGTTCGCCGCCGGCGACGGGCACCCGCAGCCCGGGCCGGCGCCGCGGTTCTCCCGCACCCCGGCCGCCGTGCGCGGGGCGCCGCGGGCGCCCGGGCAGGACACCCGCGCGGTCCTGCGGGAGTGGGGCTTCGCCGCGGGCGAGGTGGCCGCGCTGGAGGACGACGGCGCGGTCGTCCAGGCCGGCTGAGCGCCGCACCACCACCGGAGGAGGTCCCGTGACGGACGAGGTCCTGGTCGAGCGCCGCGAGGGCGTCCAGGTCATCACGATCAACCGGCCGCAGGCGCGCAACGCCCTCACCCGGGCGGTGGCCGACGCGGTCGCCGCGGCCGTCGACGAGCTCGACGCCTCCGACGAGCTGGCGGTCGGCGTCCTGACCGGCGCCGGTGGCACCTTCTCCGCGGGCATGGACCTCAAGGCGTTCCTCCGCGGCGAGACCCCCGCGATCGAGGGCCGGGGGCTGTGCGGGATCACCCAGACCCCGCCGCGCAAGCCGTTGATCGGCGCGGTCGAGGGCTGGGCGCTGGCCGGCGGGTTCGAGCTGCTGCTGGCCTGCGACCTGGTCGTGGCCGCGGAGACCGCCCGGTTCGGCGTGCCCGAGGTGCGGCGCTCGCTGGTGGCCGCCGGCGGCGGTGCGCTGCTCCTCCCGCGGCGGGTGCCGCCCAACGTCGCCATGGAGATGCTGCTGACCGGCGACCCGCTCCCCGCTGCGCGCGCGGCCGAGGTGGGGCTGGTCAACCGGCTGACCCCGGAGGGCGGTGCCCTGGACGGCGCCCTCGAGCTCGCCGCCCGCATCGCCGGCAACGGCCCGCTCGCGCTGGCCGCCACCAAGGCCATCGCCCGGGGCGCCGCCGACTGGACCGCCGCCGAGGGCTGGGCCCGGCAGGCCGAGCTGGTCGGCCCCGTGTTCGCCAGCGAGGACGCCCGCGAGGGTGCGACCGCGTTCGCCGAGAAGCGGACGCCCGTCTGGCGCGGCCGCTGAGCGGCGTCCCGTCGCTCGCCTGTCCCCGTGCCGGACGTCGGCTCGGACCCGGCGGCCCCCGGGTGGTAGACCCACGGGGTGCAGCGCCGTCGCGGCGCCTGCCTACCGAGGGGGAGCATGAGCGCGGAGACGACGCCGGACGCCGGGACGACGGCCGCCCCCGCCGCACCCCCGCCGCCCCTGGGCGCGCTGGCGATCCTGCGCATCGGGGGCTTCCTGGTGCTGTACCTCAACGCCGCCGCGGTGTTCCTCGGGGTCATGGGACAGGCCATCGCCCGCAGCTGGCTGGCCTTCGAGCTCACCGGCTCCAACGCGGCGCTGGGCGGGGTGCTGCTGTCCTTCGGCATCGCGTTGCTGATCGCCACGCCCTGGGGCGGGGTGGCCGCCGACCGGCTGCCCAAGCGGCTGGTGCTGCAGCTGTCGGTGCTGATCCTCGCCGCCTCCAGCGCGTGGATCGGGCTGGCCGTCGTCTTCGACGTCATCCAGTACTGGATGCTGCTGGGCGCCGGGGTCCTGCAGGCGGTCGGGTTCGCGCTGTTCAACCCGGCCCGCATGGCCTTCCTGGCCGAGCTGGTGCCCCGAGGGTCGGTGCCGCAGGCGGTCTCCCTGCTCCTGGTCAACGCCGAGGTCAACCGGGTCATCGGTCCGGCGCTGGCCGGCGTCGTCATCGGCTCGGTCGCCTGGGGCACCGAGGCGATCTTCCTGACCAGCGCGGGGCTCGCGACCGTCGGCGTGCTGCTCACCGGCGCGCTACCCCCGGGGCGGCGGCGCGGCGAACCCTCCGACCGCTCGCCGCTGGGTGAGCTGGCCGACGGCGTCCGGTACGTCCGCCGGCAGCCCGAGCTGTCCGCACTGACCTGGTGCGGCATCGGCGTGACGATGTGCGGGATGCCGTACCTGGCGTTCATGCCGACCATCGCCAGCGACCTCTACGGCCTCGGCTCGCTCGGCTACGGCGTCCTGTCGGCGATGTCGGCGGTCGGCGGGGTCACCGCCGGCCTGCTGCTCGGCCGGCGCTCGTCCCGGACCAGTGAGCAGCGGGTGTTCGTCCTCTCCGGCGTGCTGTTCGGCCTGGCCATCTGCGCGCTCGCGGTGGCGCCCAACGCCGGGGTGGCCGTCGCCGTGCTGCTGCTGCTCGGTGGCGGGATGCTGGCGTTCCAGACGACGAACCAGTCGCAGCTGATGACGCTGTCGGACATGGAGTACCACGGCCGCGTGCAGTCGCTGATCATGCTGAGCTTCGGGGCGTTCGGCATCGCCGCGCTGCCGCTGGGCCTGCTCGCCGACGTGGTCGGGTTGCGCTGGACGCTGACCGGGATGGGCGTCGGCGTGCTGGTGTTCGTGCTGCTGTTCGTCCTCGTCAGCCGGCGGTTCGGCGCCGCGCGCCGGCTGCGCGACCTCGGCTGAGCCGCCTCACGAGCGCCAGTCCACCCCCGGCAGGGTCGCGCTCCAGGACTCGGCGATCCGCCCGTCGGCGACCCGGTGCACCACCAGCCAGGTGATCACCGAGGTCTCCCCGGTCTCGAGGTTGACGCCGGTGGTGGTGGCGCGGGTCCAGACCCGGTCCTGCGAGGTGACCTGGTCGTCCACGGTGGTCGCCGGGGCGTGCAGCAGCTGCCAGGAGTTGCGCACCTCGCGCGTGAACTCGGCGCGGGTCAGCGAGCGGGTGCCGGCCGAGGAGTGCCGCACGTAGGGCTCGGCGATCAGCTCGTCGATGACCCCGAGGTCGCGCTGGTTCCACAGCCCGTCCCAGTACCGCCGCACGATCCCGGTCACCGCCTGCTGGTCCACGAGGGGGGAGCCTAGAGGCCGCTACCCGACCACCACCCGGCCCGGTGGCAGCAGCGGCTCGCGCTTGAGCTCGGCCCGGGCGACCGCGCGCAGGTGCACCTCGTCGGGCCCGTCGAACAGCCGCATCGCCCGGTGCCAGGCGTACATCGCGGCCAGCGGCGTCACGTCGGTCATGCCGGCGCCGCCGTGCACCTGGATCGCCCGGTCGATGACCCGGGTGGCGGCCCGCGGAACGGCGACCTTCGCCATCGCCACGAGGTCCTTGGCCGCCTTGTTGCCCTGCGTGTCGATGACCTGGCAGGCGCGGTGGCACAGCAGCCGGGCCTGTTCGATCTCCAGCCGGGACTCCGCGATCTGCTGCTGCACCACGCCCTGGTCGGCCAGCGGCCCGCCGAAGGCCACCCGCTCCCGCGCCCGCGCCACCAGCAGCGCCAGCGCCCGCTCGGCGGCACCGAGCGCCCGCATGCAGTGGTGGATCCGGCCGGGGCCCAGCCGGGCCTGGGCGGCGGCGAACCCGCCGCCCTCCTCGCCGATCACGTTGGCCACCGGCACCCGCACCCCGTCGAACCGCACCAGGGCGTGTCCGTGCTGGTCGTGGTGCCCCAGCACCGGGAGGTCCCGGACGACGGTGACCCCGGGCGTCTCCCGCGGCACGATCACCATCGACTGCTGCCGGTGCGGCGCGGCCGACGGGTCGGTCTTGCCCATGACGATGAACAGCGCGCAGCGGGGGTCCATCGCGCCGCTGGTCCACCACTTCAGCCCGGTGACGACGTACTCGTCACCGTCGCGCTCGATGCGGGTGCCGATGTTGGTCGCGTCGCTGCTGGCGACGTCGGGCTCGGTCATCGCGAACGCCGACCGGATCTCCCCGGCCAGCAGCGGCGCCAGCCACCGCTCCTTCTGCTCCGCGGTGCCGAGCAGGTGCAGCAGCTCCATGTTGCCGGTGTCCGGGGCGGCGCCGTTGATCGCCTCGGGCGCGAGGTCCAGGCTCCACCCCGACAGCTCGGCGATCGGCGCGTACTCCAGCTGGGTCAGCCCCGACTCCGCCGGCAGGAAGAGGTTCCACAGCTCCCGTTCCCGCGCCGTGCCCTTGAGCCGCTCCACCACCGGTGGCACCTCGTGCCCCTCCGGCCCGGCCGCCCGGCGGTGCGCCAGGTACTCGGCCTCCGCCGGGAGCACCTCCTCGCGCAGGAAGGCGACCATGCGGTCGTAGAGCTCGCGGGCGCGGGGGGACGGTGCGGCCAGGGCGTACTCCGTCACGGGAACTCCTGTCGGTCGGGGGGCTCGACCCGACCGTAGGGACTCGCGCGACCCTCCGCAGGAGTGCCTCCGTCAGGCCGACGCGGTGCCGCCCACGGGGCTGGGGACGTCGCGGTGCGGGCGGGACTGCCACAGCGCCCACTCCGCGCTGACGTCCCCGGCGGTGCGCAGCAGCTTCGGCAGGTGCTCGCCGAGCAGCTGCGCGGTCGAGGTCTCCGCGGCGTGCACGGTGACGTTCATGGCCGCCCGCACCGCGCCGGACGCGTCGCGGACCGGGACGGCGACCGAGCGGACCCCGGGCGCCAGCTCCTCGTCGGCCAGCGCCCAGCCCCGGGCCCGGACCTCGACCAGCTCCTCCTGCAGCTGCTCGGGGCCGCGGCCGATCGGGCCCGGCAGCCCGGCGCGGCTCGGCTGGGCCAGGGTCGCCGCCAGCTCGTCGGGGGAGAGGGCGGCGAGCAGCACCTTGCCCTGGGAGGTCTGCACCGCCGGGAACCGGGTGCCGATCTCCACCCGCAGCGCGATCAGCTTGGGCACCGAGACCCGGGCGACGTAGACGACGTCCGAGCCGTCGAGCTGGGTCATGGACGACGACTCGCCGGTGCTGGCCACCAGCGCCTCGAGGTGCGGCCGGGCGATGTCCCAGAGCCCCAGCGCCCCGACGTAGGCCATGCCGAGCGACAGCACCCGCGGGGTGAGCTGGAAGGCGTTGCCCGCGGTCCGCACGAAGCCGAGCTCCTCCAGGGTCAGCAGCAGCCGGCGCGCGGTCGGGCGGGCCAGCCCCGCCGCCGCGGCCACCTCCGACAGCGTCATGCTCCGGTGGTCGGCGTCGAAGCAGGCCAGCACGTCCAGGCCCCGCGCCAGCGCCTCAACGAAGTCCGGCCCGCTCCCGCGACCCGCCATGGTGTGCCCCTCTTCCCGGCGAGATCGCCGATCTCGCGCGAGTGCGGCCGCGGAACCGTGCGAGATCGCCGATCTCGCACGGTTCCGCAGTCGTGGCTCAGCGACCGAGGACGCGGTCCTCGCCGCCGGCCCGCTTCGACTCGTCCTTGAAGTCGCTGTACTGGTACGGGTTGTCGAGGACGTCGGCCTCGGCATCGGGCTTGTCGGGGAACATCCCGGCCTGCCACGCCTCCTCGCCGATCTCCGCGCGCAGGTACTCGATGGTGTCCTCGATCTCGCGCCGGACGGCGGCCAGGTCGACGCCGACCAGCCGGTGGGCGTGCTTCACCACCCGGCCGTCCACGAGCACCGTGTGCACGTCCCCGCGCTGGGCCTGGAAGACCACCTGGCCGAGCGGGTTGAGCAGCGGGAACGACACCGGGGAGGAGTCGTTCTTGATCAGCACCAGGTCGGCCTTCTTGCCGGGCTCGAGGCTGCCGAGGTCGGAGTCGCGGCCGATCGTGTGCGCGCCACCGCGGGTGGTCCACTCGACCACCTGCTGGGCGCGCAGCCGCAGGTGCGTGATCGTCTCGCCCTTGAGGTGCGCGGTGAGGTGCTCGGACATGCGGTCGGCGTTGAGGGTCGCGCGCATCGCGGAGAACATGTCGCCGCTCCACCAGACGCTGGTGTCCATCGACAGCGACACCGGGATGCCGTACTGCAGCACCTGCTCGGTCGGGGCGTGCCCCTGCCCGGCGCTGCACTCGGACTCGGTGGCCACGGAGATGGACCCGCCGGTCGCCGCGATCCGCTGGTAGGAGTCCCGGGTCAGCGTCGACGCGTGGACGTAGGTGGTCTCCGGCGTCATGAAGCCGTTGTCGTACATCTGCTGGATGCCGGTGTCGCTGGTGGCACCCCAGACGCCGGCGTGGGTGGTCACCGGGAGCCCGAGGTCGCGGGCGACCTCGAACGCGGCCTTCTCCGGGAACGCCGGGTCGCCGGTGACGTCGAAGGCGATCTGCACGCCCATCATGTCGTCGCGGGCGTCCCGCAGCCGCTCCAGGAACGACCGGACGGCGGGGTCGGCCGTCCACTCCCACGGGCCGGCCTGGATGTTGCCGTAGGCCAGGACGAACCGGCCGGGCACCGACCGCAGCGCGTCGAGTGCCGCCTCGCCGTGCTCGACCGAGTGCAGGTTGTGCGACCAGTCGACGGTCGTGGTGACGCCGGCGTCGAGGGACTCGATGGCCGCCAGGCGGTTGCCCGCGGCGATGTCCTCGGGGCGGAACTTCTTGCCGTGCTCCAGGTAGTACCAGACGAAGTACTGGGTGAGCGTCCAGTCGGCGCCGTAGCCGCGCATGGCCGTCTGCCACATGTGCCGGTGGGTGTCGATCATGCCGGGCATGACGATGCCGCCGGAGGCGTCGATCTCCTGAGTGCCCTCGGGGACCTCGAGACCCGTGCCGACGGCGGCGATCCGGTCGTCGACCACGAGCACGTCGGCGTCGGTCAGGACCGTGCAGGCGTCGTCCATGGTGAGCACGGTGCCGCCGCGCAGGACGACGGGGCGCCCGGCCTCCGGAACGGGGCCGTCGGAACTGGTCATCGTCTCCTCCTCGAGACAGCCGACCGTCAGCGGACCCACGTCCGTATACCGGTCAGCACATCGGACCCGGCCACCCTGGCCGCGGGCGCGCGAGGCTGTCAAGACGCGCCCGCGCCGGAGCGGGGACCGGGCCGGTGACAGGGCGGTCGCTTGACAGTGGGGGACGGCGTCCGAAGACTCGGGCCGCGGTGTGCGGACCGTCGTCCGCATGCCGGTCGAACGGCACGAGAGGGGCCTCATCGATGACCGCATCCCAGCTCCCGCCGGGTGCGACGCCCGGCCGGGGGCCCCTCGCGGGCCTGCTGGTCGCCGACTTCTCCCGCGTCCTCGCCGGCCCCTACGCCACGATGCTGCTCGCCGACCTGGGCGCCGAGGTCGTCAAGGTGGAGAGCCCGGCGGGGGACGACACCCGCAGCTGGGCCCCGCCGGTCCGGGACGGCGTCTCCACGTACTACCTCGGCGTCAACCGCAACAAGCGGTCGATCGCACTGGACCTCAAGGACCCCGAGGACCTCGCCGTCGCCCGCGAGCTGGCCCGCCGGGCCGACGTGCTGATCGAGAACTTCAAGCCCGGGGGCCTGGCCCGCTTCGGCCTGGACCACGCGTCGGTGGCCGAGGGCAACCCCGGCATCGTCTACGCCTCGATCAGCGGCTTCGGCAGCGGACCCCAGGGCCGGTCGTTGCCCGGCTACGACCTCATCGTGCAGGCCATCTCGGGGCTGATGAGCCTGACCGGCGACCCGGACGGCGAGCCGTTCCGCGCCGGCATCTCCGTGTTCGACGTGATGGCCGGACTGCACGCCACCATCGGCGTGCTCAGCGCCCTCAACCGGCGGCACGAGACCGGCACCGGCCAGCACGTCGAGGTCAACCTGCTCTCCTCGGCGCTGTCGGGCCTGGTCAACCACTCCAGCGCCTACGTCGCCGGCGCGGTGGTGCCGTTCCGGATGGGCAACAGCCACCCCAGCCTGTTCCCGTACGAGCCGTTGCCCTGCGCCGACGGCGACCTGATCATCACCGCCGGCAACAGCGGCCAGTTCCGCAAGCTGGTCGAGGTGCTCGGCGTCCCGGAGCTCGCCGACGACCCGCGGTTCCTGCGCAACGAGGACCGCACCGCCCACCGCGACGAGCTGCGCCCGCTGCTGGTCGAGCGGCTGCGGACCCGGACCAAGCACGACTGGTTCCGCGACATCATCGCCGCCGGGGTGCCCTGCGGTCCGATCAACACCGTCGACCAGGGCGTCGCCTTCGCCGAGGAGGTCGGCCTCGACCCCGTCGTCGCGGTCGGGGAGGGGGCCGCCGCGGTGCCCTCGGTCCGCAACCCGATCCGGTTCTCCGACACGCCGGCCGACTACCGCTTGCCACCACCGGCCCTCGACCAGCACGGTGCGGAGATCCGCGAGTGGCTGGCGACGCCGGCCGCCGGCACCGCCGACCGGCAGGAGGGGCAGGCGTGACCGACGACGGCCGCCCGGTCTACCCGACGGCGCTGGGCGCCTCGAGCCGGGAGAGCATCACCCTGCTCGGCTCGGACCTCGCCCGCGACGTCATGGGCGAGGTCGGCTTCGGGGAGCTGGCCTTCTGGCTGGCCACCCAGCGGCGGCCGTCGAGGGGGGAGACCCGCGTCTTCGAGGCCGTCCTCGCCGCGCTCGCCGACCACGGCTTCACGCCGACGGCGATCGTCACCCGGCTGACCTACCTGTCCGCGCCGGACTCGGTGCAGGGGGCGCTGGCCGCCGGGCTGCTCGGTGGCGGCTCCCGATTCCTGGGGGTCACCGAGGACTGCGGCCGCTTCCTGCACGACGTCCTCACCGGCGTGGACGGCCCGCTGCCCACCGACGACGCCGGCTGGGACGCCCTGGCGCTGGAGACGGTGACCGCGCAGCGGGCGGCCCGGCGGTTCGTGCCGGGCCTCGGCCACCACGTGCACAAGGACGGCGACCCCCGCACCCCGCGGCTGTTCTCGATCGCGGCGGAGGAGGGGCTCTACGGCCCGCACCTGTCGCTGTTCGCCGCGATCGGCCGGGTGCACCCCACGGTGCTCGGGAAGACGCTGCCGCTCAACGGGGCCGGCGTCTGCGGCGCGGCGCTGGCCGACCTCGGGCTGCCGCTGGAGCTGCTGCGCGGGTTCGCGCTGCTGGCCCGCACCGCCGGGCTGATCGGTCAGCTGGCCGAGGAGCTGCGGCACCCTGTCGGCAACGAGATCTTCCTGTCGGTGGACCTGAACAACCGGTCCGTCGCACCCGACCCCTACACCCCTGACACCGACGTCAACGGAGGACGGCATGGCTGAAGTCGCCGCGGTCATCGCATCTACGCACCACCCGTTCTACTACCGGGCCAGCACCTCGACCGGCGAGGACCGGCCGCCGTTCGCCGACGAGTGGGTCGCCAAGATCGAGCGGTTCCGGGAGACGCTGACCCGGGCCGAGCCCGACGTCCTGGTGATGGTCGGCAGCGACCACTTCCACCAGCTCTGGCTGGACAACATGCCGCAGTTCCTCGTCGGCAAGGCGCCCTTCTTCGACGCCAACTGGTACAACGAGGAGCGCGAGTTCGGCCTGCCGCGGATGACGCTGCGGGGCGAGGAGGAGCTGGCCGCGCACATCCTGCGCGACGGCCTGGACCGCGACTTCGACCTGGCGTTCAGCAACGAGCTGCGGATCGACCACAGCATCACGTGCCCGATCATCACGCTGCGCCCGCAGGCGGACCTGCCGATCGTGCCGATCTACACCAACATCTTCGCCCCGCCGCTGCCGCAGCCCAAGCGCTTCGTGCAGCTGGGCCGGGCGGTCCGGGAGATGGTCGAGTCCTGGGAGAGCGACAAGCGGGTCGCCATCATCGGCACCGGCCACCTGTCGCTCGAGCTGGGCGGCCCGCGCCAGTTCGGCGAACACGGACCGGATCCGGAGTTCGACCGCAAGGCCGTCGAGTGGATCGCCAGCGGCGACATCGAGGGCTGCCTGGCCGAGGTGAGCCTGGACAGCCTGCACTCCCCGGGCAACGCCACCCACGGGTTCATGGACTTCATGCTGATGATGGGCGTCGCCGGCGAGGGCCGGAAGGCCGACCACGTGGACACCCTCGACCTGTTCCACACCATGGAGGCCTACTTCACCTGGTACCCCAACGGGGCCCCGGCCTGAGCGCGCGGACGACCGGAACGGAGACAGCCGCATGAGCAAGTACCTGCTCGACAAGTTCCTCTACACCGTCGACCGCGACCCCGAGCTGGTCGAGCGCTACCGGGAAGACCCCGCCGGCACGGTGGAGTGGTGGGAGGCCGAGATGGCCAACACCATCCTCAACTGCACGCCGCCGGAGAAGACCACCTGGCTGTCGTTCACCGAGGAGGAGCGCCGGGCGCTGCGCGAGCACGACCACGTCACGCTGTTCCAGATGGGCGCGCACCCCTTCCTCACGCTCACGCTGTTCATCGCGATGTTCGAGCGCGACCACGGGCCGCTGGAGTACCAGAAGGCCTACGGCAAGGCGATGGAGCACGTCTCGATGCCCTATCCGGACATCGCGACCTGAGCGGAGGGGAACACCTGTGCGTGCCGCCGTCCTGACCACCCCGGGGGCGCCGCCGGAGTTCGGCACGCACCCGGCGCCGGAGCCGGGCGCGGGGCAGACCCTCGTGCGGGTCACCGCCGCGCCGGTCGTGCCCCTGGACCTGCTCTGCGCGTCCGGGACGTCCTACTTCGGCCGGCCCGCCACGCCCTACGTCCCCGGCGTGCAGGGCGTCGGCGTGGTGGAGCGCTCCGCCGTCCACCCGCCGGGCAGCCGGGTCTGGTTCGCCACCTCGGCGGGGATGGCGCCCGGCGACGGCAGCCTGGGGGAGTTGTGCGCCGTCCCGGACGCCGACGTCGTGCCGCTGACCGCGGCGGTGCCCGACGAGCTGGCCGCGGCGCTCGGGCTGTCGGCCGTGGCCGGGTGGATGGCGCTCACCTGGCGCGGGCGCCTGCGGGCCGGCGAGCGGGTGCTCGTCCTCGGGGCCGGCGGCGCGGTCGGGCAGGTCGCCGTCGGGGCCGCCCAGCTGCTCGGCGCCGCCCGGGTGGTGGCCGTCTGCCGGCCGGGCGCGTCGGAGGAGCGGGCCCGCCGGGCCGGCGCCGACGAGGTGGTGCCGCTGTCGGACGACGCCGACGAGCTCGCCGCCCGCCTGGCCACCGCCGCCGGGGGCGCCGTCGACGTGGTGGTCGACCCGGTGTTCGGCACGGCGGCGACGGCGGCCTCGCGCGTGCTCGCCCCGTTCGGCCGGCTGGTCAACCTGGGCGGGGCCTCCGGGGACGAGGCGCGGTTCTCCTCCGCGGTGCTGCGCGGCCGCAGCGCCGAGGTGCTCGGCTACACCAACAACGCGCTGACGCCGGAGCAGCGGGCGCAGGCCCTGACCGCCGTCCTGGGGCACGCCGAGCGGGGTGCGCTGTCGCTGGACCACCTCGTGCTGCCGCTCGCCGAGGCGGCCCGGGGGTGGGCGCTGACCGCGGAGGGCGGCGGCCGCCGGGTCGTGCTGGTGCCCGGCGACTGAGGTCCGCGGACGGGCCCTCCGCGGAGCGGGTGTGTGCCTTGACACACCGCGAGCGGGTCGTGCATCGTCCCCGGGTCCGCCCAGCGGACAACTGTCCACGCCCGCAGACCGCGCGCCGGAAGGACCTCCCGGACATGACGACGACCGCCCCGACCTCGGCTCCCACCTACGACGGGGACATCTACTCGGACGAGGCGCTGCTCGAGCCGTACGAGGACTACCGGGCGCTGCGCGAGCTGGGTCCGGCGGTGTGGCTGTCGCAGCACGGCGCCTACGCCGTGGCGCGCTACGACGAGGCCCGGGCGGTGCTCACCGACGCCGACACGTTCCGATCGGCCAACGGCATCGCGCTCAACGAGCCGGCCAACCAGGCGATCCTCGGCTGCACGCTGGCCAGCGACGGCGAGCTGCACGCGCACCTGCGCCAGGTGGTGGCCAGCCGGCTCACCCCGCGGGCGCTGCGCCCGATGACCGAGGTCGTCACCGGCAAGGCCGAGGCGCTCGTCGAGGGCCTGGTCGAGAAGGGCTCCTTCGACGCGGTCGGCGACCTGGCCCGCGCGCTGCCGCTGTCGGTCGTGCCCGACTTCATCGGCTGGCCCCAGGAGGGCCGCGAGCACCTGCTGCGCTGGGCCGGCGCCAACTTCGACTCCTTCGGCCCGATGAACGCGCGCACCGAGCGGGCGCTGCCGCAGTGCGGCGAGATGGCCGCCTACGGCGCGGAGATCGTCCGCACCCGCAACGTCGCGCCGGGCAGCCTGGGCGCCGGCGTGCTCCAGGCGGTGGACGCGGGGGACATCTCCACCGAGCAGGCGATGATGCTCATGCTCGACTACCTGGCGCCGTCCCTCGACACGACGATCAGCGCGGTGGGCAGCGCCATCTGGCTGTTCGCGCAGCACCCCGACCAGTGGGACCTCGTCCGCGCCAACCCGCGGCTGGTGGCCAACGCCGTCAACGAGGTGGTCCGGATCGAGTCGCCGATCCGCGCGTTCGGCCGGCTCGCCGCCACGGACACCCGGATCGGCGACGTCGACGTCCCCGCGGGTTCTCGGGTGCTGGTCGTCTACGCCGCGGCCAACCGCGACGAGCGCACGTTCGAGCGGCCGGACGAGTTCGACGTGACGCGGGCCAACGCCGTCCACCAGCTGGGCTTCGGCATGGGCGAGCACGGCTGCGCCGGTGCCGGACTGGCCCGCATGGAGTCGGAGTCCCTGCTGCGGGCGCTGGCGTCGCGGGTGTCCCGGTTCCACCTGCAGGGCACCGAGCGGGCCCTGAACAACCTCATCCGCGCGTTCGGCCGGGTGGACGTCACCGTGGACCGGGCGCCGGCCGCCGGCTGAGCCCCCGCGGGCGTCAGTGCCGGTCGGCGAGCTGCTCGCCGATCCGGCGCCCCACCGTCTCCAGCAGCCCGGCGGCCTCGGTCATGGACCGCGCCTCGTCGGGCTCCAGCTCGGTCAGCGCGTGGACCGCGGTCAGGCCCGCCGCCGCGGCCTGGGCCGGGGTGAGGAGGTTGCGCCCGGCGACGGCGACCACCGGCGTCCCCGAGGCGCGGGCCACCGCGGCCAGTCCGACCGGTCCCTTGCCGCGCAGGCTCTGCCCGTCCAGGGAGCCCTCCCCGACGACGACCAGCGCGGCGCCGCGGACGGTGTCGGCGAAGCCGGTCAGCTCCAGCAGCAGGCCCACCCCGGGCGTCAGCCGGGCACCCAGCACGCTGGCCAGCCCGAAGGCGATACCGCCCGCGGCCCCGGCACCGGGGACGTCGCGCCGGTCCGCCCCGGTCGCCGCGGCCACCACGTCGGCCCAGCGGCCGAGCGCCGCGTCGAGCCGGGCCACGGCGGCGGGGGTGGCGCCCTTCTGCGGGCCGTAGACGGCGGCCGCGCCCTCCGGCCCGGTCAGCGGGTTGTCGACGTCGCAGGCGAGGACCAGCTCGGTCCGCGCCAGGCGGGGGTCCAGGCCGGTGAGGTCCAGGCGCACCGCCTCCGCCAGGCCCGCGCCCCCGGGCGGCACCTCGCTGCCGTCCGCGGCGAGCACGCGGGCGCCCAGGCCGACCAGCGCGCCCGCCCCGCCGTCGGTGGTGGCGCTGCCCCCGACGCCGAGGACGACGCGCCGCGCGCCGGCGTCCAGCGCGTCGGCGACCAGGCGGCCCACCCCGAGCGTCGAGGCGCGCAGCGCGGTGGCCTCGGTCGGCCCGGGGGGCGGCAGCAGGGCGAGGCCCGCGGCGGCCGCCATCTCGAGGACCGCGGTGTCGCTGCGCAGGGCGTAGCGGGCCGGCACCGACCCCCCGAGGGGGCCGGGCACGGCCCGGGTGCGGGGCGCGAAGCCGTGCGCCAGCACCAGGTCCACGGTGCCCTCGCCGCCGTCGGCGATCGGCGTCTCGACCAGCTCGGCGGCCGGCAGGCTGCGCCGCAGCCCGCGGGCCAGCGCGGCGGCCACCTCGGGGGCGCTCAGCGACCCCTTGAACTTGTCGGGGGCGAGCACGATGCGGACGGCCACGGGCGCTCAGCCGGCGAGGTAGGGGATGGTCTGCGGGCCCTCGGGCAGGTAGCAGACCCGGGCGCCGGGTCCGTGCCGGCGGACGGCGTCGTCGACCGCCCCGGCCAGGTCGTCCACCGGGACCAGGTGGGCGGCGCGCACCTCCTCCGGCGGCAGCCCCGAGCAGTACAGCTGGACGTCGGCCTTGGCGAGCACCCGCGCGAGCACCTGCACCTGCCACTGGTCGGGCACGCGGAAGCCGGGGGAGGAGATCAGCTGCAGCAGGCCGGCCGGGTCCGGTGCCGCCCCCAGCACCTCGGCGAAGGACCCGTGTGCGGGGAGCCCGTCGGCGCACTCGGCCGCCACGACCACCGTGCCGCCCGGCCGCACGACCCGCTCGGCGGCGGCCATGCCCTTGACCGCCTGGTAGAGGTTCTGGTCCAGCGGGAAGCCGGAGTTGGTCGTCACGACGACGTCCATGGGGTGCGGAACGGCGCGCATCGCGGCGGCGCGGGCCAGCTCGCAGGCCCGCGCGTGCATCGCGAACAGCTCGCCGCAGACGACGGCGGTGATCCGCTTCGTCCGGTCCAGCAGCACGTCCAGGGCGAGGTCCGGCGGCGCAGCCGCGGCGCAGGCCCGGATGTCGCGGTGCACCGGGTTCTCCTCGATCACGCCCCAGGTGGCCAGCGGGCTGCCGATGCGGGCGGCGTCGTGGAGCACCATGACGGTGTCGAGGCCGGCCAGCCCGGGGGCGACCATCTTGGGCCCGCCGCTGAAGCCGGCGAAGAAGTGCGGCTCGACGAAGCCGGTGGTGATCCGCAGGTCGGCGGCCGGCCAGCGGCTGTTCAGCTCCAGCGGAACGCCGTCGCCGACCGTGCCCAGCGAGGTGAGCGAGGCGCGGTCCCGGGCGTCGTGGTTGACCACCTCGCACCGGTCCAGCACCGCCGGCCCCAGCATGGCGAGCAGCTCCTCGGGGGTGTTCCCGCGGTGGGTCCCGGTGGCCACGAGGACGACGACCTCGCAGCCGCGGGCCGCCGCGTCGATCTCGGCCAGCAGGACCTCGAGCACCTCCTGGCGGGGCTGGGCGCGGGTGCCGTCGCAGACGGACACGGCGATCGTCATGCCGTCGCGCACCTGCGCCGCCAGCGGTGCGGCTCCGAGTGGGTCGCGCAGGGCCCGGCGGAGGGCGGCGGCCGGATCGGGGAGGGCCGGGTCGTCGCGAGGCGTGACCACGAGGCCGCCGTCGTGGAGGGGGACGTCGACGGTGCCCCTCCCGTAGGCGAGGGGGACGACCGGAGCCGCCGGGCCTCCCGTCATCCGTGCACCGTCTCCCGGGGTCGTCCGCCAGCTGTCCGGACGTACCGTGCGGCCGGTCGGAGCGGGTGTCAAGCCGGCCCGGGCCCCGCGCCGGGCCGCCCTTCCGCCCGGGAGATGTGTCCCTTGACACACCGCGGCGAGCCCGCTGAGACTGGCGCCGGATGACTGTCCGCCATGCGGACACCGGGTCGCTCGACGTCGACCGACCCCGCCCGAGCCCCCTCAGCAGAGCAGGAGCCACCATGACGACGACCGCTCCCGACCCCACCCTCGGCGTGCAGCCGGCCGACCTCGTCGCCGCCGCGCAGCGGCTGGCACCGCTGGTCCGCGAGAGCGCTGCCGCCAACGAGGCCGCGGGCGAGCTGGTCGACGCCGTGGACGACGCGCTGCACGAGGCGCGCCTCTACGGGATGTGGACGCCCCGCGAGCTGGGCGGCGCCGAGTGCGACCCGATCTCGTCGCTGGAGATCGTCCAGACCCTCGCCGCGGCGGATCCCTCCACCGCCTGGGTGCAGATGGCCGCCGCGCTGGCCATCGGCACCGGCGGCGCCTACCTCAGCGACGAGGCGGTGAAGGAGGTGTTCTCCGGCGAGCGACTGCCGGTCGTCGCCGGCCAGGGCACCCGCCCCGGCACCGCGGTCACCGACGGCGACGGCTACCGGCTCAGCGGGGACTGGAGCTTCGCCTCCGGCATCAAGCACGCCCAGTGGATCCACACCCTCGGCATCATCCAGGAGACCGGCGAGCCGCGGATCTTCGTCCTGCCCGTCGAGGAGGCCGAGCTCATCGAGACCTGGGACGTCATGGGGCTCAAGGCGACCGGCAGCATCGACTACACGACCCGCGACGTCTTCGTGCGCGACTCCTTCACCCACCTCGGCCCAGTCGAGGAGGGTCGCCGCGGCGGCTGGGTCTTCAAGCTCGGCATCATGCACTTCGCGCTCATCGGCCACTCCGGCTGGGCGCTGGGCGCCGCGCGGCGCATGCTCGACGAGCTGGCCGAGCAGGTGCGGTCCAAGGCCGGTCGCGCCGGGTCGATGGCCGACAGCCCGCGGTTCCACGCCACCTACGGCGAGCTGGAGGCGCGGTACCACGCTGCCCGCGCCTTCGTGTACGAGGTGTGGCGGGACGCCACGGAGACCCTGCAGGGCGACGGCCAGCTCACCCCCGAGCAGCGGACCACGGTGCGGCTGGCGCTGTACAACGCCACCTGGACCGCGGAGGCCATCGCGAACGAGGTGTACCGGACCGGCGGGACGGCGGCCCTGCGCACCGGCCCGATCCAGCAGTTCTTCCGCGACATCCACGCCGGCACCCAGCACGTCACGTCCGGGCCGCAGGTCGTCGAGGGCGCCGGGCGGTTCCTGGCCGGCCTGGCCCCGAACCACTCGTGGCTGTACATGAACCTCGTGCCCCAGGGCTGAGCCCGGCACGCACGAGGGGGCGCCGACCACGAGGTGGTCGGCGCCCCCTCGTCGCGGAGGGAGGGCCGGGTCAGGAGACCCGGCGTCCGTCACCGGGACGCGGGGTCCGAGCCCAGGACGAACCCGAGGACCTCGTCGGCGACCTCGTCCGGCCGCTCGTGGTGCAGGCCGTGCCGGGTGCGCGGCAGGTCGCGCAGCACCGCCCCGGGGATCGCCTTCACGTAGGCCTCGCTGTGCTCGCGCGGGACGATCACGTCGATCTCCGCGGCGATGACCAGCGTCGGGCAGGTGATGAGCGGCAGCCGGGCCGGCAGCTCGGGGTTGTGCAGGTACGGCTCGCGGGCGAACCGGGCGAAGGCGGCCACGTCCTTCTGGGTCTGCGCGACCTGCTCGGGCGTGGGGGGCGCGGAGAGAGCCGCCTCCACCAGCGCGTCGTCGTAGAAGAGCGCGCGCACCAGGTCCGGCGGGGCCAGGTCGAACAGGTCGGCCGGGGGCGCCTCGGGCACGTCCAGCCCGGCGGGGGCCATGAGCACCAGGTGCTCGACCCGGTCGGGGATGGTGCTGGCCAGCTCCGCGGCGGTCCAGCCGCCGAAGGACGCCCCCACGACGTCGAGCCGGTCGATGCCGAGCTCGTCGAGGAGCTGGAGGTAGTGCTGGACCAGGTCGGCCATGGTGGCGACCTCGGGCAGCTCGTCGCTGTGGCCGAAGCCGGGGTGGTCGGGGGCGATCAGGTCGACCGACTCCGCCATCCGCTCGTGGAAGGGCTCCCAGTGGCCGGCGCCGCCGGCGGCGTGCAGGAAGAGGACAGGCCGGCCCGAGCCCTGGCGGAACAGGCTGATCTCCCCGGAGCCCATCGGCAGTCTCGTCGGGGTCGGTGCAGCAGCGGGTGCGGTCACGGTCTCTCCTGCCTCGTCGCGGAAACGGACAGTCGTCCGCCCCCGGGACCGTGTCGCATGCCACGTCGCGGTGTCAACGCCGACTCCGTGGAGCGGAGGGGCCGCGCTCAGGCCGTCGCGGACGGGGCGACCTCCACGTGCGGCCGGGACTGCCACAGCGCCCACTCGGCACCGACGTCGCCGGCGGTCCGCAGCAGCTTCGGCAGGTGCTCCTGCACCAGCCGCTCGGTCGAGGTCTCCGCGGCGTGCACGGTCACGTTCATGGCGGCGCGCACCGTGCCGCGGCCGTCCCGCACCGGCACCGCCACCGAGCGGATGCCGGGGGCCAGCTCCTCGTCGGCCAGCGCCCAGCCGCGCGCCCGGACCCGGACCAGCTCGTCGCGCAGCCGGTCGGCGTCCGGCTCGGACGTGGGGAGGCCCGCCCGGCTGGGCTGGGCGAGGGCGGTCTCGAGCTCGTCGGGGGACAGCGCGGCCAGCAGGACCTTGCCCTGCGAGGTGCGGACGGCGGGGAAGCGGGTGCCGACCTCGACCCGCAGCGCGACGATCCGGGGCACCGCGACGCGGGCCACGTAGACGATGTCGGAGCCGTCCAGCTGCGCCATCGACGAGGACTCGCCGGTCCGGGCGACCAGCGCCTCCAGGTGCGGGCGGGCGATGTCCCAGAGCCCGAGCGCGCCGACGTAGGCGGTGCCGAGGCTGAGCACCCGCGGGGTCAGGGAGAACGCGCCGCCACCCGAGCGGACGAAGCCGAGCTCCTCCAGGGTCAGCAGCAGCCGGCGGGCGGTCGGGCGGGCCAGCCCGGCGGCGGAGGCCACCTCGCTGAGCGACATGGCCGGCCGGTCGGCGTTGAAGGCGGCGATGACGTCCAGGCCGCGCGCCAGCGCCTCGACGAAGTCCGGTCCGGTCCCGCGTCCGGCCATCGCCCCCACCTCGTCCCGATCCCGGCTCGACCGGGCCATCATCCCGGTCGCGGGGCCGGGAACGGGCTCAGTCCCGAGCCGGCCACCCCGTCGGGGGAGTCGGTCCCCGCTCGGCGGACCCGTCGACCAGGGTGGCCAGCCCGGCGAGGTCGACGAGGTCGGCGAGGAACGGCCGGGCGCGGACCACCCGCACCGAGCACCCGCGGGCGGCCGCCAGCGCCTGGGCGCGGGCGAGCACCCGGAGGCCCTCGGTGTCGCAGAAGGAGATGCCAGAGGCGTCCACCGTCCACACCGGGTGGGCGGTGGAGGAGAGGGCGGCCAGCGCGTCGAGCAGGTGGTGGGCGCACGCCCGGTCGAGGTCGCCGGTGACGTACACGCGCCCGGCGCGCAGGTCGACCGAGACGAGCAGGGTGCGCGGGAAGGGAGAGGAGAGGACGCGGGGACGAGCCGACACGGTGGACCTCGCGGGCATCGCGGGGCCGGGAGGCGGGAGCTCCGGGCCAGAGTGGTGCGCACCTCACGTGCGCCGGCCGGAGCTTCGACCGAGACCCGAGCGTACCGGTCGAGACGCGTGCCCGCCCGTCGAGCGGGCTCCCGGCTCACCGGAGCCGGGGCAGCACCTCGCTGGTGAAGAGATCGACGAGCGACTGCCGCTCCGTGCCCCCGCCGACGGGGGAGAAGACCAGCGTCTCCGCGCCGGCGTCGGCGTACTCCCGGGCCCGGGCCGCCACGCGGTCGGGGTCGCCGTGCAGGAGGTAGCGGTCGGCCAGCCGGTCGAAGTCCTGCTGGTAGACGGCGCTCACCGTCTCGACCACCTGCCGCCGGGACCGGGCGGCGTCCTCGTCGACCCCGCCCCAGCAGAACACCGCACCGCGCACCGCGGCGGGGTCCCGGCCCGCGGCCTCCGCGGCCGCCCGCACCTCGACGAGGCTCGAGGCCAGCTGGTCGGGGGTGTACATGTACGGCATCCAGACGTCGCCGAACCGGCCCGCCCGGCGGATGGCGGCCGGCCGCCGGCCGCCCAGCCAGATCGGCGGGCCACCGGCCTGCAGCGGGAGCGGGTCCAGGGCCAGGCCGGGCACCCGGGTGAAGCGGCCGGCGAAGTCCACCGGTCCGCCGGCCCACAGCGCGCGGAACAGCTGCAGGGCCTCGTCGGCCCGGGCGCCGCGCTCGGTGACGTCGACGCCGGCCGCGGTGAACTCCGGCGGGTACTCGCCGCCCACGCCGACGCCGAGGTCGAACCGCCCGCCGCTGACCCGGTCGAGCGTGGTGGCCAGCTTCGCGGCCAGCGCCGCCGGGTAGAGCGGGACGACGGTCAGGGCGCTGAGCAGCCGGATGCGGCTGGTCGCGCCCGCGGCGGCGGCCAGCGCGACGAAGCCGTTCGGGTGCGTGCTGTGGAAGAACAGGTGCTCGCCGGTGGCCACGCCGTCGTACCCGGCGTCCTCGGCGGAACGGGCCTCCGCGGCGACGGCGGTCTGGTCGCTGCTCAGCGAGAGGACGACGCGCACCGGTCAGCTCTGCTCGGCGACGAGCTCGGTGTCCACGCCGATCCGGCCGACCTTCGACGCCCCGCCCGGACTGCCCAGCGGCGCCTCCCGCCCGGGGAGCACCTCCACGAAGAAGCGCCGGTTGTCGTCGACGTGCGGCTCGTTCTCGTCGCTGACCCGCCGGTCCTGGGCGATCGCCTCGACCGGGCACACCGGCTCGCAGGCGCCGCAGTCGATGCACTCCTTGGGGTTGATGTAGAGCTTCCGGTCGCCCTCGTAGATGCAGTCGACCGGGCACTCCTCGACGCAGGACATGTCCGTGGTGTCGATGCACTCGGCGCCGATGACGTAGGGCACGGGGACTCTCCTCGTGGGGCGGGGTGGTCGACGGGGGTCAGTGCGCGGCCGCGCCGAGGCCGGCGGGGTCGTCGCTGCTGTGGCCGGGGAACAGCGGCTGGTCGGGGTCGAGGTAGGTGGCGGCGTTGTTCACCGCGGTCGCAGCCTCCCCGAAACCGACCGAGATCAACCGCACCTTGCCGGCGTACTCGGTGATGTCGCCGGCCGAGTAGACGCCGGGCACCGAGGTGCGCATCGCGGTGTCGACGAGGATCTTGCGGTCGACGATGTCGATGCCCCACCGCTCCAGCGGGCCGATGTCGGCGGTGAACCCGAGCGCGGCGATCACCGCCTGCGCCTTGTACGGGGTGACGGTGCCGTCCTTGGCGCGCACGTGCACGGTGTGCAGCACGTCGTCGCCCTCCAGGGAGTCGACCTGGGCGTCGGTGACGACGACGGTCCGCCCCCGCTCCATGTCGGCGACGCTGGCCGCGTGCGCGCGGAAGTTCCGGCGCCGGTGCACCAGGGTCACCGAGGCGGCGAGCGGCTCCAGCGCCAGCGCCCAGTCGACCGCGCTGTCCCCGCCGCCGACGATGACGACGTCCTGGCCGGCGTGCGCGGCGAGGTGCTTCACCACGTAGGTGAGCCCGCGGCCCTCCCACTCCGCGCCGCCGGGCAGCGGGCGGGGCGTGAAGGTGCCGATGCCGCCGGTGATGACCACGGCGCCGCACGTGATGCGGGTGCCCTTGTCGGTGGTGACGACGAGTCGCTCCCCGGCCCGGGGGCGGCGGCCGGCCTCGTCGGTCAGCGACTCGGCCCGCTCGCCCAGCACGTACACCGGGTCGAAGCGGGCGGCCTGCTCGACCAGCCCGGCGACCAGGTCGCGGCCCCTGATGCCGGGGAACCCCGCGACGTCGTAGACCATCTTCTCCGGGTACAGCGCCATGACCTGGCCGCCCGGCTCGGGCAGGCTGTCGACCAGCGCCGTCCGCAGCCCGCGGAAGCCGGCGTAGTAGGCCGCGTACAGCCCGGCCGGCCCGGCCCCGACCACGAGCAGGTCGGCGTCGACCCGGCGGTCGTCGTCCACCCCGGTGGGTGACGGGACGAGGTCGGTCGCGGTCATGCGGGCTCTCCCGGGGTCGCGGCGGCGAGGTTGTCGGAGCGGGCCGCCCCCTCGAGCCGGGCGAGGGCCAGCTCGCGGATGCGGAACCGCTGCAGCTTGCCGGTCGCCGTCGTGGGCAGCTCGTCGAAGACGAGCACGTGCCGGGGCCGCTTGAAGGCGGCCAGGCCGTCGCGGCAGAAGCCGACGAGGTCCTCCTCGGTCGCCTGCCCGCCGGGCAGCAGGACGACGCAGGCCACCGGCTTGTCCAGGCCGTCGGCGTCGGGCAGCGAGACGACGACCACCTGGTTGACCGCCGGGTGCTGGCGCAGCCGCTCCTCGACCTCGGTGGGCGAGACCCAGATGCCACCGGCCTTGATGATGTCGTCGGTGCGGCCGAGGGAGGTGTAGTAGCCGTCCGCGCTGCGCACGTAGGTGTCGCCGGTGCGGACCCAGGAGCCCTGGAACACCCGCCGGCTGACCTCCGTCCGCTGCCAGTAGCCGGTGGCCGCCGAGCTGCCGCGGACGTAGAGGTGCCCGGGGGTCCCGTCGGGCACCGGGGCGCCCTCGTCGTCGACGATCTTCGCGTCGTAGCCGGCGACGATCTCACCGGTCGAGCCGGCGCGGGTCCGGCCGGGCCGGCCGCTGATGAAGATGTGCAGCATCTCGGTCGACCCGATGCCGTCGAGCATCTCCACCCCGAACGTGCCGGTGAACCGCTCGAACAGCGCCGCGGGGAACGCCTCGCCGGCCGAGACGCAGGCCCGCACGCCGGCGAAGGCGTCCCGCGGCAGCCCCGCGGCCAGCAGGGCGGCGTAGTACGTGGGACCGCCGAAGAAGAGGGTCGGCCGGTGCTCCTGCAGCACCCGCAGCGTGCTCGCCGGGCTGGGCCGGGCCCGGTCGAGAACCGTGCTGGCGCCCACGGCGAACGGGAAGGTCATCGTGTTGCCGAGGCCGTAGGCGAAGAAGAACTTCGCCACCGAGAACGTCACGTCGTCCGGGCCGATGCCCAGCACGTCGCGGGCGTAGGTCTCGGCGGTGTCGCGCAGCGACCCGTGCCGGTGCATCGCCCCCTTGGGTGTGCCGGTGGTGCCCGAGGTGTAGAGCCAGAAGGCGGGGGAGTCGGCGACCGTCGGATAGGGCTCGGCCACCCGGTCCAACTCGCCGGTGCCGGCGGCGAGGAACTCCGGCCAGGAACGGACGCGGGCGCCGGCCACCTCCGGGAGCTCCTCGGCGTCGAACACGACGACGTCGGCGAGGTCACGCATCCCGCCCAGGGCCGGCGCGAGATCGGCGAACTCGGCGCTGAGCAGGACGAGCCGGGCCCGGCTGTCGGTGGCGAGGACGGCGATGTCCTTGGGCTTGAGCATCGTGCTCACCGGGACCGGGACCGCGCCGATGCGCAGCCCGGCCAGGAACGCCGTGAGCAGCTCCGGGGTGTCCCCCATGCAGAGCAGCAGCCGCTCCTCGGGCCGGACGCCGGAGGCGACCAGCGCCGCGGCGAACCGGCGGACGGCGTCGTCGAGCTCGCCGTAGCTCAGGGTGCGCACGCTGCCGTCGAGGTCGATGGCGGAGATCGCCCGCTTGCCGGGGGCCGCGCGGGCGTGCCGGGTGACCAGCCACTCGGCGGCGTTGAACGGCTCCGGACCCGGCGGCGCCGCGGCCGGGGAGGGGAGGTCGGGACGGGCGGTGTCGAGGGTGGCCACGCTGCTCAGCCCTTCGGTGATGTGGCCCTCCTGCAGGGTCCCGCCGCGAGCGTGCGAGCGGTGGGGGGCAGGAGGGTCCTTTCTCAGAAGCGGACGTAGTCGTACTCGACCGGCAGCGAGTTGATGCCGACCGACGGCGGGGCGATCCAGCCGGCGAACTCCCCGGGCTCGTGGTGCGGGACCATCAGCTCGGCGACCTGCGCGCGGTCCTCCGGCGTCGGCAGGTACCCGCTGACCGTCCGCTCCCAGGTGGCCGCGTCGACGATCTCGCCGGCCGGGGTGACGTGGTGCCCGGAGAACGCGCCCACCTTGCGGTTGAAGCCCTGGTGCGGCAGGTACAGCCGCTCCTCCAGGCCGGCCTCCTCCAGCTCCTGGTTCCACCGCTTGACGCCGTTGGCGCAGTCGGCGACGTACTCGTTGCGCAGGTCGAGGTTGAGCGCGGTGAGCATCGGCACGGTCCTGCTGCTCATCCGGCCGTCCTCGATGATCGGGACGTCCATCGTCAGGTCGTGCAGCTGGTGGTCGTCCTTGCGGCGGGTCTCCATCCAGCGGCCCTTGAGCCCGGACGTGTAGTAGCCGGCGACGTTGGACGAGGTCTCGGAACCGAAGAGGTCCATCGAGACGGAGAACTGGAAGTTCAGGTACTTCTGGATCACCGACAGCGGGATCCCGCCGTACTGCCAGATGTCGTCGGTGCCGTGCTGCTTCATGAGCTCGGCGGTCCGCTGGACGGTGCGCTGCACGCCCGTCGTCCCGACGAACATGTGGTGCGCCTCCTCCTTGAGCATGAACTCGCAGGTGCGCGCCAGCGGGTCGAAGCCGCTCTCCTTCAGCGTCCCGAGCTGGTACTTGCCGTCCCGGTCGGTGAAGTAGGTGAACATGAAGAACGACAGCCAGTCGGTGGTCTCCTCGTTGAAGGCACCGAGGATGCGGGGCGAGTCGTAGTCCCCGGAGTTGCGCTTGAGCAGCTCCTCGGCCTCCTCGCGGCCGTCCTTCCCGAAGTAGGCGTGCAGCAGGTAGACCATCGCCCACAGGTGACGGCCCTCCTCCACGTTGACCTGGAAGAGGTTGCGCATGTCGTAGAGCGACGGGGCCGTCATACCCAGGTGCCGCTGCTGCTCGACCGAGGCGGGCTCGGTGTCGCCCTGGATGACGATGAGGCGGCGCAGGTCCGAGCGGTGCTCGCCGGGCACCTCCTGCCAGGCCGGCTCGCCCTTCTTGTCCCCGAAGTTGACCTTCCGGTCGGGGTCGCGCTCGGCGAGGAAGATGCCCCAGCGGTACTCCTCCATCGGCACCCGGTCGAAGTGCGCCCAGCCGTCGCGGCCGACCGCGATCGCGGTGCGCAGGTAGACGTCGTGGGTGGGGATCGAGGGGCCGAGGTTCTTCCACCAGTCCAGGAACTTGGGCTGCCAGCCCTCCAGCGCGCGCTGCAGCTTGCGGTCACCGGCCAGGTTGACGTTGTTGGGGATGCGCTCGCTGTAGTCGATCGTCGACAGCGGCCCGGTGGGGGCGGGGGCGTCGCCGGTGACCGTGCCGTTGGTGGGTGAGCTCTCGGTGGTGGTCATGCTCAGACCCGCTTCCTGTCGTAGTCGGCCCGCTTGCCGGTGCCGTACCGGCGCAGCGCTCCTTCCGGCCCAGCGGCGTTGGGCCGCTGGAAGATCCAGTTCTGCCAGGCCGTCAGGCGGCCGAAGACCTTCGTCTCGGGGGTCTCGCGACCGGCGAAGCGCAGGTTGGCCTCCATGCCGGTCAGGGCGTCGGGGGAGAAGCTCGCCCGCTCCTCGATGAGCAGCCGGACCTCGTCGTCCCAGTCGATGTCGTCCGGGGTGGCCGTGACCAGGCCGAGCTCGGCGGCGTCGGCGGCCGCGAGGTCCCGCCCGGTGGCGGCCTCCGCGGCGGCCAGTTCCTCGGCGCTGCCGAGGAAGCGCACCTGCAGCCGGGACAGGCCGTTGCCCATGGGCAGCAGGCCGGTGTTGAACGCGTCCAGCCGGACCACCGCGGGCGGCTTCGGGTCGTCGTCGTCCTCGAACTGCCCCTCGAGCATGACCTGCCGGTCGGCCGCCAGGGCGATCTCCAGGAGCGACCCGACGAAGCAGCTGCCCGGCTCGATCAGCGCGAAGAGGCTGCGCGAGGTGGTGTCCAGCCGCTTCACCGTCCGGCGGTAGAAGCCGATCGTCTCGTTGACCAGCCAGTGCTCGCGGTTCGCCAGCAGGAACTCGTCGTAGGCGGCGACCGTCGCCGGCTCGCCCTCGGTGCGCAGCAGCCAGGTGCCGATCGCCAGCTCGTTGGTGCGCAGCCGCAGGATCGCGTCGTCCAGCTCGCGGGTGGCGGCCAGCAGCCAGGCGGCGTCCCCCTGCTCCTGCAGCTCGTCGACGCTGCCGGGGACGGCGGTCGGCCCGAGCACGGTGACCGTCGCGGTGCCCGAGTCGCGGTCCAGCACGACGCGGACGTGTTCGTAGCGGGTGGTGTCGCCGTCGGTCTCGCGCCGCAGCGGGGTCAGCTGCACGCCGGTCGCCCCGGCGCCCGGGCGGGTCGAGCGGGCGGCCAGGTCGGCGGCCCGGCGGGCGACCTCGTCGGCGAAGTCGCGGGCCTTGACGGTCGCGTCGACCAGCCGCCACCGCACCGCGCGCTCGCCCCGGATCCCCTCGGCGGTGGTGGAGAAGACGTCGGCGAGGTCGCGCCGGACGCCGCGCTTGTCGACGACCCGGGTCAGGCCGCCGGTGCCGGGCAGCACGCCGAGCAGTGGCACCTCGGGCAGCGACACCGCCGAGGAGTTGTCGTCGACCAGCACGATCTGGTCGCAGGCCAGCGCCAGCTCGTACCCGCCACCGGCCGCCGTGCCGTTGACCGCGGCGACGAACGACAGCCCCGAGTGGGCCGAGGCGTCCTCGAAGCCGTTGCGGGTCTCGTTGGTGAACTTGCAGAAGTTCACCTTCCAACTGTGCGGCGAGGCCGCGAGCATCTTGATGTTCGCGCCGGCACAGAACATCCGCTCCTTGGCGCTGGTGACGACGACCGCCTTCACCTCGGGGTGCTCGAAGCGGATCCGCTGGACGGCGTCGTGCAGCTCGATGTCGACGCCGAGGTCGTAGCTGTTCATCTTCAGCTCGTAGCCCGGGACGATCCCGCCGTCCTCGGCGACGTCGAGGGTGAGGGTGGCGACCTCACCGTCGGTCGACAGCGTCCAGTGCCGGTAGGCCTCCGGGGAGGTGTCGAAGGAGACCTCGGTCGTGGCGGCCGGCTCGGCGACGGGGGCCGGGCCCTCCGCCGTCGTCGCCGCTCGGTCGTCGAGGGTGGTCACGGTGCCTCCAGGGGAGTTGCCGGCGCGGGCGTGTGGCGCCCGTCACCCATCCTGACGTGCTACACGACCGTGCGCAAGAGACAGAACAGATGTAGCGCGCGGTCAGGAGACCCCGAGCAGCGCGGAGGCGACGGAGCTGTCGCTGCGGAAGGCGAGCGTGGGCGAGCGGTGCACGACCTGGCCCTTGTCCATCACCGCGATCTCGTCGGCGACGGCGAAGGCCAGGTGCAGGTCCTGCTCGACGACGACCAGGGTGGTGCCCTCGGCCTTCATCCCGCCGATCGCCTCCCCGATGAGGTCGACCACGGCCGGGGCCAGCCCGTCGGAGGGCTCGTCCATGAGCACCAGCCGCGGGTTGGTGAGCAGCGCGCGGGCGATGGCCAGCATCTGCTGCTCGCCGCCGGAGAGCTGACCGGCCGCGTGCCGGCTCCGCTCGCCGAGGCGGGGCAGCAGCTCCAGCACCCGCGGCACGGTCCACGGCCCCCGGCCCCGGCCGCGCCGGGCGGCGAGGTCCAGGTGCTCGGTCACGGTGAGCGGCGCCCACACCCGGCGGCCCTGCGGCACGATCGCCACCCCGGCCCGCGCGACGACGTCCGGACGGCGGCCGGTGAGGTCGGCGCCCTCCAGCCGCACCGTGCCGGCCGACGGGGTCACCAGCCCCATCAGGGTGTGCACCAGGGTGGTCTTGCCGACGCCGTTGCGGCCGAGCAGGCCCAGCACCTGGCCGGCCGCGACGTCGAGGTCGACGCCCTGCAGGACGGTGCTGCGCCGGTAGCCGGACCGCAGTCCGCGGACCTCGAGCACTCAGCCCACCTCCAGCCGGGCCGGCCCGGTGCCGTCGAGGAACAGCGCGCCGCGGCCGGTGCCGAGATAGGCCTCCTGCACCGCGGCGCTGCTCCGCACCTCGTCCGGGCTGCCGGTCAGCAGCACCCGGCCCAGGTGCAGCACGGTCACCGACGTGGCCAGCGCGAAGACGACGTCGAGGTCGTGCTCGACGATCACCACGGTCACCGACTCCGGCAGCGCTTTGAGCAGGCCGACCAGCCGGGCGCTCTCCGCCGGCGACATCCCGGCGGCCGGCTCGTCGAGCAGCAGCAGGGTCGGCTCGCAGGCCAGAGCGACCGCCACCTCCAGCTGGCGCCGCTCGCCGTGGGACAGGGCCGCGACCGGGGTGGCGGCCCGCGCCTCGAGCCCGACGTCGGCCAGCAGCCCGCGGACGCGCTCGCGCGCGGCGGCCTGCCGGCGGGGCACCAGCGAGTGCCGCGAGCCGTGCCGGCGCTGGGCGGCGAGCAGCACGTTCTGCTCGACGGTCTGGCTGAGGAACAGGCTCGAGTGCTGGAGGGTCTGGCTGATCCCGCGCCGCGCGCGCTGCGGCTCGGACAGCCGCGTCACGTCGTCCCCGGCCAGGGCCACGGTGCCCGCGGACACCCGCAGGGCCCCGGTGACCAGCTTGAACAGCGTGCTCTTGCCGGCGCCGTTCGGGCCGATGAGGGCGTGCCGCGCGCCCGCGGGGACCTCGAGCGAGACGTCGTCCACCGCCTTCAGCGCGCCGAACGTCCGGCCCACGCCGGACAGCGACAGCAGAGGTGCGCTCATGCCGATCCCTCCCGGGGGCGCCGGCGCCGGAGGCCGGCCAGGCCCGCGACGCCGCGGGGGAGGAGGTAGACCGCGGCGATGAACAGCAGGCCGAGCAGCAGCGGCCCGTGCCCCTCCAGCGTCGGCCCGAACGTGTCGCGGACGAGGACGACGACCGCCGCCCCGAGCGCCGGCCCCCAGAGCGAGCCCGCCCCGCCGAGGACGACGGCCAGCAGCATCAGCGCGCTGGTCGTGAACCCGGTGTCGCTGGGGTTGACGATCCGCACGAGCCCGGCGAACAGGCCCCCGGCCAGGCCGGCGAACCCGCCGGCGAGGACGAAGGCGAGGTACTTGTAGCGGAACGGCGAGTAGCCCAGCGAGCGCATCCGGGCCTCGTTGTCGCGGATGCCGCGCAGGGCGGCGCCGAACGGCGAGGCGGCCACCAGCCACAGTCCCAGCGCGCCCAGGACGACGACCGCGAGGACGAACCAGTACACGTACCCGGCCAGCGTCAGCGGCGTGCCGGCGACCCGGATGGAGGGGATGCCGAACAGGCCGTTGGAGCCGCCGGTGACCGACGACAGCGACTGGGCCAGCTGGTGCACCAGCTCACCGATCGCGAGGGTGAGCATGAGGAAGAAGACGCCGCCGCTGCGCACCGCCAGCCAGCCGGTCGCGGCGGCCGCCACCGCCCCGGCGACCGCCGCCGCGAGCACGGTGACCACGCCCTCGCTGTTCCAGTGGGTGGACACCAGTCCGGCCGTGTAGGCGCCGATGCCGAACCACGCCGCGTGGCCCAGCGAGGGCAGCCCGGTGATCCCGACCAGCAGGTCCAGGCTCATCGCGAACAGCGCGAAGACGAGCAGGCGGGAGACGGTGGTGGTGCCGAAGGGGTCGACGAACAGCGGCACCGCGGCCAGCACCGCCAGCACGGCGAGGGCGAGGACGGCGGCCAGCGGCCGGGAGGTGCGGCGCCGCGGCGCGGCCGCCGCGGCCGGCGCCCCGTCCGCGGTGCTCACGACAGGAGGACTCTCCACGGTCATGAGTGGGCCACCTTCCCGGCGAAGAGTCCACGGGGTCGGACGATGAGGACCAGCGCCAGGGTGCCGAAGAGGATGAACGAGGCCAGCTCCGGCAGCAGCGCGCGGCCCAGCGACTCGACCTGGCCGATGACCAGCGCGCCGATGAGGGCGCCCCGGATCGACCCGAGCCCGCCGATGACCACGACCACCAGCGCCAGCAGCAGGATCGTCTCGTCCAGCCCGGGCCGGGCGCCGTAGACGGGGGCGGCCAGCACCCCGGCGACGGTGGCCAGCATCGACCCGAGGCCCAGGACGGCGACCTTCACCTTGCGGTTGTCGATGCCCATCGCCGAGACCATCTCCCGGTCGGCGACGCTGGCCCGCACGAGCGCGCCGACGGAGGTCTTCTCCACGACCAGCCACACCACCAGCGCGAGCACCAGGCCGATGCCGATGATGAGCAGGCGGTAGGCGGGGTAGGCGCTGCCGGCGACGTCCACGCTGCCGTCCAGGCCCGGGGGCGGGGGCACCGAGCGGACGTCGTTGCCGTAGACGATGGACAGCACCTCGGCCACGACCAGCGAGATGCCCAGGGTGAGCAGGGCCTGGTCGAGGATCGGCCGCCGGGCCAGCGGCTCGGTCATCCCCGACAGCGCCCCGCCGGCGAGCAGGCCGACGAGGGCGGCGACACCGAGGGCGGTCAGGAAGCCGCCCCAGGAGTCCCCGGCGACGAAGGTGACCGCGAGGTAGGAGCCGACGAGGAAGAACGCGCCGTGGGCGAGGTTGAGCACGTCCATCATCCCGAAGACGATGGACAGCCCGACGGCGAGGACGAACAGCAGTGCGCCGATGGCGAGGCCGTTCAGGATGCTGACGAGGTTCGCGTCGAACCAGCCGAGCACGGGCTGCTCCTTCCGGGGGTGCCGGGCCGCGGAACGGTGACTCCCGGCCCGGCACCGGGCGGGTCAGGGCTGGGGGAAGACGCCGAGCTCCTCCACGACGGAGTTCACGAGCGTGCCGTTCTCGTCGACCACCTCGCGCAGGTAGACGGCCTGCTCCGGGGTCTGGTTCGTGAAGCTCCACGGGCCGCGCGGGCTGTCGTCGATCTCGCCGAGGCCGCCGAGGGCGTCGCTGACCGCCTCGCCACCGGTGTCCCCGGCCTCCTCCAGCGCGCGGGCCAGGACGTTGGCCGCGTCGTAGGCCTGCACCGCGTACGTGGTGGGCAGCTCGCCGTAGGCCTCCTGGTAGGCCTGCACGAACTCGGTGTTGGCCGCGTTGTCGATCTCGGTCGAGTAGTGCAGCGTCGTCCGGACGCCGACCGCCGCGGGGCCCTGCGCCTCGAGCACGCTGCCCTCGGTGAGGAACCCGGACCCGTACAGCGGCACGGTGTCCTTGAGGCCGAAGTCGGCGTACTGCTGGACGAAGCTGACCGCCTCGCCACCGGCGTAGAAGACGAAGGTGGCCGCGGCGCCCGAGCCCTGGATGCCGGAGAGGAAGGGCTGGAAGTCCTGGGTCGTGCCGAACGGGCTCAGCGCCTGGCCGGCGATCGTGCCGCCGCCGGCGGTGTAGGCCGCGGTGAAGCCGGCGACGACCTCCTGCCCGGCCGCGTAGTCCGGTGCCATGACGTAGACCGGGCCGATGCCCTCGGCGGCGAGGTGCTCGCCCATGGCGGCGGCGATCTGGGCGTTGGTGAACGACGAGCGCCAGACGTAGGGGCTGGCCGCGTCCTTGGTGATGGCCTCGGCCCCGGCGTTGGCCACGATCAGCGGGATCTGGGCCTCGGTGACCTGCTCGGCGACGCCGAGCGCGGTGGCGGAGTTGACGATGCCGACCATGGCGTCCACGTCGCCCTCGGTGAGCAGCCGCTGGACCGCCGGGACGCCGGTGTCGGGGCCCTCGCCCTCGTCCGCGGTCACCGTCTCGACGGTGAAGCCGCCCATCTCGCCGCCGTTCTGCTCCAGCCAGAGGTCCCAGCCCTGCTGCATGTCCTCGCCGAGCGGCGTGTAGACCCCGGCCTGGGGGATGACCAGGCCGACGCGGACGGTGCCGCCGCCCTCGCCGCCGCCCCCGCTGCCGCCCTCCTCCTCGCCGCCGAGGCTGCCGCCTCCGCACGCGGCCACGGCCAGGGTGAGGATGCCGACGCCGAGGCTGCCGACCAGTCGCCGACCGGACAGGTGATGCACCACGGGCACACTCCGGAGCTCACGACGTGCTACACCCGCACGTCTGATGGAACTGAACCATGTAGTTTCCCGTCCAGGTGTGTCAAGCCTCACAGTTCGCCCGTCGGCCGCTTTGGTGCCGTTCCGTGACCTGCGGCGGGACCGGGGTCGCGGTGGGTGGCGGGGTGGCACGGGGTGTCACGATGAGGGGCGTGGAGGTCGTGGACGGTCCGTTCGTCACCCGCCGGCAGGAGCTGGGCGCGGCCAGCGCGCGCAGCCTGCTGCTCACCGTGCTCGGCGAGTTCGTGCTGCCCGGCGGCGGGCCGGTGTGGACCGCGAGCCTCATCGACCTGCTGGGGGAGCTCGACGTCGCCGAGAAGGCCGCGCGGCAGGCGATCATGCGCACCGCCGACAGCGGCTGGATCGAGCCCAGCCGCATCGGCCGGGAGACCCGCTGGGCGCTCACCGACGCCGGCACCCGGCTGCTGCGGGAGGGCACCGAGCGCATCTACGGCTTCGCCGCCGACGACCGCGCCTGGGACGGCCGCTGGCTGGTCCTGTCCGTCGGCGTGCCCGAGAACAACCGGGCGCTGCGCCAGCAGCTGCGCACCCGGCTGGGCTGGGCCGGGCTGGGCTCGCTGGACGCCGGGACGTGGGTGACCCCGCGGGTCGACCGCGAGGAGGAGGCCCGGCGGGTGCTCGAGCAGCTCGGCGTCCTCGCCGGCAGCTGGTCGTTCGTCGCCACCGCCGGTCTGGTCGGCGACGAGCGGTCGCTGGCCCGCACCGCCTGGGACCTCGACGGCATCGAGGCCCGCTACGAGGACTTCCTCGAGCTGGTCAGCCGGCGCCGGCCGCGGACGGACCGGCAGGCACTGGTCGCGCAGGTCCGGCTCGTGCAGGAGTGGCGCCGCTTCCCGCTGCTCGACCCCGGCCTGCCCCGCGAGCTCCTGCCGCCGCGCTGGAGCGGCAGCCGGGCCGCCGAGGTCTTCCGGGAGCGGCACGCCTCCTGGGCGCCGCGCGCGCAGCAGGCCTGGGCCGAGCTGGTCCGAGACCGCTGACCGCCCTCAGGCGGGGACGGCGTGGCGCTGCAGCCAGTCCCGGCCGGCGTCGGTGAGCACCCGCATGTCGCGGTCGGCCTCCAGCAGGGGCGGGTCCTGCCGGTAGAGCCGGGCCACCAGCTGGCTGTCGGGTGCGAGCTGGCGGGCGATCTGGTGCGCCTCCAGCTTGTGCATCCGCCCGCCGGGCGCCTCGGCGAAGCGCTGCAGGAGCGCCAGCTGGGCCTGCTGGGGGTCGGTCCGCGGGCGTGGGGTGGCGGCGGCCACCGGCTCCTCGTCGAGCAGCGCGGTGATCGCCCGGGAGAAGGTCTGCACCAGGTCGCGGATGCGGTCGTCGCGCGAGGGGGCGGCCGCCTCGCCGCCGGAGCCCTGCCAGGTGCGCTGCGGGTGCCGGCGCAGGTACTCCTGCTCCAGCTCCAGCATCCGCTCGGTGTGGGTCCGGTACTGCTCGGCGGTCCCGTGCAGGAAGACCCAGTGCCGCATCGCGTGCGCGTGCAACCCCTGGCGCTCGAGCTCCTCGTCGGTCAGCTCGCGCGCCGGGATGCCCGGTCGGTCGGTCATGGCCGCTCCCCTCGGTCGTGCCCGGTCGACGGTGACCGGGGTCTCATCGTGTCGGCAGGGGCGCCGGGCTGTCACCTCGGCGGAACGGCGCCGGAGGTGCGGCCGGCCCGGTCTGTGCCACCCTGACCGCGCCCGTGTGGCACCAGTCCGCCGGCCGGGGAGGATCCGATGCGCGTCGCGGTGGTGGGCGGCGGACCGGGCGGCCTGTTCGTGGCGGCCCTGCTGCGCAGCGCCGACCCGCGCCGCGAGGTCACCGTGTACGAGCGCAACCGCGCCGAGGACACCTTCGGCTTCGGGGTGGTCTTCTCCGACGCCACCCTGGCCGGGATCGACGACGCCGACCCGGTGCTGCGCACCGCGCTCACCGAGCACGGCGTGCACTGGGACCCCATCGAGGTGCGGGTGCACGGCGAGCGGCTGCGCTGCGGCGGCAACGGGATGGCGGCCGTCGAGCGGCGCACCCTGCTGCGGCTGCTGCAGGAGCGGGCCGCCGAGGTCGGCGTCGAGGTCCGCTACGCCACCGAGGCCGACCCGGACGCGCTGCTGTCCGCCGGGGCGGACCTGGTCGTCGCCGCCGACGGCGCGAACTCGCGGGTGCGGGCCCGGTTCGCCGGCACCGCCGGCGCCACGGTCGAGACGGCGTCGGCGAAGTTCATCTGGCTGGGGACGACGTACCCCTTCGCGGGCCTGACGTTCGTCCACGAGCGCGGCCCGCACGGGGTGTTCGCCGTCCACGGCTATCCGATCGGGTCCGGCGTCTCGACGTTCATCGTCGAGACCGACGAGGCGTCGTGGCGGGCGGCGGGCCTGGACGCCTTCGACGTCACCCAACCGCCCGGGCCCAGCGACGAGCGCTCCCGGGCCTACCTGGAGGAGCTGTTCGCCGGCCAGCTGGACGGCGCCGAACTGCTGGTCAACAACTCCCGGTGGTCGAACTTCCGGACGCTGCGCACCCGCCGGTGGACCGCCCGTGCCGGCCGGACCGCCGTCGCCCTGCTCGGCGACGCCGCGCACACCGCGCACTTCTCGGTCGGTTCCGGCACGAAGATGGCCATGGAGGACGCCGTCGCGCTGGCCGCCGCGCTCGACGCGCACGGGGACGACGTGGACGCGGCCCTGGCGGCCTACGAGGCGGCCCGTCAGCCGCAGGTCGCGAGGATCCAGGACGCCGCCCGGCCCAGCCTGTCGTGGTGGGAGCACGTCGGGCGTTCCCACGACGCGCTGCCGGCCTGGCAGTTCGCCTACCACTTCCTCACCCGCAGCCTCACCGACGCCCGGCTGCGCCGCCGCGACGAGGGGTTCGTCGCGCAGGTGCACGCGCGGTGGGCGGCCGAGCACGGCGCCGAGCCCCTGGCGAGCCCGCTGGAGCTCGCCGGCCGGCGGGTGCCCGGCCGAGTCGTCGAGGTGGCCGGCGACGCGGTGCGATATCCGGGCGGGGCGCTCCCGCTGGCCGCCGGGCCGCCCGGCGCCGGGCCCTGGGGCCTCGCGGTGACCGCACCCGACGCGGAGCAGGACCTGCCGCCGGCGCTGGACGCCGTGGCGGCCGGCGTGCGCGCCGGCGCCGACCTGGTGGCGGTCGGCGGGGGCACCCCGCTGACCCGGCGGCTGCTGTGCGAGGCGGCCCGGCTCGAGCACGGGGCGGCCGCCCTGCTCGTCGAGGACGCCGACGCCGACACCGCGACCACCGCCGTCCTCTCCGGGCGGACCGACCTGGTGGCGGGAGGAGCGCGCCGATGACCGAGCGGAGGAGGGCCACCCCGATCGCCGAGGGCACCGTGCCCTGGCCCGAGGACCTGGCCCGCGAGTACACGGCCCGCGGGTGGTGGCGCGGCCGCGCGCTCGGCACCGAGCTGGCCGAGGCCGGCGACACCCGGCCGGACGCGGTCGCCCTGGTGGACGGCGACGTCCGGCTGACGTACCGGGAGCTGCTGGCGCGGGCCGACGCGCTCGCCGCCCGCCTGGTCGACGACCTCGGCCTGGTCCGCGGCGACCGGGTCGTCGTCCAGCTGCCCAACTGCTGGGAGTTCGTCGTCCTGACGCTGGCCTGTCTGCGGGCCGGGATCGTGCCGGTGATGGCGCTGCCCGCGCACCGCTCGCACGAGCTGGGCCACCTGGCGCAGCACGCGGAGGCGGCCGCGCTCGCCGTTCCCACGACGCTGCGCGGCTTCGACCACCAGGCGATGGCGGCGGAGCTGGTCGCCGCCTCCGCCACCCTGCGCGCGGTGCTCGCCGTCGGCGAGGCCGTGGCGCCGGGGTCGGTGGACCTGACCGCGCTCTGCGCGGCGCCCCGGGACCCCGTCGTGCTGCGGGCCCGCTGGGACACCGATCCGCCCGGCAGCCGGGACGTCGCCGTGTTCCTGCTCTCCGGCGGGACCACCGGGCTGCCCAAGCTGATCGCCCGCACCCATGACGACTACGCCTACAACGCCCGGGCGAGCGCGGAGCTCTGCCGGCTCGGGCCGGGCAGCGTGTACCTGACCGCGCTCCCGGCGTCGCACAACTTCCCGCTGGCCTGCCCCGGGATCCTCGGCACGCTGCTGAGCGGCGGTCGGGTCGTGCTGCTGCCGTCACCGGAGCCGGAGCGGACCTTCGCCGTCGTCGCCGCCGAGGGCGTGACCGTCACGGCTGCCGTGCCCGCGGTCGCCCAGCGCTGGCTCGCGCACGCCGCCGAGGTCGGGGCCGGGCAGCTGGCCACCCTGGAGCTGCTGCAGGTGGGCGGCGCGCGGCTGGCCGACGAGGTGGCCCGCACCGTCCGGCCCGTGCTCGGCGCCACCCTGCAGCAGGTGTTCGGCATGGCCGAGGGGCTGCTGAACCACACCCGCCTCGACGACCCCGACGAGGTGGTGTGTACGACGCAGGGGCGGCCGCTGAGCCCCGGCGACGAGGTGCGGATCGTGGACGAGACCGGGGCCGACCTGCCCGACGGCGTGCCCGGCGCGCTGCTCACCCGCGGGCCCTACACCCCGCGCGGCTACTACCGGGCGCCGGAGCAGAACGCCCGCGCGTTCACCCCGGACGGCTGGTACCGCAGCGGCGACGTCGTCCGCCGCCGGCCCGACGGCAACCTCGTCGTCGAGGGCCGGGACAAGGACATGATCAACCGGGGCGGCGAGAAGATCAGCGCCGAGGAGGTGGAGAACCTCGCCTACACGCTGCCGCAGGTGGCCCAAGCCGCCGCGGTGGCCATGCCCGACCGTGAGCTGGGCGAGCGGGTCTGCCTCTACGCCGTCCTGCGGCCGGGTGCGGCGCTGACCCTCGAGGAGGTGCGCGCGGCGATGGCCGCGGCCGGGGTGGCCCGGCACACGTGGCCCGAGCGGCTCGAGGTCGTCGCGGAGCTGGCCACGACCAAGGTCGGGAAGGTCGACAAGAAGGCGCTGCGGGAGGACGTCGCCGCCCGGCTGACCGGCTGACCGTGGTGGCGATCCTCACCGCCGGGCGCCGTCGGGGTGTGAGACGGTGGGAGGGAGTCCCCAGCCGGGCTCCCGGACGAGCACCGCCGTACCCGGTCAGCGACAAGACGGCGTCAGGGAGTTCTGCCGTGTACTGGCTCGTCCTCGTCCTCTCCGGTGTCCTCGAAGCCGTCTGGGCCACCGCCCTCGGCCGCTCCGAGGGCTTCTCCCGCCTGGCGCCGACCCTGGTGTTCGTCGGCGCGCTGGTCGCCAGCATGGTCGGGCTCGCCCTCGCGATGCGCGCCCTGCCGATCGGCACGGCCTACGCCGTCTGGGTGGGCATCGGCGCCGCCCTGACCGCGGGCTACGCGATGTGGTCGGGGCAGGAGCCGGTCTCCGCGCTCCGGGTGCTGCTGCTGGCGGGCATCGTCGGCTGCGTGATCGGCCTGAAGCTCACGCACTGACCGCGGCGCGCCGCCGGGGCGGGACCACCACCAGGGCCACGCCGACGGTGGTGACGGCGATGCCCAGCAGCGAGAGCGGCGCCAGGCGCTCGCCGAACAGCAGGTAGGCCTCCACCGCGGTCGCCGGCGGCACCAGATAGTAGAGGCTCGACACGCCGGCCGCCGTCCCCCGGCGGAGCAGCACCAGCAGCAGGAGCACCGCCCCCAGGGACAGGACGAGCACCAGCCACACGAAGGCGGCGACGAACTCGCCCGTCCAGCGGATGGTGGTGTCCTCCGTGGCGAACGCGAGCGCCAGGAGCAGCACGGAGGCGGCGGCGTACTGCACGGCCGTGCCCCACACCAGCGGCACCTCGTCGCCGTGCCGCTTCTGGTACAGCGTCCCCGCGGTGCCGGCGGCCAGGCCGACGACGCAGGCCAGGACGCCGGAGACGGGCAGCGGGGCGGCGGGTCCGGCCGCGGCGATCCCCGGTCCCACGACGAGCGCCACGCCGGCCAGGCCCAGCAGCAGCCCGGCCCACTGCCGGGCGGTGGCCCGCTCGCCCAGCAGGGGGACGGCGAGGACGGCCACCACGACCGGCTGCAGGCTCACCACGACCGCCGAGACCCCCGCAGGGACCCCGACCGAGATGCCGTAGAAGACCCCGCCGAGGTAGCCGGCGTGCAGCAGGACCCCGGCCACCGACGCATGCCGGTACTGGGCCGGCCCGCGGGGCCGCGCCGACCGCAGGACCAGCGCCAGCCCGGCCAGCAGCGCGGCGGCGACCACCAGCCGGACGCCGAGGAAGGTGAACGGCTCGGCGTAGGGCAGCCCGTACTTCGCGCCGACGAAGCCGGTGCTCCACAGCAGCACGAACAGCGCCGGCCCGCCCAGGCGCAGCAGTCGGGAGGGTGCGGTCACGGACGCCAGCGTGCGTGCCGGGTTCCCGTCGCGCGCGTCCGGAGCAGCTCGAGCCGCGGACGCGGGCCGTCGGTGCGCCCGGCCTGCGGGCGGCGGCTGCCCGCCCGGAAGGGCGCGGGCCACTGCGCGCCCGGCCCGGTGTAGCCCTGCTCCGCGGCGGCGTGCAGCGTCCACTGCGGGTCGTAGAGGTGCGGGCGGCCGAGGGCGCAGAGGTCCGCGCGGCCGGCCAGCAGGATCGAGTTGACGTCGTCCCAGCTGGAGATGGCCCCGACCGCGATGACCGCGACCCCGAACTCGCGGCCCACCTCGTTGCGGATCCGGTCGGCGTACGGGGTCTGGTAGCTGCGCCCGAACGCCGGCCGCTCGTCCTTGACCACCTGGCCGGTGGAGACGTCGATGCCGTCGGCCCCGTGCTCGGCGAACGCCCGGGCGACCGCGACGGCGTCGTCCACGTCGGTGCCGCCCTCGAACCAGTCGGTCGCCGAGATGCGCACCGTCATCGGCCGCTCCGCCGGCCACACGGCGCGGACGGCGTCGAAGACCTCCAGCGGATAGCGCAGCCGGTTCTCCAGCGGCCCGCCGTAGCGGTCGGTGCGGTGGTTGGCCAGCGGGGAGATGAACGAGGAGAGCAGGTAGCCGTGCGCGCAGTGCAGCTCCAGGACGTCGAAGCCGGCGCGGGCCGCCGCGCGGGTGCTGGCGACGAACTGGTCGCGGATGAGCTCGAGGTCGGCCTCGGTCAGCTCCCGGGGGACGGCGTTGGCAGGGGAGTAGGGGACGGCCGAGGGGCCGACCACCTCCCAGTTGCCCTCGGGCAGCGGCTCGTCGATCCCCTCCCACATGAGCTTCGTGGAGCCCTTGCGTCCGGAGTGGCCGAGTTGGACACCGATCCGCGCGTCGGTCGCGCCGTGCACGAAGTCGACGACGCGGGTCCACGCCGCCTCCTGCCCGGCGGTGTAGAAGCCGGTGCAGCCCGGGGTGATCCGGCCCTCGGGCGAGACGCAGACCATCTCCGTCATCACCAGCCCCGCGCCGCCGAGCGCCTTGCTCCCCAGGTGCACGAGGTGGAAGTCGGTGGGCAGCCCGTCGACGGCGGAGTACACGTCCATCGCGCTCACGATGACGCGGTTGGCCAGCTCCAGGCCGCCGAGCCGGAAGGAGTGGAACATCGGCGGGCGCGGCTGTGCCGGCACGGGCTGGGTGCGGGCGAACCAGGCGTCGACGCCCGCCACGAACTCCGGGTCGCGCAGCCGCAGGTTGTCGTGGGTGACCCGCCGGCTGCGCGTGATGATGTTGAAGGCGAACTGCTCGGGGTCCTGGTGCACGTAGCGGCCGATGTCCTCGAACCACTCCAGGCTGGCCTGCGCGGCGCGCTGGGTGGAGAGCACGACGGGGCGGCGTTCGGCCTCGTAGGCGGTGAGCGCGGCGTCGACGCCGGGCTGCTCGTGGAGGCAGGCGGCCAGCGCGAGCGCGTCCTCCATCGCCAGCTTCGTGCCCGAGCCGATGGAGAAGTGCGCGGTGTGCGCGGCGTCGCCGAGCAGCACCAGGTTGCCGTGCCGCCAGGTCTCGTTGCGCAGCGACAGGAAGTTCAGCCACTTGGAGTTGTTGGCGAACACCCGATGGCCGCCGAGCCGGCCGGCGAACAGCTGCTCGACCAGGGCGATGGACTTGGTGTCGCTCTCGCCGGGCGGCAGGTCCAGGGCGGCGACGTCCCCGAAGGCGCGCTGCCACACCTCCTCGTGCATCTCCACGATGAACGTGCTGCCGGTGCGGTCGTAGGGGTAGCCGTGGATCTGCATGACGCCGTGCGGCGTCTCCTCGACGAGGAACTCGAACGCTTCGAAGACCAGGTCGGTGCCCAGCCACATGTACCGGCAGCGCCGGGTGTCGAACGTCGGCCGGAAGACGTCGGCGTAGCGGGTGCGCACCGCCGAGCGGGCGCCGTCGGCGGCGACGACGAGGTCGTGCTCGCGCCGCAGCACCTCGGGGTCGGGCGCCTCGGTGCGGAAGTGCACCGGCACGCCGAGGTCGGCGCAGCGCCGCTGCAGGATGCCCAGCAGCTCCTTGCGGCTCATCGCGGCGAACCCGTGCCCGCCGGAGGTGGTCACCCGGCCGCGGTGGTGCACGTCGATGTCGTCCCACCGGGCGAAGTGCCGCTCCATCTCCCGGAACACCGCCGGGTCGGCGTGCTCGATGCCGCCCAGGGTCTCGTCGGAGAAGACGACGCCGAAGCCGAAGGTGTCGTCGGGGGCGTTCCGCTCCCAGACCGTGACCTCGTGCGCCGGGTCGAGCTGCTTGACCAGGGCGGAGAGGTACAGCCCGCCGGGCCCGCCGCCCACCACCGCGATGCGCATGCCGTCGCTCACCGCAGCCGGAAGCGCTGGAGCTTGCCGGTGCTCGTGCGCGGCAGCTCGGTGCGGAACTCGACGGCCCGGGGGCACTTGTACGGCGCGATCACCTGCTTGCAGTGGGCCTGCAGCTCCTCGGCCGGCACCTCGCGGGCGCGCTCGGGGTTGAGCACCACGAACGCCTTGACGACCGTGCCGCGGTCGGGGTCGGGCGCCCCGACGACCGCGCACTCGACCACCTCGGGGTGGCTCAGCAGCGCCTGCTCGACCTCCGGTCCGGCGATGTTGTAGCCGGCCGAGATGATCATGTCGTCGGTGCGGGCCCGGTAGGCGAAGTAGCCGTCGGCGTCGCGGACGTAGGTGTCGCCGGTGTAGTTCCAGCCGTGTCGGACGTAGACCTCCTGGCGGTCACCGTCCAGGTAGCGGCAGCCGGTGGGCCCGCGGACGGCGAGGTGGCCCTCGGTCCCGTCGGGCACGGGGTGGCCGTCGTCGTCGAGCACCGCGGCGGTGTACCCGGGGACGGCGCGGCCGGTCGACCCGGGGCGGATGTCGTCGCCGGACGCGGCGATGAAGATGTGCAGCATCTCGGTCGAGCCGATCCCGTCGATGGCCCGCACGCCGCTCGCCTCGCGCACGCCGTGCCACACGGCGGCGGGCATCGACTCGCCGGCCGAGACCGCCCGGCGCAGTCCGGCCAGCCGGTCGCCCCGGCCGCCCGCGACGATCGCCTTGTAGGCCGTGGGGGCGGTGAACAGCACGGTCACGCCGGAGTCGGCGACGGCGTCCGCGAGCAGGTCGGGGGAGGGGTGCTCGAGCAGCAGCACGCTGGCGCCCGCGCGCAGCGGGAAGACCACGAGGCCGCCGAGGCCGTAGGTGAACGCGATCGGCGGGCTGCCGGCGAAGACGTCGTCCGGCTCGGGGCGCAGCACGTGTGCCGAGAAGGTGTCGGCGATGGCGAGCACGTCGCGGTGGAAGTGCATCGTGGCCTTGGGCCGGCCGGTCGTGCCGGAGGTGAAGGCCATGAGCGCGACGTCGTCGGCGGCCGTCTCGACGTCGCGGAAGCCCGTTGGTCGCGCCGCGCAGCGGGCGGTGAGGTCCCCGGGGGCGTCGGCGCCGAAGGTCACGACGGCGAGGCCGGGGATCGCGGCCCGCTCCAGGTCCGCGGTCAGCCGGGCGTCGCACAGCGCGACGGCCGGGCGGCACATCTCCCCGATGGTGGCCAGCTCGCCGGGGCGCAGGACCGGCATCGTGGTGACCGCGACCGCGCCGGCCTTGAGCACGCCGAACCAGCAGGCGACGAGGTCGGGGCCGTTGAACCCGCGCAGCAGCACCCGGTTGCCGGGGACGACACCGAGCTCGTCGGTGAGGACGCCGGCGATGCGGTCGGCCCGGTCGCGCAGCTCGCCGTAGCTCCAGGCTGGTCCGTCGGGCGTGCGCAGGCACGGCCGGTCCGGGCCGAGGCGGGCGATGGTGCCGTCGAGGAGCTCGGTGGCGGCGTTGAGCTTCTCGCCGTAGCCGAGGTCCCCGAGGTCGAGCACGGGCCACTGTCCTGGCGGGGGCAGGTGGTCGCGGCAGAAGGGATCGACGTGCGCGGAGGGGGACAGGGGCGGGGCGCTCAGCGTCATGGGACGGACCTCCCTGCGGTCGCCGGGTCCGGCCGGGCCGCACCCTCGCGCCAGTATGGCGCTGTGCTGACGGGAGTCAACGGGGCGGCATGGCGGGCCCCTCGCGGTCCCGGCCGCGTGGCTATCGTGTGCGCGTGACCGCCGTCGAGGAGGCGGCGGCTCCGGGCCCCGTCGTCCTCCAGCCCCGCCAGCTGATCGTCACCCTGTACGGGCTCTACGCCCGCGAGCGCGGGGGCTGGCTGTCGGTGGCCGCCGTCGTGCGCTTGATGGCGGACCTCGGGGTGGAGGAGGCCGCGGTCCGGTCGTCGATCTCCCGGCTCAAGCGGCGGGGGCTGCTCGACGCCCGGCGCGACGGCGACGTGGCCGGGTACGCGCTGACCGCGGAGGCGCTGGAGGTGCTGGCGGAGGGGGACGCCCGCATCTTCGGCCGGCGTCGGGCCCAGGAGGACGACGGCTGGCTGATCGTCGTCTTCTCCGTGCCGGAGTCCGAGCGCGAGCGTCGGCACCGGCTCCGCTCGGAGCTCAGCCATCTCGGGTTCGGCACGGTGGCGCCGGGGGTCTGGATCGCGCCCGGCCACCTGGGGGACGAGGTCCACGAGGTGCTGCGCCGGCGCGGGCTGTCCGGCTACGTCGAACTGTTCTCGCGGGCGCGGGTGCCGCGCGAGGAGGCGCGAGCTGCCGTGCCCCGCTGGTGGGACCTCGACGCGCTGCACTCGCGCTACGCCGCCTTCCTCGACCGGCACGCGCCCGCCCGGCACCGCGCGCATCCCGACCGCGCGCTGGACCCGGCCGAGGCGTTCGCCGACCACGTCCGGCTGGTGACCGACTGGCGCGGGCTGCCCTACGCCGACCCCGGCCTGCCGCTGGAGCTGCTGCCCGCCGACTGGAACGGCGCCCGCGCGGCCGACCTGTTCGCCGAGCTGGCCGAGCGGCTGGCCGGCCCCGCGGGCGAGCACGCCCGCCGGCTGCTCGACGCCTGAGCGCTCGTGGCACGCCCGTGCAGTCGTCGCCGGGCGCGTCCTGCATGGGGGGCGCGCGGACGGGTTCCGTGTCCCGCTCCCCTGCGGGAGGGTCGATATCGCCGTGCAGCCGGTCGACCGAGGGAGCGGACATGGCTTCGTACGTGCAGACGGGCCCGGTCACCACCTGGTACGAGGAGCACGGGGACGGCGCACCGTTGGTGCTGCTGCACGGCGGCCTGGTGGACGCCCGCTTCTTCGAGCCGAACCTGAAGCCGCTGGCCGAGCGGTTCCACGTCTACACCCCCGAGCGGCGCGGGCACGGGCACACGGCCGACGTGGAGGGGCCGATCACCTACCAGCTGATGACCGACGACACGATCGCCTTCCTCGACCAGGTCATCGGCGGGCCGTCTGACCTGGTCGGGCACAGTGACGGCGCCTTCGTCGCGATGCTCGTCGCGATCCAGCGCCCCGACCTGGTCAACCGGCTGGTCATGATCAGCGGCGGATTCGACAAGTCCGGCGAGGCCGCGCCGGACACGGAGTTCGACGTCGACGAGGTGGTGCAGTTCCTCGGCACGGCCTACGGAGAGGTGTCACCGGACGGCGAGGCGCACTTCCCGGTCGTCGTCGCGAAGATCGGCGAGCTGATGGAGAACGAGCCGCACGTGGACATCGCCGAACTGGGGAAGATCCGCGCTCGTTCCCTGGTGATGTTCTCGGACGACGACCTGGTGACGCTCGAGCACGCGGTGGCCATGTTCGACGCGATCCCGGGCGCGGAGTTCGCCGTGGTGCCGGGGACGTCGCACTTCCTCACCCAGGAGAAGCCACACCTGGTGAACGCGCTCGTCCTCGACTTCCTGACCAACGAGCCAGTGCCGACCGTGGCCCCCATCCGGCGGGCCCAGGAGGGAGCCTCGCCGCAGCCGCACCTCGCTGGGGCTGGGTGACGACGCCAGGCTGCTCGGCATTCGACCTCCGGCGAGGTGTCCGCAGCCGCCCAACGCAGTCGCTTGCACCGCGACCGATGTTGCGAGCGCGAGCCGGTAGCCCTCGGACCGTCCCCGCGGACCCGGGCTAGGTGCGCGGGCCGCCTCGGTGTTCGCAGCGCGGCCGGCAGGTCAGTGAGCTGTCACTGTCCTGGGCGGACGGAACGGTCGCGATGCCCGGCCACGCTCACGCCGGCAGGACGGCGATGCCCTGGACCTCGACGAGCGCGTCGTCGTCCCACAGGCGGGCCACGCCGATGCCGGCCATCGCGGGGTACTCGCGGCCGACCAGTCGCTTCCACACCGCTCCGATGTCACGGGCGCGCGCCCGGTAGTCGACGAGGTCCACGGCGTACACGGTGAGTGAGGCCAGGTGTGCGGGCTCGCCACCGGCCGCCCGCAACGCCGTCAACAGGTTGCCCAGTGCCCGCTCGAACTGCTCGACGACGTCCCCGCCCACGATGCGTCCCGAAGCGTCCATCGCCGTCTGGCCGGCCAGGAAGACCGTCCGTCCGGGCTGGGCCACCACGGCGTGCGCGAAGCCGGACGGCCGGGCGAGCTCCGGCGGGTCCACCCGCTCCAGCGAACTCACGACTGCACCGCTCCTCCATCGACGTTGATCCCCTGTCCGGTGATCGCCGCGCTGGCCACGCACAGCAGCACCGCGTCGGCCACCTCGTCGGGGTCGACCAGCCGGCCGATCGGCTGGCGGCGGCTCAGTGCCTCCCGCGCCTGCTCCTCGGTGCGCCCGGTGGTGGCGCTGATCGTGGCCACCGTCCGCGCCGTCATCGGGGTGTCCACGTAGCCGGGGCAGACGGCGTTCACCGTCACCCCCGTGCCGGCCACCTCGGCCGCCGCCGACCGGACCAGGCCGAGCAGTCCGTGCTTGCTGGCCGTGTAGGCCGCGACGTACGGGTCACCGCGCTTGGCCGCGGTCGAGGCGACGGCGACCACCCGGCCCCACCCGCCGTCGACCATCCCGGGCAGCGCCCGCCGCAGCAGCCGGAAGGGCGCGGTCAGGTTGAGCTCGAGCATCCGCGCCCAGTCCTCGTCGGTGGTCCGCGCGAGCGGCGCCGACGTCCCCGCGCCGGCGTTGAGCACCAGCACCTCCACCGGTCCGCCCCACTCGCGCTCCACCGTGCCGAGGACGGCGTCGGCCGCGGCCGGGTCGGTGAGGTCGGCGGGGACGACGAGTGCGGGGCCGGGCAGGTCGCCGGCGACCGCGGCCAGCTCGTCCACGCTGCGCGCGGTGAGGGCGACCGGGTGCCCCTGAGCGGACAGCCGCCGCGCGACCGCGGCACCGATGCCCCGCCCCGCGCCGGTCACCAGGCAGCGGCGGGGGACCACGCCGGCGAGCTTGCCAGTCGCTCGTGACGACCGTCAACATGACGACATACCGGCCGCGACCGCCGGCGCCGACGACCACGGAGGGGTGGTGCGCGATGCGGCCCGAGGAGTTCACCGACATCCGGTACGAGGTGGAGGAGGACAACCACGCCGTCATCACCATCGACCGGCCGGAGCGGATGAACAGCTTCCGCGGACGCACCGTCGACGAGCTGATCTCGGCGTTCAAGCACGCCTGGGCCGACCGCCGGGTGGCCGCCGTCGTCCTGACCGCCACCGGCGAGCGCGCCTTCTGCACCGGCGGGGACGTCAAGGAGCGGGCCGAGACCGGCGGCTACGGCGAGACCGAGTGGGGCACGTTCGAGATCGAGCGGCTGCACCGGATCATCCGCGACATCCCCAAGCCGGTGATCGCCGCGGTCAACGGCATCGCGATCGGCGGCGGGCACGTGCTGCACGTGCTCTGCGACCTCACCGTGGCCTGCGAGGAGGCGACCTTCGCCCAGGCCGGGCCGCGGGTCGGCTCCTTCGACGCCGGCTTCGGCTCGGCATACCTGGCGCGGGTCGTGGGGGAGAAGCGGGCCCGCCAGATCTGGTTCCTCCTCGACCGCTACGACGCCGCGACCGCCGAGCGCTGGGGCCTGGTCAACGAGGTGGTCCCGCGCGACCAGCTGCTGGAGACCGCCCGCGCGTGGGCCCGGACGATGGGGTCCTACTCGCCGACCGCGCTGCGCTTCCTCAAGCACTCGTTCAACGCCGACACCGACCACCTCGGCGGGATCTCGCACCTGGCCTTCGACGGGCTGGCGCTGTTCGCGGAGGGCGAGGAGGGCATGGAGGGCGCCCGGGCCTTCGCGGAGAAGCGCCCGCCGGACTTCCGCCGCTTCCGCTGACCGGCCCCCCTGGAGGTGCACTGCAGATGGACACCTTCCGTCCTCCGCGCATCGAGTCGCGGCGGCTGCCCGACGGCCGGCTGCTCCTGCGCTCGGCCGAGCCGCTGGCCGACCACCCGGTCAGCGTCGTCCACTCGTTCCGCGCCGGGAGCGAGGCGCACCCCGACCGGCTGCTCGTGGCCGAGCGGTCGGGGGAGAGCTGGGCCCGCTCGACGTGGGGCGAGGTCCGCGCGCAGGCCGACCGGCTGGCCCAGGGGCTGCTCGACCGCGGGCTGGCCGAGCGGCCGGTGCTCGTCCTGTCGGGCAACAGCCGGCTGCACCTGACCGTTGCGCTGGCGGCGATGACCGTCGGGGCGCCCGTCGTCCCGACCAGCGTCGCCTACTCCCTGCAGAGCGCCGACCACGCCAAGCTGCAGGCGATGGCCGAGCTGGTCGACCCCGGCCTGGTGGTCGCCGAGGACGCCTCGTACGCCGCGGCGGTCGCCGCGGTCGCGGGGGACCGGCCGGTGCTCAGCCGGGACGGCGACGTCCCGGGGTCGACCCCGCTGGCGGGGTTCGGCGCCGAGCCGACGGCCGAGGTCGACCGCCGGTGCGCGGCCCTGCGCCGCGAGGACGTCGCCAAGATCCTCTTCACCTCCGGCTCCACGGGGCAGCCCAAGGGCGTGCTCAACACCCACGGCATGCTCTCGGCCAACCAGCAGCAGATGCGGCAGGTCTGGCCGTTCCTCGCCGAGGAGCCGCCGGTGCTGCTCGACTGGCTGCCGTGGAGCCACACCTTCGGCGGCAACCACGACACCAACCTGGTGCTGGTCAACGGCGGCAGCCTGTGGATCGACGACGGCCGCCCCGCGCCGGGCCTGGTCGAGCGGACGGTGCGCAACCTGGCCGACGTCCACCCCACCGTCTACCTGAACGTGCCGGCCGGCTACGCGGCCCTGCTGCCCCACCTGGAGCGGGACGCCGATGCGGCCCGGGCGTTCCTCGACCGCCTCCGGCTCGGCTTCTTCGCCGCGGCCGCGCTGCCCCAGCAGCTGTGGGACCGGCTGCAGGCGCTGGCCGCCGCGCACGGCAGCGGGATGCAGATGACGACCTCCTGGGGGTTGACCGAGACCGCGCCGGCCGCGACGTCGGCGCACTTCCCGATCCCCCGCAGCGACGTGCTCGGGGTACCGCTGCCGGGGGTGGAGCTGGCCCTGGTCCCGGTGGACGCCGGGACCATCGACGCCGGGACCATCGACGCCGGGACCGGCGACGCGAAGACCGGCGACGCCAAGACCGAGGTCCGCGTGCGCGGCCCGAACGTCACGCCCGGCTACCACCGCCGTCCCGACCTCACGGCGGCCGCGTTCGACGCGGACGGCTTCCTCCGCACCGGGGACGCCGTCGCGCTCGCCGATCCGGACGACCCCGCGGCGGGCCTGGTGTTCCGCGGGCGGATCGCCGAGGACTTCAAGCTGTCGACCGGCACCTTCGTCAGCGCGGGGACCCTGCGCCCGCAACTGCTGTCGGCGGCGCGGGGACTCCTGACCGACGCGGTGCTGTGCGGCCAGGACGGCGACTGCGTGACCGCGATGGTGTGGCTGCACCCCGAGCACGCGGGGCGGGTCGACGCCGGCGGGGTGCCCGACGACGGCCTGCGCGCCGACCTGGTCGCCACGATGGACCGGCTGGCCGCCCAGGGCGGCGGCTCCTCGCAGTGCGTCGAGCGGCTGCTGGTGCTGACCGAGCCGCCCCGGCTGGACGCCGGCGAGGTCACCGACAAGGGCTACGTGAACCAGGCCGCCGTCCGGGACCGGCGGGCGGACCTGGTCGCGGTGCTCACCGCCGACCCCCTGCCCCCGCGGGTGGTCGTGCGGGGACCGCGAGAGGATCGCTGAGTGCTCGACGGTCACCTCCTCGTGGACGCGCACGTCCACGTCCCGCACCTGGCCACCCTCGCGCCGGCCTGGCTGGACTGGGCCCGGCAGTTCGGCCGGCCCGGCCTGCTCGAGGAGGCGTGGCGGGCCGACGGCTCGCCGGACCCGGCGGTGCTCGACCGGCTGTTCGGCGACGAGGGCGTCGACGTCGCGCTGCTGTTCTGCGAGTACAGCCCCAAGGCGACCGGCTACCAGCTCTTCGACGACCTGCTGCCGCTGGTCGACCACAACCCGCGGCGGTTCCGGCCGGTCGCCAACGTCAACCCGCACCTGCACTTCCCGATCGCGCGGGAGCTGGCCCGCCAGCTGGACCTCGGCGCCGCCGCGCTCAAGATCCACCCCGTGCACGGCGGCTTCCGCGCCGACGACGCCGCGATGTACCCCGCCTACGCCCTGCTGGTGGAGCGGGGGGTGCCGCTGGTCGTGCACTGCGGCACGAGCAGCTTCCCCGGGTCGACCAACGCCTACGCCGACCCCCAGCTGCTGGACGCCGTCCTGCGGGACTTCCCCGACCTGCAGGTGGTGCTCGCGCACGGCGGCCGCGGCTGGTGGTACGACGCCGCGGCGTTCCTCGCCGTCTCCCGGCCCAACGTCTGGATCGAGCTGTCCGGCCTGCCGCCCAAGCGGCTGCCCGAGTACTACGCCCGCTTCGACCTCGGCCGGCTGGCCCGCAAGTGGATCTACGGCACCGACTGGCCGGGCGTCCCGGGGCAGGCGGCCAACGCGCGGGCGGTCGCCTCGCTGGGACTGCCCGACGACGTCGTCCCGCTGGTGCTCGGGGAGAACGCGCGACGGGTGTACGTGGGCCTGGACCCCGCCTGAGGGACCCCGGTTCGTCTCCGCGCGGCGCATCGGTCAGGATGGTGCGGATGTACCCGGGGGAGGGAGAGGCCGGTCATGGGCAAGCACCGGGCGCCTGACGCGGACCCCACCGACTTCGACGCGGCGACCACCGCCCTCGTCGACGTCACCGGTGACTACGAGGTCGACACCGCGCACACGCGCATCGGCATCCGGGCCCGCCACGCGATGGTGACCACCGTGCGCGGGTCGTTCACGGACTTCAGCGGCACGGCGCACCTGGACACGGCGGACCCGGCGGCCAGCTCGGTCACCCTCCGGATCCGCACGGCCAGCGTCGACACGGGACAGGCCGACCGCGACGGGCACCTGCGCTCGGCCGACTTCCTCGACGTCGAGACCTACCCGGAGATCGTCTTCGTCTCCACCGCGGTCGAGCAGGTCGAGTCCGACGTCTACTCGGTGACCGGCGACCTGACCATCCGCGGCACCACCCGCCCGGTCACGGTCGACTTCACCCTGACCGGCTCGGCCAAGGACCCGTTCGGCAACACCCGGGTGGGGTTCGAGGGCGCGCTGGCGATCCGGCGCAGCGACTGGGGCCTGACCTGGAACACGCCGCTCGACACCGGCGGCGTGCTGGTCAGCGACCGCATCCAGATCGAGTTCGACGTCTCCGCCGTCCGCACCCACTGAGCGAGCCGCGCCGGCGGCTCGCGCCTAGGCCGGGCGGGCCGGCGGCCAGAGCGCCAGCAGCGTCCGGACGCCGGTGACCAGCGCCAGCGGCTGGTCGAGCATCGGGTGGTGGCCGGCCTCGGGCAGGTCGACGACGGGCAGCCCGCCGGGGACCAGCGCGGCCATCTCGGCGGCCATCTCCGGGGTCACCAGCCCCTGCTCGCAGCGGAACAGCGCGGCCGGCGCGGCGAGCCGGGGCAGCAGCTGGCGCACCAGCGGGCGGGTGCCGAAGAAGCCGGGGTCGAACTTCCACGTCCACCCGCCCTCGACGGCCCGCAGCGACCCGCGCGCGACGTGCTCCCGGACGTCGGGCAGGTAGACGTCCTGGGCGGGCAGCGTCCGGAACCGGGCGACGGCGGCGGCCAGGTCGGGGTGCACCCGGTGCACCCGCGGCTGCTCGCGCAGCGTCTGCTCCTCCGGCGGCTGCCGGTCCAGCGGGGAGTCGATGACCGCGACCCCGGCGACGGCGTCCCCGTGCTCGACGCCGATGGTCAGCGCCACCCAGCCGCCCATGCTGTGGCCCAGCACGACCGGCCGGGTCAGCTGCTCGGCGCCGGCCACGGCGAGCACCTCGCGTGCCCACCGCGCCATGTCGTAGGCCGGGCGCCAGTCGCTGTCCCCGTGCCCGCTGAGGTCGGGGGCGACGACGCGGTGGGTCGCCAGCAGCGGCGCCACGTGGTCCCACCACCCGGAGTGCGCCGCGCCGCCGTGCACCAGCACCAGCCCGGGCCGGCCCGGCTCGCCCCACACCCGGTAGTGGATCCGGGCGCCGTCGACCTCGACGTCCCGGTGCTCGGGCTCGGTGGCGAGGGCGCGGGGGAACCAGCCGGGGGCGGGCATGCGGGGTACTCCTCGGGGCCGTGGCGCGCGGGCCCCGCGGCAGCCGGGACCGGGAGGCGACGTTACGGGCGGCCGCGCCGGGCCTGGGGGAGCGGCCCCCGTCGTTGACCCGGCCGCCCGCGCTGTCTAGGGTCGCTGTGCGGCAAGGGAACTGGTGTGCGTATGCCGCACACGCCCTGCCGCCATCCCCGACGACGAGGAGCCGCCATGGAGCTGGAGTCGATCCTCGACCCCACCGGCGCCACCGACACCGCATCCGACACGTCCCTGGCCGCCCGGCCGGCGACCCTGCGGGGCAAGACCCTCGGGCTGCTCGACAACACCAAGCCCAACGGCGCGGCCCTGCTCAACGAGCTGGGGTCGGTGCTGCGCGAGCGGTACGGGCTCAAGGACGTGCTGATGTACAGCAAGCCCTACTTCGGCACCCCGGTCGAGCCCACCCAGACCCAGCGGATCTTCGAGGAGTGCGACTTCGCGATCACCGCGATCGGTGATTAGGGCTCCTGCAGCGCGGCCAGTGTGGCCGACGGGATCCTCCTGGAGCGGCAGGGCGTGCCGGCCGTCTCCATCTGCACCGACCCCTTCAAGCTCACCGCGCAGGCGATGGCCCGGACCTACGGGTTCCCGGGCTTCGACTACGTCTCCATCCCGCACCCGGTGGCCAGCCTGGACGCCGAGGGCCTCCGGCGGCGCGTGCAGGAGATGCTGCCCCGCGTCCTCGAGATCCTCGGGGTCGAGGAGTGACCGGGGGGCGCGGGTGAACCCCACCCAGCGGGCGATCGAGCACGTCTACACGCAGGGCTGGACCGACGGGCTGCCCGTCGTCCCCTGCGACGCCGAGGCGCTCGACGCGCACCTCGCCCGGGTCGACCGCGACCCGGGCGAGGTGCTGCTCGAGATGCCGCAGCTCAACCGCGCGGTCACCGTGCGGCTGGCGGCGATCAACGCGGTGATGGCCGGTTGCCGGCCGGAGTACTTCCCCGTGGTCGTGGCCGCCTGGGACTCGCTGCGCGAGGAGGGCTACCCGCGCAAGGGCATCTGGCAGAGCACCACCGGCACCGGCACCCTGCTCCTGGTCAACGGCCGGGTCCGGCAGGAGCTCGGCGTCAACAGCGCAGGGAACCTGTTCGGCCCGGGGTTCCGGGCGAACGCGACGATCGGCCGGGCGGTGCGGCTCGCCGCGATCAACAGCCTGGGCCTGCGACCGCACGAGCTGGACCAGGCCACCCAGGGGACGCCGGCGAAGTACACCTGCTGCATCGGCGAGAACGAGGAGCAGTCGCCCTGGGCGCCGCTGCACGTCGACTGCGGCCTCGCGCCCGAGGACAGCGCGGTGACCGCGTTCACCATGCGTTCGACGCTGCACATCGAGGCCCGGCACACCGGCGTCCCCGAGCAGCTGCTCGACGACGTCGCCGGCAGCCTGCGGCGCACCGGGGCGCTGCTGCAGCAGACGGTGAGCGCCCTCGTCGTGCTCGGCCCCGAGCACGCCCACCTGCTGGCCGACGCCGGATGGAGCAAGCGGCAGGTGTCGGAGTACCTGTACGAGCAGTCGTTCGTGTCGCGGGAGGAGCTGGACCGCGCCGGCAAGGGCGCGGTGTCGGCGAAGAGCCACTGGCGGGTCGCGCGCGACCACCCGGACGCCGTCGTCGACGACGGGCCGGACCCCGCGCGGGACGGCATCCGCGCGATGACCTCGCCCGACGCCGTCCTCGTGGTGGTGGCCGGCGCCTCGAACTCCGGGGTGTCGGCGGTCGTGGAGACCTTCGGCCCGCGCGGCGGGCGGCCGGCGGTCGCCCGGGTCGCGGGGGTCTGAGGGCCGTGGCCGCGGGCGGGGAGGCCCGGTTCCGGGACAACCTCGCGACGCTGTTCGAGGCGGTCGCCGACGCCGTCAGCGCCGTCGACCCGGGCCGCACCGCGCTCGTGCACGGCGACCGTGCCCTGACCTGGCGGCAGTTCGACGACCGCGCCGCCCGGCTGGCCGGGGCCCTCGCCGCCCGTGGGGTCGGTGCGGGCGACCCGGTGGGCATCGGCCTGTACAACTCGCCGGAGTACCTCGAGTCCGTGGTGGCCGTGCTCAAGCTGCGCGCCGTCCCGGTCAACGTGAACTACCGCTACCTCGAGGCCGAGCTCGAGCAGGTCCTGCGGATGGTCGACGCCCGCGCGCTGGTCGTCGACGCCTCCCTCGCCGACCGGGCCGCGGCCGTCGCCGGCCGGCTGCCCGGCCTGACCGCCGTGGTCGTCGCCGGGGACGTCGAGGACAGCGGGGTCACGCCCTACGAGGAGGCCGTCGCCGGGCCGCCCGCGCCGCGGACCGCGCGCTCGGCCGACGACCGGGTGCTGCTGCTCACCGGTGGGACGACGGGGCTGCCCAAGGCGGTCGTCTGGGACTGCGCGGGCGTGTGCGGCGTCGTCTCCTCGGCCTACGGGCGGGCGCAGCGGCCCGTTCCGGCCGACCTCGACGGCGTGGTCGCCGACGCCCTCGAGGCGGTCGCGGACGGCACCGCGCCGGTGATCCTGCCGGCGTCGCCGCTCATGCACGGCACCGGCTTCTTCTTCAGCCTGGGCAACCTGCTGCGCGGTGGCCGGGTGGTCACCCTGCCGCAGCGCTCGCTCGACCCGGCGGCGCTGTGGACGGCGGTGCAGGAGCACGGCGTGCACGAGCTGGCGATCGTCGGCGACGCCTTCGCCGTCCCCCTGCTGGCCGAGCTGGACCGGGCCGCGGCGGCCGGGCGGCCCTACGACCTGTCCTCGGTGCAGCGGATCGTCAGCGCCGGGGTGCGGTGGAGCACCGACACCAAGCGGCGGCTGCTCGGGTACGCCCGCTGCACGCTGCAGGACTCGATCGCCGCCACCGAGGGCGGCCCGTTCGGGATCAGCGTGTCCGGGCCGGACCCGGACGCGGTCACCTCCACCTTCACGCTGCCGCCCAACGCGCGGGTCGTCGGGCCCGACGGCGCCGACGTCGTCCCGGGGTCCGGGCAGGTCGGCGAGCTGGCCAGCACCGGCAACCTCCCGCTGGGCTACCTGGACGCGCCGGAGGCCACCGCGGCGGTGTTCCGCACCATCGGCGGCGTCCGGCACGCCGTCCCCGGGGACTCGGCCACGCTGGAGGCCGACGGCACGCTGACGCTCCTGGGCCGCGGCTCGGGGGTCATCAACACCGGTGGGGAGAAGGTCTTCGCCGAGGAGGTCGAGCAGGTGCTCGTCGACCACCCCGCGGTGGCCGAGGCGGTGGTCGTCGGGGTGCCCGACGACCGCTGGGGCGCCCGGGTGACCGCGCTGGTCGTGCCGGAGCCCGGGGCCGAGGTGGACGCCACGGAGCTCGCCGCGCACGTCGGCGCCCGGCTGGCCGACTACAAGCGGCCGCGGCTGGTGTCGGTGGTGCCCACGATCGAGCGGACGGTGTCCGGGAAGGTCGACCGGCGCTGGGCGGCCGAGCAGGCCCGCGGGCTGCCCGGGCGGGCCTGACCGGTCAGAGCTGGCCGGGCGGGGTCGGCCGGACCCCGAGCAGCCCGATGTCCCGCTCGACCAGGCGCGCGGTCTCGCGCAGCGGCTCCAGCGCCGCCCGCCGCAGCGCCGCGGGGGACAACCGGCGCGAGTGCGTGCCGACGTTGAGCGAGGCGACGACCGTGCCCTGCGCGTCGCGCACCGGCACGGCGATGGAGGTGACGCCCTCCTCGAGTTCCTGGTCGACCAGCGCGAACCCCTGCGCCCGGACCTCCGCGAGCCGCTGCCGGAGGACGGCGGGGTCGGTGACCGTGCGGGAGGTCCGCGGCTCCAGCGGGGTCCGCTCGAGGTAGGCCGTCAGCCGGTCCTCGGGCAGCTCGGCCAGCTGCACCCGGCCGTGCGAGGTGACGAACGCCGGCAGCCGGGTGCCGATCGTGATGCCGCCGACCCGCACCCGGCGGGGCCCGACCCAGGCGACGTAGACGATGTCGTCGCCGTCCAGCACCGCCGCGCTCACCGTCTCGTTGAGCCGGTCCGACAGCGCGGTCAGGTGCGGCGCCATCAGCTGCGGCACCGACATGACCGACAGGTAGGTGTAGCCGAGCTCCAGCACCGACGGGCGCAGGTGGAACCGCCGGTCGACGGTGCCCACGTAGCCGAGGTCGACCAGCGTGAGCACGAAGCGGCGGGCCGCCGCCCGGGTCATCCCCGTCCGCCGGGCGATCTCGCTCAACGTGAGCTCGGGCTCCTCGGCGGTGAACGCCTTGACCACGGCCAGCCCGCGCTCCAGCGACTGCACGAAGTAGTCACCCCGCGGGCGGGGGGCGTCGTCGGCCACGGCCACGGCCTCGGGTCCGGTCAGTGCGTCCAGCTCCTCTCCGCGGTCGCGGCCCTGCGGCGCGGCGTCGTCGTCGGTCATCGATCCTCGTCCCTGCGCCGTCGGGGGCGACCGGCGCCGGCGCCGCTATCCCCCGGAGGGGGTGACCACGACCTGCCCCGTGTCCGCGTCCACCCGCACCCAGTCGCCGGTGCGGATGAGCTCGAAGGGGTCACCGTCGAGGTCGGTGATCGCCGGCACGTGCGTCACCACCACCCCCAGCGCGATCTTGGTGTTCATCGTGGTGAAGACCATCGCCGCCGGCGCCGAGCCCATCAGCCGCGACATGTGGAACATGCCCGACCAGCCCGAGGAGCCCTTCGCGCCCCGGAAGACCAGCACCCGGCCCGCGAAGGACTGCCCGACCAGCTCGTGCCGGGACTCGATGACCCGGCCCTTGCGCGGCTCCACCCCGCCCCAGCCGGAGATGGCCTCGCGGGTGACCAGCGCCTCGCCCTCGGCGACCCCGCCGACCAGCCCCCGGCCGGTGAGGACGATCGGCTCGCCGGCCGCCCGGAGCGCGGCACGGTCGCGCAGCTCGGTCACGGGGCCTCCCCCCGCCAGGTGCCGGTCACGGCGGCGTCCACGCACTCGGCGAGGGTGCCGAACCAGCCCTGGACGTTCATGATCGCCGGCAGGTAGTGCACCTGCTTGGCCGAGTCGGTGGCGATGACCCGTGCGCCCTCGGGCAGGAACTGGCCGATCGCCGGGCAGGTGTCGCTCATCAGCAGCGCGCCGGCGTCGGCCAGCGCCCGGTCGTACCCGTTGCGCTCGGCCACGTGGCGCAGCGCGCGCGGGGTGAAGACCCACAGCTCGGTGTCGGGGTGCACCCGGCGGCCCTCCAGCAGCCGGACGACGTCGCGGATCTGGCCGAGCGTCGCGTGCGGGCAGCCGATCATCACCAGGTCGACCGAGGTGTCCCGGGCCGTGGCGTTGAGGTGCTCGTAGGCCTCGCGGCGCTGCGCCGGCCCGTAGCCCAACCGGACCGCCGGCGCGCGGCCGGCCAGGGCCTCCTCGACCGTGCGGGCCTCGGCCGTCACCCCGGGGACGTGGTACAGCTCGACCCCGCCCGAGGAGGCGGCCGCCGCGCCGAAGTGCTTGAGCCGGACCAGGTCGGGGGTGGCGGGGATGCCGTCGACGACCGGGATGGCCTCCTCCGGCACCTGCTCGCCGATCCAGTAGCCCAGCAGCCCCCAGTCGCGGTTGGACTCGACCGGCGTCGTCACCTCGACCAGGTGCGAGCCGTGCCGGTTCTCGTCCAGGTGCAGCCCCCAGTAGGGGATCTTGCCCGTGAGCATCGCCGCCCCGGTGCTCTCCCGGCCCTCCACGTTGGTGCGGGCGCCGAGCACCGAGTTGACGTAGACGACCGCCGAGCTCTCCATCCACGCGCAGTGCTCGCCCTTCAGCGGCACGTTGCCCACCTGGTAGGGCGTGCAGGTGTTGAGCAGGTGGATGCCGTGCTCGGCGTTGTACTGCTCGCTGGCCACGATCTCGTCGTGCTCGGCCTGGGGGAGCCCCTGCACCTGCCAGTGCTTGGTGTCCATCGGGCCGATGAGCTGGTAGCTCTGCGCCTTCACCGGCGGGATGGGCAGCACCGTGGGCGCGTCGAGGCTGTGCTCGGAGAAGGCGGCGTCCGGGGTGGGGGAGCCGCAGACCAGGCTGTGCCGGGAGCCGAACAGGTTGGCGCCGCAGACGTTGTCGGTGTCGACCAGCCGCTCGGCCCCCAGGACCTCGCCGTAGCGGACCAGCAGGTCCATCGCGGCCGCGACCGCCTCGCCCTGTACGCCGTCGAGCATCGCCTGCTCGTCGTCGGCCAGCCTCACCGGGACTCACCGCCCAGCCAGGCGCCGTCCTCCTGCAGGCGGGCCTGCAGCTTGGCGACGTCGACGTCCCCGGCGGCGACCCCCGCCGACAGCACGAGGTCGGCGGCGGTGCCGGCCGCCTGGCCCATGGCGAAGCACGGCCCGGTCACCCGGGCGCTGGACTGCCCCTCGTGGGTCATCGAGGCGCACCGGCCGACGACGTAGGTGTTGGTCAGCCGCTGTGGCACGACCATCCGGAAGGGCAGCTGGTTGTAGCCCCGCGGCTGCCGCTGCCAGCGGATCTCGACGTCGCCGGCGACGTGGGCCTCCACCGGCCAGCCGTTGACGCCGATCGCGTCCGGGAAGTCGGCGCAGTCGAGGATGTCGTCCTCGCTGAGCTGGTAGGCCCCGACGATCCGGCGGGTCTCCCGGATGCCGATGTCCGGCGCGATGTCGACGACGTAGGCGGCCTCGAAGCCGGGCACCTCGCGCCGGTAGAACGGGAAGACGTCGCGCACCTGGCGCCGGCCCTGCAGCTCCCCGCGGGACAGCTGCCAGACGTCGGTGCCGTCGATGGCGCTGCCGTCGGCGTTGGACAGCTGGGTGATGTTGGCCCGGTACTCCAGCGGGTTGCGCTGGGGGCGCACGATCGGCCGCTTGCGCGGGAAGGTGTACCGGCCCGACTGCTCGGCGTCCTCCATGAGCGCCGGCAGCAGGTCGTTGGTCGTGGCCGCGACCGCGGGGTCCACGCCGTTGATGCGGAACATCAGCGACGGGTAGAGCATCCCGTGCGCCGGGTCGGTCTTCTCGTACGGCGCCCCGGCCCAGGCAGCGAGGTCGCCGTCGCCGGAGCCGTCGACGAACACCCGCCCGCGGATGGCGCCGCGGCCGGACTTGGACTCCACGAGCAGCGCGTCGACGGTCGACTCGTCGGCCATGACCACGCCGACGGCGAGCGCGTGGAACAGCAGCGTCACCCCGGACTCGACCAGCAGGTCGTCGAGGGCGATCTTGTAGGCGCTGATGTCGTAGGCCTGGGCGAGGATCCGGTTGGCGAAGCTCAGGTGGGGCGGGTTCAGCCCCTCGAGCGCGTCGATCCGCTCCAGCAGCTCGTCGGCCAGGCCGTGCACCACCTGCCGGTCCTCGCCGTGCACGCGCGCGTGCAGCCCGCAGAAGGTGGACAGCCCGCCGGCGCTGCCCGCGCCGCCGGTGTAGCCGTTGCGCTCCACCAGGATCGTCGACCGGCCGGCGCGGGCCGCGGCGGCCGCGGCCATGACCCCGGCCGGCCCGCCGCCGAGCACGACGACCTCGTACTCGCCGAGGACGGCGGTGCGCCGTCCCGGCTCGTCGATCCAGCTGTCGGTCACGGGCGGTCCTCGGGGGTGCGGCCGGGGGCGGGCGAGGTGAGCACCGCGCCCTCGGGAACGGGGGAGACCAGCCGGCGGTAGGCCGACAGCCACCCGTGGTCGGGGCCGAGCTCGGGCGCGGCCAGGTGCTCGCGGCGGGCGGCGAGGACGTCGTCGGGCACCTCGAGGTCCACGGTGCGCCGGTCGACGTCGATGACGATCCGGTCGCCGTCCTCCACCAGGGCCAGCGGGCCGCCGAGCGCCGCCTCGGGCGTGACCTCGCCGACGACCGTGCCCACGTTGACCAGCCCGGACATCTGCCCGTCGGTCACCACCGCGACGCTGTCGCCGAGGCCGGCGCCCTCCAGGGCGAACACGACCGCCGAGCCCAGGGCCATGCCGGGGCCGCCGACGACGCCGAGGCCGCGGACGACCAGCACCGTGCCGGGCGGGATGTCGCCGCGCGCCAGCCCCGCGAGGGCCTCGTCGCGGGAGGAGTAGCAGAGCGCGGTGCCCTCGAAGCGGCGGGCGCCGCGGTCGTCGACCGGCCGCTTGACCACCGCGCCGCCCGGGGCCAGGGAGCCGCGGACCATGACGATGGTCGGCCGGGTGCCGAAGGGGCGGTCCGCGGGGCGGACCACCTCCTCGTCGGCGGGCGCGGCGTCGCGGAGGGCGTCGCCGAGGGTGCCGCCGTCGACCGTGGGGACGTCGAGGTCGAGCAGGTCGCGCAGCTGGGCGAGCACCGCCCGCGTGCCGCCGGCCCGCTCGAGGTCCTCGATGAAGTGCGGCCCGTTGGGGCGGACGGCGCACAGCAGCGGAACGCGGTCGCCGAGCTCGGCGAACAGGCCGGGCACGTCGACGTGCACGGCGGCCTCGTGCGCCACCGCCTGCAGGTGCTTGATCGAGTTGACCGACGCGCTGGTCGCCAGCATCACCGTCACCGCGTTGCGGAAGGCCGCCGCCGTCATCACCTGGCGCGGGCGCAGGCCCGCAGTGACCAGCCCGACGATGCGCTCGCCGGCCAGGCGGACCGCGTCCCACATCGCCGGGCTGTTGGCCAGCACGGGCGTGGTCCCCGACAGCGACATGCCCAGCGCCTCGCAGGCCATGTGCATGGTGTTGGCGGTGCCGAGACCCGCGCAGACCCCGGGCCCGCGGATGGCGTTGTCGGCCATCCCGCACAGGTGCTCGAAGGTCATCCGGCCGGCCGCCGCGGAACCGGCCGCGAGGAAGACCTCCTCGATGTCGACGTGCTCGCCGCGGTAGTCGCCGCTGGGCTGGTAGCCACAGCCGACGACGATCGTGGGGATGTCCAGCCGGGCGGCGGCCATGAGGTGCGCCGGCGCGGTCTTGTCGCAGGAGGCCAGGGTGACCATGCCGTCGAGCTGGGCACCCTCCACCGCGACCTCGACGTCGTTCACGATCAGGTCGCGGCTGGGCAGGATGTAGCGCCCGTCGCGGCCGGCCGAGGTGATGAAGTCGCTGGGCGCCGCCGTCCGGACCTCGAACGGCAGCCCCCCGGCGGCCCGGATCGCCTCCTTGAGCGGCCCGACGACCCCGTCGAGGTGGCTGAAGCAGATCGCGAGGTCCGAGGAGGAGTTGACGATCGCGATCTTCGGCTTGGTCATGTCCTCGTCGGGGATGCCGAGCGCCCGCCACTGGGCGCGGCGCACCGCCCAGCGCGAGCTGCCCTCGACGAGGTTGCTGCGCAGCTCGGTCACGGGGACTCCTCGCTGGCGCTCGTCGTCCCCGTGTCCGGGGGTGCTGTGCTCATGCGTGACCTCGCGAGCTCGGTCACGGGGAGACGCCCGCCACCGAGTCGTGCCACGGGATCATCAGCCGCTTGGTGAGCGTGACGGCCGCGTAGAGCAGCGAGCCCATGATCGCCAGCAGCACGATGACGGCGAACAGCTGCGGGGCGTCCAGCGCGTTGAGGCTGCGCACCACCAGGTGGCCCAGGCCCTCGCTGCCGCCGAGGTACTCGCCGACGATCGCGCCGATCACGGCGAAGACGATGCCCACCTCGGCGCCGGCGAAGATGTAGGGCAGCGTGCTCGGCAGCTCGAGGTTCTTGAACGTCGCCCAGCGGCTGGCGCCCAGGCCGCGCATGACGTCGCGGTGCCCGCGGTCGACCGACCGGACGCCGAGCATCACGTTCAGCATGATCGGGAAGAACGCGAGGATCGCGGCCATGATGATCTTCGACGTCGTGCCGAACCCGAACCAGATGACGAAGATCGGGATGAAGGCGACCTTCGGGACGACCTGGAGGGCGACCAGGGCCGGCTGGACGGCGCGCTCGAGCCAGACCACCCGGCCGAGGATCGCGCCGACGGCCATGCCGAAGACCAGCGCGAAGAAGAAGCCGACCAGCACCTCGTAGAGGGTGATCCAGATGTCGGTCCAGACCGCGGCGGTGCCCAGCATGGTGAGCAGCGAGTCCCAGACGTCCAGCGGCGCCGGGAGGATGAACTCCGAGACGCCGATGACCGAGACGGCGAACTGCCAGCCGCCGATCAGCAGGACGAGCAGGATCGGCGTGGAGATGAACGGCAGGGCCTTCATCAGCCCGTCGCGGTCACCGGGGACGCTGCTGCGGCCCGATCGTGCGTCCTTGCGGGACGGGGTGGTGTCCTCGGTGGGACGGTCGAGCGTGGTCATGGCTGCGTCACTCCTCGTCCAGTTCGTGGCGGAGCACCCGGACGATCTCTTGGAACTCGGGGCTGGTCTCGGTGTCGAGGGAGCGGGGCCGCGGCAGCGCCACCGGGGTGATCGAGCGGATCCGGCCCGGCCGCGGGGTGAGCAGGACGACCCGGTCGGCCAGGAAGACCGCCTCGTTGATGGAGTGGGTCACGAACACCACGGTCGCCCCGGCCTGCGCGTGGATGGACTGCAGCTCGAGGTTCATCTTGTCGCGGGTGAGCGCGTCCAGGGCGCCGAACGGCTCGTCCATCAGCAGGATCTTCGGGTCGTAGCTGAGCGCCCGGGCGATGGCCGCGCGCTGCCGCATGCCGCCGGACAGCTCCCGCGGGTAGGCCTTCTCGAACCCGGGCAGGCCGACCAGCTCGCAGAGCTCCGTCGCGCGCGCCCGCCGGGCCTTCTTGCCCACGCCGCGCAGCTTGAGCGGCAGCGAGATGTTGTCGGCGACCGTGTACCAGGGGAACAGGTTCGCGTCCTGGAAGACCAGGCCGAACTGCGAGAACGCCTCGTCGTTGCGCTTGTTGCCGCGCCAGATGCTCTCGCCGTCGGCGGTGACCGTGCCGGAGCTCGGGGCCAGCAGCCCGGCGAGGATGCGCAGCAGCGTCGTCTTCCCGCAGCCGGAGCGGCCGACCAGGGAGATGAACTCCCCCTTGCCGATGGAGAGGTTCACGTCGCTGAGCGCGTGCACCTCACCGCGCCGGGCCTGGTAGACCTTGTCGACCGCGGAGACCTCGAGCTGGGCTTGGGCGCCCCCGCCCGCCGCTGTGGCGGGGACCCGGGGCGCGGGCGCGGAGATGGTCATGCCGTCCTCCCTGGAGCCGGCGGGAGTGCCCGTCACCGGGCTGCTCATGACGCCGGGGCGAACTCGTCGGTGTACCACTCGGCGGGGTCCAGGCCCTCGGGCACGAAGCCGGAGCCGGACATCTCGTCGTAGATCGCCTGCCACTGCTCGGGGTCGGTCACGGCGATCTGGTCGTCGCCGGCCGCGGTCCAGGACTCCACGTACTGGTCGAGGGCGGCCTTGCCGACCTCCGGGTCCTGCAGGGTCGGGATCTCGTACTCGGACAGGCACTCGATCGTCTCGGCGTAGTCGTTGGCCTGGTCCTCGACGACGAACTGCACCGCCTGCTTGATCGCGGTCAGGTAGCTGCTCAGCTGCTCCTGCTTGGCCGGGTCCTCGGCCTGCTCCTGGGAGGTGATGTAGACCTGACCGCCGCTCCGGACGTCCTCCGAGGGGTTGTAGACCACGGCCTCGGGCTGCTGCTGGTCCAGGGCGACCGAGGTGTCGAGGGAGACGATGTAGCCGCCGATGCGCCCGGAGGTCACCAGGTCGAAGACGCCGGGGGCGACGCCGACCACCTGGGTCTGCACGTCGTCGGGGTCGATGCCGGCGGTCGCCGCGACCAGCTTGAGGATGATCTCGCTGGTGCCGCCCTCGGACGGGGTGCCCACGAGCCGGCCCTCGATGTCCTGGGGCGACTCCAGCGGGTCGGACTCGGCGGACACGAAGCGGATGGTGCCGGTCTTGTTGATCTGGCCGACGTTGACCAGCGGGGCGTCCCGCTCCCCGACGGCGAGCATCGTCTCCATGTCGCCGACCCGGGTGATCAGGGCACCACCGGCCAGCACGGTCTGGATGGCCGGGGCCGACCCCTGGGTGGTCTCGAAGGTGACGTTGAGGCCGTTGTCCTCGAAGTAGCCGCAGGAGGCGGCGACCAGCTCCGGGGTGAAGGTGAGGCTCTCCAGCGGGAGGATGTTGAGGAAGGTGACGTCCTGGACCTCGCCGCCGCCCCCGCCGTCCCCGCCGTCGCCGGCGGCGGCGCCCTCCTCCTCGCCACCCCCGCCGCAGGCGGCCAGCAGCGTCGCGGCGCTCGCCGCGGCGAGCGCCGAACGCCACCGCGGGCGGGAGCTCCGGCTGCTGGCGGGACGTGCGGTGGAGCGGGTCATCGGGGCTCTCCCTGGAGGAACGGACGACGGGGGGACAGAGGGCCGACCCGCGGCTCGGGGGTCCGGGGAGGGACCCGCCGGGAGGGGCACGGCCGGTCGGCGGACGGTGGGAACTGACCGTCCGCATGTGTGCGGCATGCGATCACTCGTGCTCTGTCCGAACGTATGGCGCGGATCACGCCGGTGTCAAACAGGAGGCGGCCGTCCCGGGCCGCGTCCGGACATCGTGACCCGGCTGTGACCCGCGTCACCACCGGGTCGACCGCGCACCGCGACAGCCGGTACGGTCTGTGCGGATACTGCGCAGTCGTGCGCATGGCGCACACTCGTCCGTCGGCACCTGGAGGAACCCGTGAGCGAGCTGGACACGAGGGCGGCCGGCGCCCCGGAGGAGGCCGACGACCGGCCCCTGGTCGACATGGAGACCCTCCGCCGGGTCATGGAGTTCTACGCGGGCCAGGGGTGGACCGACGGGCTGCCGGTCATGCCCGTGACCGACTCCTACCTGGCCGAGTTCCTCGCGCAGACCTCGCACCGCCCGGGTGACGTCGTCTTCCGGATGCCACACCTGGAGCGGGTCTGCACGGTGCGCTCCGCCGCGATCAACGCGGCGATGGCCGGCTGCCTGCCGGAGTACTTCCCCGTGGTGCTGGCCGCCTGGGAGGCGCTGTCCCTGGAGGGCTACGCCGGCAAGGGGATCTGGCAGAGCACCACCGGCACCGCGCCGCTGCTGCTGGTCAACGGCCCGGTCCGGGAGCGGATCGGGCTCAACAGCCGCGGCAACGTGTTCGGCTCCGGCTTCCGCGCCAACGCCACGATCGGCCGGGCGCTGCGGCTGACCGCGATCAACGTCTTCGGCCTGCACCCGCACCAGCTGGACCAGGCCACCCAGGGCACGCCGGCGAAGTACACCGCCTGCATCGCGGAGAACGAGGAGGACAGCCCCTGGGCGCCGTTCCCGGCCGACCACGGGTTCGCGGCGGGGGAGAGCACGGTGACCTCGATGCTGGTCCGCTCGGTCATCCACCTGGAGGCCCGGCACACCACCGACCCCGAGCAGCTGGGCCGCGACCTGGCCGGCACGGTGGCCCGCACCGGCGCGCTGGTGCACGAGACGATCAGCGGCTGCCTGGTGCTCGGGCCCGAGCACGCGCACCTGTTCGCCGCGGCCGGCTGGTCGAAGGCCGACGTCCGCCAGTTCGTGTACGAGCACGCGGTCAACACCCGCGAGCGGCTGGCCGAGGTCGGCAAGGACGCCGTCTCGCGGGAGACGCGCTGGCGCCTGCCGGCCGGCCACCCCGACGCGGTCCCCGACACCGCGTCCGAGTCCGGCCGGGACGTCGTCCCGGTGCTCAACTCACCCGAGGCGCTGCTGGTGACCGTCGCCGGCGCGCACAACGCCGGGGTCTCCGCCGTGGCCGAGACCTTCGGCCCGCGCGGCGGCGCGCCGGCGATCGCCCGCGTCGAGGACGCACCGACCCAGGGAGGCACCCGATGACCACCGTGCACGCGACGAGCACCGTGCCGGAGCCGGCGCGCGAGACGCCGGTCTACGGCGAGTTCGACGTCGTCGTCGTCGGCGGGGGGCCGGCCGGCATCATGGCCGCCGCCGCGGCCGCCCGGGCGGGGCGCTCGACGATCCTGCTCGAGCGCTACGGCTTCCTCGGCGGCGCCGGCACGATGGGCGGGCTGTCCACCTTCTGCGGGCTGCACGCCAAGGTGCACGGCGAGCACCGCCAGGTCATCCACGGCCTCGCCGACGAGCTGCTGGAGCGGCTCACCAAGCTCGACGGGCTCAACGCGCCGCACCTGACCATCAACGACGGCATCCTCGCCCAGGCCTTCGACATCTCCAGCTACAAGCTGGCCGCCGACGAGCTGGTCACCGGCGCCGGCGCCCGGCTGCTGTTCCACGCGGTCGCGGTCGGGGTGGTCATGGCCGACGACGCGACGGTCGACGCGGTGCTCATCGAGTCGAAGTCCGGGCGGGCCGCGGTCCGCGGGCGGGTGTTCGTCGACGCCTCCGGGGACGCCGACCTCGCCGCCTGGGCCGGGGTGCCCTTCGAGAAGGCGCCGCACCTGCTCTACCCGTCGCTGATGTTCCGGATCAACGGCGTGGACGTCGCCGCGGCCGGGGACGCGCCGTGGCGCACCGTCGAGCGGCTGATGGAGGAGGCCGAGGCGGCCGGCACGCACCACTTCCCGCGCAAGAAGCCGATCGTCCGGCCGCAGCGCAACCCGCTGGAGTGGCGGTCCAACCTCACCCAGCTGTCCAACCCCGACGGCACGGCGGTCGACGGCACCGACGTCGACCAGCTGACCCTCGGCGAGCTGCAGGGCCGGCGCCAGTCGTTCGACGCCTTCGACTTCATCAAGAACCGGGTGCCCGGCTTCGGGGACTCCTACATCGTCGACCTCGCTCCGCAGATCGGGATCCGCGAGACCCGGCGGGTGTTCGGCGAGTACCGGCTCACCGAGGACGACGTCCTGGACTGCGCCGACTTCGACGACACGATCGGCGTCAACGGCTGGCCGGTGGAGGCGCACGTCGCGGGCACCGTCGAGTTCCGCTGGCAGCGTGGGGAGGACCCCCGCGGCTACAACCAGCTGCCCTACCGGATGGTCGTGCCCGAGCGCGTGGACAACCTGTTCGTCGCCGGCCGCTGCGCGTCCATGACGCAGGGCGGGCAGTCCTCGGCGCGGGTCACCGGGCCCTGCTTCGCGATGGGCGAGGCGGTCGGCGTCGCCGCGGACCTGGCCATCGCCGGCGGCGTCCCCGTCCGCGACGTGCCGGTGCCCGAGCTGCAGCAGCGCCTCGAGCGGGCCGGCGTCTTCCTCGGCCGCGAGGAGGCGTGACCGTGTCGCTGCGCAGCAACTTCCCGGTCGGCGGCACCCCGTGGGCGATGCGCCGCGCGCAGTGGACGGCGCTGGGCCTCTCCGACGAGGACATGGAGAAGCCCAAGATCGCCATCGTCAACAGCTCGTCGAAGCTGGCCAGCTGCTTCAGCCACCTCGACGACGTCGTGCCCCCGCTGGAGGCGGCGATCCGGGCGGCCGGCGGCGTGCCGTTCGAGGTCCGCACGGCCGCGTCCAGTGACGCCATCACCAGCGCGGGCGCGCAGGGCCGCTACATCCTCCCGACCCGCGACCTCATCGCCAGCGACATCGAGGTCGCCGTCGAAGGCGCCCAGCTCGACGGGATGGTCACCCTCGCCTCCTGCGACAAGACCACCCCCGGCCAGCTGATGGCCGCCGGCCGCCTGGACATCCCGACGATCGTCGTCGGCTGCGGCTACCAGCCCAGCGGCGTCTACAAGGGCGAGCACGTCGACTTCGAGGACGTCTTCCTCTACGCCGGCCACGTCGCCACCGGAGCCATGACCGTCGAGGAGCTGGCCGAGATGGCCGCGGTCGCCGTCGGCGGGCCCGGCGTCTGCGCCGGGATGGGGACGGCGAACTCCATGCACATCGCCACCGAGGCGCTGGGCATGATGCTGCCCGGCACCGCGCCCGTGCTGGCGCTGAGCGACAAGATGTTCGCCGACGTCGAGCGGGCCGGCCGCCGCATCGTCGAGCTGGTCCACGAGGACCTCCGCCCGCGGCAGGTCATGACCCCGGGGGCCTTCCGCAACGCCGTCGTCGCCGTCCTGGCCATCAGTGGCTCGGTCAACTGCGTCAAGCACCTGCAGGCGGTCGCGGTGGAGGCCGGCTGCGACGTCGACGTCCTGGCCCTGTTCGAGGAGCTGGCGCCGCAGGTGCCGCTGATCACCGGCGTGAAGCCCAACGGCGACCGGCAGATCGACGAGTTCGAGGCCGCCGGCGGGGCGCAGGCGCTGTTGTACCAGCTGCGGCCGCTGCTGGACCTCGACCAGCCGACCGTCGACGGCCGCCCGTTGGGGGAGGTCCTCGGCGGCGCGACGGTGGGCGACGCCGACGTCATCCGCCCGGTCGACGACCCGCTGGCCACCCACCCCGGCATCACGATCGTCCGCGGCTCGCTGGCCCCCGAGGGTGGCGTGGTCAAGCGCACCGTCGCCGACGACGGGCTGCACCGCTTCACCGGGCCGGCGAAGGTCTACTCCTCCCGCGACGAGGGCCTGGCCGGCATCCGCGGGGGCGAGGTCAGCCCGGGCGACGTCGTCGTCCTCAGCGGTCTGGGCCTGCGCGGCTCGCCCGGCATGGCGCTCACCTCGGCGTTCATCTTCGCCCTCGACGGCGCCGGGCTCGGCGACCAGGTCGTGGTCGTGACCGACGGGCAGATGTCCGGCCTGGTGAACAAGGGCCTGGTGGTCGCCGAGGTCAGCCCCGAGGGGGCGGTCGGCGGGCCGCTGGGCCTGGTCCGCGACGGCGACGTGATCTCCGTGGACGTCGAGGCGCGCACCCTGGACCTGCAGGTGCCGGCCGAGGAGCTCGAGCGCCGCCGGGCGGAGCTGCCCCCGCTGCGGGCGCCGAGCGGCTGCGGCTGGCTGGACGTCTACGCGCGGACGGTCTCCCCGCTGGCCCGGGGCGCCACGCTCGGCGGCTGAGCGGCCGCCCGGCCCGGGAGCAGCCAGACCAGCACCGCGGTGACCACCGAGAGGCCGGCGCCGAGCAGCCCGATGACGGTGTAGCCCACCTCGGCGGGCAGCTCGCCGCCGGCCGGCGTCACCGCGGCCAGCACGGTCGCGGTCAGCGCGCTGCCCACGGCGAACCCGGCGTAGCGCAGCACCTGGTTGAGCGCCATGGCGCTGCCGGTCTCGCGGGGCGGGACGGCCGCGACGACCAGGTTCGGCGCCGCGGCGAACACCGTGCTGATGCCCAGGCCGGCCACCGCCGTGATCACGGCGAGCATCCAGAGGTGGCCGCGGGCGACGGCGAGCAGGACGAGCGAGGCGCCCATCAGCAGCGCGCCCAGCGGCAGCACCAGGCGGGGGCCCCAGCGCTCGCCCAGCCGGCGGGAGATCGGGCCGGCGACCATGCCGGCCAGCGAGAACGGCAGCAGCACCAGCCCCGCGACCAGCCCGGACGCGCCGAACCCGTAGCCGCTGGACACCGGCGTCTGCACCAGGATCGGCACCGAGCCCAGCAGCAGGTAGTTGGCCAGGCTGGTGAGCAGGACCGAGACGTGGCCGGCGGCCGGCAGCCGGCCCCGGGCCAGCCGCAGGTCGATGAGCGGCGCGCGCGTCCGCAGCGCGACCACCGCCCACGCGACCAGGGCCAGCACGGACCCCGCGCTGACCAGGAGCACCCGCGGGGAGGACCAGCCCCAGTTCTCGCCCTCGCTGAGGGTGACGATGGCGCCGGCCAGGCCCGCGCCGAGCAGCAGCGCGCCGGGCAGGTCGAACCGGCGGGCCGGGGCGGGGGAGGCCTTCGGCAGCACGAGGGCGCCGGCGAGGAGGGCGACCGCGCAGATCCCCGCCCCCACCGCGAACGCGAGCGTCACGCCGCCGTAGGTCGCGAGGGCACCGGCGATCGGGTACCCCAGGCCCACCCCCGAGACGACGGTGATCGACAGCGCCGCGATCGTGCGGCGCGCGCGGTCGGGGGGCAGGGCCTCGCGGGCCGTGGCGATGAGCATCGGCATGAGGCCGAGCCCGAAGCCCTGCAGCCCCCGCCCGGTCAGGAGCCAGCCCAGCGACAGGGGCAGGGCGGTCAGGACGCCGCCGAGGACGACGACGCCGAGGACGCTGAGCGCGACGGCGCGGCGGTGCGACCCGTCCCCGAGCCGGCCGAGCACCGGCGTGGCCACCGCGCCGACGAGCAGCGGCATGGTGAGCGACCACTGGGCCACGTGCAGCGGAGCGTCGTAGGCGTCGGCGACGGCCGGGATGAGCGGAGCCCCGACGCTGCTGCTGACGGCGACGACGGTCGCGAGGAGGACGAGCACCGGCACGAGCACCCGGGGGCCGCCAAGCCCGCCCGGGGCCGGGCCGGCGGCCGCCGTCGCGGCGTCCGTCCCGGCGCGGTCGCTCGCCATGGGTCCTCGCTCCTCTGTCGTCGATCGGACGCCGGTCCGTTCCCGGGCCACCCGCGGGGGCGGCCCGGGAACGGGTCCTGCGGTCAGGCGGGGAAGCCGACCGAGTGGGTGTCCATGAACTCGCGGAGCCCCTCGATGCCCATCTCCCGGCCCATGCCGCTGTGGTTGAACCCGCCGAACGGCGCCCGCTCGTCGAGGAAGGCCGCACCGTGCTCGTTGACGAACGTGTAGCCGGTGCGCAGCCGGGCCGCGACGGCCGCGGCGCGGTCGAGGTCGGCCGTCCACACCGAGGAGCACAGCCCCGACCAGGTGTCGTTGGCCCGGGCCACCGCGTCCTCCTCGTCGTCGAAGGGCAGGATCGGCAGCGTCGGGCCGAACTGCTCCTCCACCACGACACGGGCGTCGTCGGACGGGTCGAGGACCAGGGTCGGCTTGAGGAAGTTCCCGACGGAGAGGTCGGCGCCCTCGACGGCCTCGCCGAACTCGCGGACCTCGGCGCCGGACTCGCGGGCCTGGGCGACCAGTTCCTGCACGTACTCCTTCTGCCGGGCCTGGTGCAGCGGGCCCATGGTGACGCCCTCGTCGAGGCCGTGGCCGAGCCGCTGGGCGGCGAGCATGCCCGACAGCCCCTCGACGACCTCGTCGTAGCGGGAGCGGTGCACGTAGAGCCGCTTGGTGGCCATGCAGATCTGGCCGGTGGAGTCGAAGGTGCCGGAGAACATCTTGGCGAAGGCGTCGCCGGAGAGGTCGGCGTCGGCCAGCACCAGCGCCGGGTCGTTGCCGCCGAGCTCGAGCGCGACCCGGGTGAGGGTCTCCGAGGCCATGCCCATGATCCGCTTGCCGCCGCCGACGCTCCCGGTGAAGCAGACCTTCTTGACCCGGTCGTCCTGGATCAGCGCGGCGCCGATCTCGGCGTCGGCGCCGGTGACCACGTTGAGCACGCCCGGCGGGAGCAGCTCGGCGACCTGCTGGACGGTGCGGGTGGTGGCCAGCGGGGTGGTGGGCGGCGGCTTGACCACGACGGTGTTGCCGGCGACCAGGGCGTAGGGCAACGAGGCGGCGAGGATCGCCAGCGGCCAGTTGAACGGCACGATGATCGTGACCACGCCCAGCGGCAGGTAGGAGATCGTCGTGCGGTGCGGCGGGGCCGGCAGCTCGACGACGTCGGCCACCCGGTCGGCCAGCCCGGTGGCCAGGCTCAGCCGGTGGGCGAAGACGATCGAGTCGATGAACGACTCCATCCGGATCTTGCCGTTCTCGCGGGTCAGGATCTCGGCGACGGTGTTGCGGTCACCCTCCAGGGGTGCCAGCGCCGCGGCCACCAGCTCGGCCCGCTCCTGCGGGCTGCGGGCGGCCCAGGCCGGGAAGGCGCGGTGCGCGGCGGCGACGGCCTCCTCGGCCTGCTTGGCGCTCGCGGCGGCGGCGTAGCCGACGATCGACGTGCCGTCGGCGGGGTCGACGACCTGCAGGTGGTCGTCGGTGCTGCGGGTCTCGCCGTCGATGAACAGCTCGGTCCGGATCTCCGGCAGCTGGTCCAGGGACACCATCGGCTCAGTTCCCCTCAGGGTCGGGTGGGACCGCGGGAGGGACCCGCGGTCGTGCTCCGGGTCCCGCCGGAGCCGGAACGCCTCCGCCCGGCCGGCGAGGACCCGGCCCGACGATACGGCGGGGGGCGACGGGACACCGGACGCACCCGGGCGGAGCGCGGGCGGCGGGGCTAGCCTGCGCCAGCAGCCCCGCGACGCCCAGGAGGACCCGTGTCCATCGTCCGCGACACCACCTACGAGCTGCTCCGCGAATGGGGCCTGACCACGGTCTTCGGGAACCCCGGCTCCAACGAGCTGCCCTTCCTCAACGGGTTCCCCGCCGACTTCCGCTACGTGCTGGGCCTGCACGAGGGCGCCGTCCTCGGCATGGCCGACGGCTACGCCCAGGTGACCGGGCGCCCGGCGCTGGTGAACCTGCACTCGGCCGCGGGCCTGGGCAACGCGATGGGCAACCTGGCCAACGCCAAGGCCCTCGGCACGCCGCTGGTGGTGACCGCCGGACAGCAGGCCCGCCCGATGGTCGGCCTGGGCTCGATGCTCGGCGAGCCGGCCATGACCCGCGTGCCGGAGCCGCAGGTCAAGTGGTCGTTCGAGCCGGCCCGCGCCCAGGACGTCCCGCGGGCCCTGTCGGAGGCCTTCCACCTGGCCACGCTGCCGCCGACCGGGCCGGTCTTCGTCTCCCTGCCGCTGGACGACTGGGCGCAGCCGGTGGACGCCGACGAGGTGGCCCACCTCGCCGGCCGCCGGGTGCGCCGCGGCGGCGGCCTGGACGACGAGCTGCTCGAGGAGCTGGCCGGCCGGCTGGCCGCCGCCCGCAACCCGGTGCTGGTCGTGGGCCCCGAGGTCGACGAGGAGCGCGCCTATCCGCGGGTCGTGGCGCTGGCCGAGCGGCTGCAGGCCCCGGTGTGGACCGCGCCCTCGGCGCCACGCGCCCCCTTCCCGACCCGGCACCCGCTGTGGCAGGGCCTGCTGCCGCCGAGCATCGCCGGCGTCGCCGCCCACCTGGAGGGCGCCGACCTGGTCCTCGTGCTCGGCGCGCCGGTGTTCCGCTACCACGTCTACGTGCCGGGCCCGTGGCTGCCCGAGGGCACCCAGATGGTGGCCGTCGGCAGCGACCCGGGCACGGCCGCCCGGGCCGCGTTCGGCGACGCCGTCGTCGCCGACGTCGCCACCGTGGCCGGCCAGCTGCTGACCGCCCTGGAGGGCCTGCCGCCGCGGCCGGAGCGCCCCGCGCCGGAACGCGCCGTCGCGGCCGAGCCGGGGGAGGCGCCGTTCACCGCCGACGCCGTCCTCGGCCTGCTGGCCCGCTCGGTGCCCGGGCACGTCCGGTTCGTCAACGAGTCCACCGCGAACACCGCGCAGTTCTGGTCGCACCTGGACCTCGCCGGCCCGCGCGGGCTGCTCTTCCCGGCCGCCGGCGGGCTCGGCTTCGGGCTGCCCGCGGCGGTCGGCGCCGCGCTGGCCGACCCGGCCCGGCCGGTCGTGGCCGTCCTCGGCGACGGCGCCTTCCAGTACGGCGTGCAGGCCGTCTGGACGGCGGTGCAGCACCAGCTGCCGGTGACCTTCGTCGTCCTCCGCAACGGCATCTACGGCGCGCTCGCCTCGTTCGTGGGCCAGCTCGGCGTCTCCGGGATCCCCGGGCTCGAGCTGCCCGGCCTGGACGCGGTGACCATCGCCCGGGGCTACGACGTCCCGGGGCGCACGGTGACGACCGCCGACGAGCTGGCCGACGAGTTCGCGGCCATCGGCAAGGGCGAGGGCCCGCGGGTGGTCGAGGTGCCGATCACGGCCGAGACCAGCAGGCTCGGCTGACCCGGCCGGCCGGCGGGGGACGGATGACGTAGCCGCCCCCCGCCGGGACGGGGGCCCCGAACCGGTCAGGGGGCCGAGGACCGCGGGCGCGAAACCGGTTTCCATCTCCGGAGCGGTGTAAGCGGCGTCACCGCCGGACATCCCCGCACCTGCACAGCGCCGTCCAGAGGAGCATCTCCGTGGCCAGACCCACTGCACCTGCGTCGGCGAAGGCCGGCCCTTCCAAGAAGGGCATCTTCGCGGCGAGCTTCATCGGCACGTCGATCGAGTGGTACGACTACTACATCTTCGGCACCGCCGCCGCGCTGGTGTTCGGCAATGCCTTCTACCCCCAGTTCGACCCCACCGCGGGGACGATCGCGTCGTTCGCCACCTTCGCCGTCGGCTTCATCGCCCGGCCACTGGGCGCCGCGGTCATCGGTCACTTCGGCGACCGGATCGGCCGCAAGTCGATGCTGGTCCTCACCCTGCTGCTCACCGGTGGGTCGACCTTCCTCATCGGCGTGCTGCCCACCTACGACGCCATCGGCATCGGCGCGCCGCTGCTGCTGGTCCTGCTGCGGCTCATCCAGGGCTTCGGCGTCGGCGGCGAGTGGGGGGGCGCGGTGCTGATCGCCACCGAGCACGCCAGTCCCAGCCGGCGGGCCGTCTACGGCAGCTTCGCCCAGTTCGGCGTCCCGATCGGTGTGCTCACCTCGAACCTGGCCTTCCTCGCGGTCGGCGGCCTCGACGACGACGCGTTCCAGGCCTGGGGCTGGCGCATCCCGTTCCTGCTCAGCATCGTGCTCGTCGGCGTCGGCTTCGTCGTCCGCAGCAAGCTGGAGGACGCTCCGGAGTTCAAGCAGGTCAAGGAGCGCAACGAGGTCATCAAGATGCCGGTGGCCGAGCTGTTCCGGCGCCAGCCGCGCACGCTCATCCTCGGCAGCCTGGCCTCGATCGCCCCGCCGGCGGTCGGTTACACCGTGATCGTGTACATGCTCAACTACGGCACCCAGGTCGTGGGCTTCGACCGGAACACGCTGCTGTGGCTGATCCTCGCCTCGACGGTCATCTGGGTCGCGACGATCATCGTGGCCGCCGTGCTGAGCGACCGGTACGGCTCCAAGCCGGTGTTCGCCATCGGTGCGCTCACCGCCGTGATCTGGCCGCTGCCGCTGTTCGCCCTGGTCAACACCGGCAACGCCGCTGCGGCGTTCTTCGGCTTCGCGGTCGCGGCCGTGGTGCAGGGCATCATGGCCGGCGCCCAGGGCGGCATGTTCACCGAGATCTTCGAGCTGAAGACCCGCTACAGCGGCATCTCGATCGCCTACCAGCTCGGCGGGATGGTCGGCGGTGCGGTCACGCCCATCGTCGCCACCGCCCTGTACGGCGCCTACGAGTCCTCGACGCCGATCGGCATCTACGTGTCGGCCCTGTCGCTGATCAGCCTGCTCGCCGTGCTCGGCATCAAGGTCGCGCCGCCGGCGCGGCGCAACAAGGCCGCCGACCGGCTCGGGACGTCGGCGGCGACCGCCGGCTGATCCCGGGACCCGGGTACCGACGGGCCGCACCGCCTCCTCGTCAGGCGGTGCGGCCCGTCGGCGTCCCAGCGGTGGGTCACCAGTCGACGCCGGCCCGCTCGGTGCCGGTGCGGACGAGCCCACCGCGGTCCACCCGGTAGGTGTTCATGACGGTCAGCCGCGGCGTGTAGACGTGCACGCTGACCGCCGGCTCGCCGCCACGGTTGGTCACCCGGTGCACGTGGTGCGCGCCGAACGGCCGCACCCGGCCGGCCGCGAGCTGCCGCGCGTCGGGCAGCGCCCCGACCTCCTCGTCCAGCGTGCCGCGGACGACGGCGAACGCCCCCGCGGAGCCGCCGTGGTCGTGCAGGTCGGTGCCCTGTCCGGGCAGCCAGGACAGCAGCCAGACCTGGGCCTGCGCCAGGTCGGCGTGCAGGGACGGGTCCAGGACGTCGGCGGCCGTCGCCGGGTCGAGCAGGTGGGTCCACCGGCTCTCCGCCCGGTGGGCCACGAGCGCCGACCAGCGGTGCTCGGCGGCGGCGAGGGCCGCGGCCAGTGCGGCGGCGCCGGTGCGGCGCCGGGTCGGGTCGGTGTCGAGGGCAGGGGACAGCAGGGAGCGGGTCACGTCGGGTCCTTCGGGGGTCGGGCGTGCCGGGCGACCGCGGAGCCACGTGCCGGCGGGGACGACGGGGGCGTCGTCAGCGACAGCCGGCCGACCAGACCCGACCCAGATCGACGTGCGCGCGCCGCACCAGCCGCGGGGCGGCAGGCGAGGTGAGGACGACGGGCACGGCTTTATCTCTACCATGTAGATCGGATTTGACGACAATTCGAGCGGCGTGTCACCCTCCGCCGGGGCCGCGCAGGCCCCCACAGCCGGAGGAGCGGGTCAGTGCGGGAGCAGGACCGTGCGCAGTTCGTGGGCGCCGTCGGCGCGAGTCGCCTCGTAGTACCAGCGGGTGCCCCCGCCAGGCACGGCCACCGCGTCCGCATAGCGGAGCCCGCCCGGCGGGTGCGGGCTGGCCAGGAGCGGCCCGTCGGCAGCCGCGGTGAACCGGCCGTCGCCGTTGCGGACGGCGAGGCCCGTGCGCTCCTCCCAGTTCTCCGCCGCGGTTCCCCGGCCGTCGTAGAGCGCCCAGGTGCGCTCGCCGTCCAGGACGACGGTGGCGAACCGGACCCCGCGGGCGTCCCAGGACCCGGGCGTGCCGGCCAGCGCGGTGCCCTGCCAGGTCCACGCGACGCCGTCCGCGCTGGTGGCGTGCTCGGTGGTCATGCGGTCGGTCGCGTACGGGTCGTCGAGCGGGTGGACCGAGGCCCACAGGTGCCACTGCCGCCCGTCGTGCCGCACCACCGGGTCCTTGACCGCCTGCTGCTGGCTGCCGGGCAGCACGGTGCGGGGGGTCGCCGTCGCGAGGTCCTCGACCCGGCCGGCCTCGACCAGGTCCACCCGCCAGTGCTTGGTGCCCGGCGTCGCGCAGCTGACGTACAGCCGCCAGTGACCCTCTGGCGTGTGCACCAGCGCCGGCCGCTCCAGGGACTCGGCGCCGAAGTCGTCCTTGCCGAGCCGCACGACCTCGGTGAACCGCCGGCCGTCGTCGGAGCGGTAGACGACGTTGGCGAAGCCGCGGCCCTCGCCGACCGGGCGGCGCAGCCGGGCGGCCAGCCACCACGTCCCGTCCACCAGCTGCACCGAGGGGCCGCCGGCCCACGAGCCGGGGCGGGGGTCATCGGGTGCGAGCACGACCTCGGCGTCGGACCAGAACGACGCGGCGTCCGGGATGCGGACGGTGGACGTCGGGGCAGGAGAGGACGGCACGCAGCGGCTCCGGGATGTCGGGCGGACGGCCCGCCCAGTGTGCAACGGAACGCCGACGACACAGGAAGAAGGTCCTGATGGCGCACCCCAGCGAGCGAGGTCCGCAGTTCGTGATCGCGGGCGCGCCCAAGGCCGGGACGACGGCGCTGCACGCCGCGCTGGCCACCCATCCCGGGCTCTACCTGTCCCCGGTCAAGGAGCCCAAGTACTACCTGACCGACGGCCGGCCCCCGTCACGCACCGGACAGCGCGGACCCGGCGACGCGCACAGCGCCCGGGAGTGGATCTGGCGGCGCGAGGAGTACCTGGCGCTGTTCGCCGCCGCGCCGGAGGGCGCCGTCCGAGGGGAGAGCACGCCGTTCTACCTGTACGACCGCGCCGCCCAGGCCCGGCTGGCCGCCGACGTCCCGGACGTCAAGGTGGTGATCGTCGTCCGGGACCCCGTTGATCGGGCTTGGTCGAACTGGGTGCACCTGCGGGCCGACGGGCTGGAGCCGGAGGCGGACTTCCGCACCGCCGTCCGGTTGGAAGAGCGGCGGATCGCCGACGGGTGGGCGCCGTTCTGGCACTACCGCGGGCTGGGCCGCTACGGCGCGCAGCTGCGTGACCTCTACCGGCACGTGCCCCGGGCCAACGTCTGCCTGCTGCGCTACCGGCAGGTGGTCGACACCCCCCGGGAGACCCTGGACCGGGTGAGCGCGTTCCTTGGCGTCGAGCCCGGGGTGGCCCACGCCGTGCCGCCGGAGAACGTCAAGCCGCACGTCGGCGACTCCGCCCGGTACCGCGTGCTCGCGCGGCTCACCCGCGCCGGCGCGGCGCTGGGCGCGTACGCCCCGCCGCAGGTGTGGCGCCAGGTCAGCCGGCCGCTGCTCGCGGCGCTGCACGCCGGCCGGGCCCCGCGGCCGGCGATGCCCGTCGACGTCCGGCGCGAGGTGCTCGACCCCCTGCTCGACGACATCGCCCTGCTCGAGGAGCTGACCGGCGAGTCCTTCGCCGACTGGAAGGGCGACACCGGCCGCGGCGACTTCCGGTCCCGGTCGGTCGGCTCGGCGGATGCCCACTGACCGCCCGAGGATGACCGCCGTGTCCGCTCCCGTACCGCACCTGGTGCGTTCCACGCGCGCTGCGAGCCCTGCAGCGCCCGCAGGGCACGAGGACCGCCCGCACTGTGTTCGGTAGCAGGGAGGACCCCGTGGACCGCGACGCCGTCGACCCGGCCGTGCAGCAGACCGGCGTGCCGTTCCGCACGGCCGTGCGTGCCTGGTTCCTCATCTCCCTGCAGACTTTCGGCGGCCCGGCGGGCCAGATCGCGGTCATGCAGCGCACCCTCGTGGACGAGCGCCGGTGGATCGGCCAGCGCCGGTTCCTGCACGCCCTCAACTACTGCACCCTCCTCCCCGGCCCGGAAGCGCAGCAGTTGGCCACCTACGTCGGCTGGCTGCTGCACGGCACCCGCGGGGGCCTGGTGGCCGGCGGGCTGTTCGTCCTGCCCGGGGTGGTGGCCCTGCTGGTGCTCTCCGCCGTCTACGTCGCGTTCGGCACCACCACGGCCATCACGGCCCTGTTCACCGGCCTGGCGGCCGCCGTGCTCTCGATCGTCGTGCAGGCCGTCGTCCGGGTGGCCCGGAAGGCCCTCGACAGCCGCGCCCTCGTGGTCATCGCGGTGGTGGCCTTCCTCGCGCTGTGGCTCTTCGGCGTCCCGTTCCCGGTCGTGGTCGCGCTCGCGGGCCTGGCCGGCTGGGCCCTGGGTCGGTGGCGGCCCTCCGCCCTGCCGCGGGAGAAGGCCGCGGAAGGTCCCGACGCCGGCCCGCCGCCGGTCATCTCCGACGACGTGCTGCACTCCGAGGCACCGTCCGGCCGGCGCACGCTGACGGTCCTGCTCGTCGGCCTGCTCGTGTGGGGCCTGCCGGTCGCGGTGGTCGCCCTGCTGACCGGCGCCGGCAGCGTCTTCACCGAGCAGGGGGTGTTCTTCTCCGGTGCGGCGGTGGTGACGTTCGGCGGCGCGTACGCGGTGCTCGCCTACGTGGCGCAGCAGGCGGTGCAGGTCTACGGCTGGCTCGGACCGCGGGAGATGGTGCGCGGGCTGGCGCTGGCCGAGACCACCCCCGGGCCGCTGATCATGGTCGTGCAGTTCGTGGCGTTCCTCGGCGCCTACCGCGCCCCGGGCGCCCTGGACCCGTGGGTGGCCGCCGTCCTCGCCTCGCTGCTGGTGACCTGGGTGACGTTCGTGCCGAGCTTCCTGTTCGTGCTGCTCGGTGCGCCCTACATGGAGCGGCTGCGGGGCAACCGGTCGCTGTCGGCCGCGCTGACCGGGATCACCGCGGCGGTGGTCGGGGTCATCGCCAACCTCGGCGTCTACTTCGCCGTCCACACGCTGTTCTCGGGGACGACCGACGTCGACCGCGGGCCGCTGCACCTGGAGCTGCCCGACCTCGGCACGCTGCGGCCGGTGCCGCTGGCGATCGCCGTGGTCGCCGCCGTGCTGCTGTTCCGGCTGCGCTGGTCGGTGCTGCGCACGCTCGGGGTCTGCGCGCTGCTCGGTCTGGCCGCCGGGCTCGCGGGCCTGCCGGTCACCTGATCGCAGCTCCCTCCCGCCCGACGGGAACAGGCCTGCCGGCGGCCGGGTTCGAGGCCAGAGCATGGCGCGGCCCGCGCCCACCCATCCACGGAGGACCTGCATGTCGATCGTCGTCACCGGAGCCACCGGCCAGCTCGGCCGCCTGGTCGTCGAGCAGCTGCTCGCCCGCGGGGTCGACCCCGCCCACGTCGTCGCCGGCGGCCGGGCGACCGAGCGGCTGGCCGACCTCGCCGAGCGCGGCGTGCGCACCGCCCGCGTCGACTACGACGACCCCGCGACGCTCGACGCCGTCCTCGCCGCCGGCGACACGGTGCTGCTGGTCTCCGGCAGCCAGCCGGGCGCGCGCGTCGCCCAGCACCGGGCGGTGGTGGACGCCGCCGTGCGCGCCGGCGTCGCCCGGATCGCCTACACCAGCATCCTCGGCGCCGAGGACACCCCGCTGGTCCTGGCGCCGGACCACCAGGCCACCGAGGCGATGATCCGGGAGAGCGGCCTGCCGTTCACCCTCCTGCGCAACGGCTGGTACTCGGAGAACTACGTGCAGCCGCTGCAGCAGGCCCGCGAGACCGGGGTCGTCGCCTCGTCGGTCGGCGACGGGCGGGTGGCCAGCGCGACCCGCGCGGACTACGCCGCCGCGGCCGCCGCCGTCCTCACCGGGGAGGGCCACGAGAACGCGGCCTACGAGCTGTCCGGGGACACCGCGTGGAGCTTCGACGACCTGGCCGCCACCTACTCGGAGCTGCTCGGGCGCGAGGTGACCTACGTGCGCCGGACGCCGGAGGAGCAGCGGGCGGCGCTGCTCGCGGCCGGGCTCGACGAGGGCACCGCCGGGTTCGTCGTGACGATGGAAGGCAACATCCGCGACGGCGCGCTGGCGCACACGACCGGTGACCTGGCCCGTCTCGCCGGCCGGCACACCACCCCGCTGGTCGAGGCGCTGCGCCCCGCTGCCTGAGAAAGGACCCCGCCCTCCTCACCGCTCGCAAGCTCGCGGCGAGCCTCTGGACGGGGCCGGGCTGCTCAGGACCGGGCGGGGAGCCGGCCCTCCTCGTGGTCGAGCTCGCGCTCGAGGCGGCGCAGCCCCTCGTCGGGCAGCCGGCCGACGTCGCGCCAGTGCAGCAGCTCCTCGCGCTGGGCGGTGAGGACGGCCTTGCGCACCCGCAGCGCCGCCTCGTACTGCGGGGACAGCGGGACCTCGCCGCCCTCGGCGCCCTGCAGCATGTCCAGCCGCCGCCGGTAGCGGTCCAGCCGTCCCTGCAGCTGGCTCCGGATGACCTCGATCGCCTCGTCGTCGACGTCGTCGTGCTGCTCGTCGGCCAGCTCGGTCAGCCGCCGCAGCCCCGCCTCGACCGACGCCGCGCGGGCCTCGTTGCGCAGCCGGGCCTGGTCGGCCTCGTCCGCGCGCAGGTCGAGCGCCCGCACGAGCGGGGCGAACGTCAGGCCCTGCCCGACGAGGGTGGCCAGCACGGCGAGGAAGGCGCAGAACAGCAGCAGGTCCCGGTCGGGGAACGGGGCGCCGCTCTCGGTGGTCAGGGGCAGGGTGAAGATCGCCGCGAGGCTGATCACCCCGCGGGTGCCGGCCCAGCTGAGGACGACGATCTCCCGGCCGGACAGCCGCGTCAGGCCGGTCCACGGGTCGCCGTCGTCCCCGGCGACGTCCTCGCCGCCCAGCCGGGTGTGCAGGGACTGCGGCAGGTGCTCGGTGAGCCACAGCCACAGCGGCCGCAACAGCAGCACGACGCCGACCGTGATCAGGGACGCGGTCACCACCGTGCCGGTCGAGTACTCGCCGAGCCCCCGGATGACCGCGGGCAGCTGCTGGCCGATGAGCAGGAAGACGATGCCCTCGAGGAGGAAGGCGACCAGCCGCCAGACGGCCTCGGTCTGCAGCCGGCTCGCACCGGATGCCCAGCTCGGGTTGTTGTGCCCGATCACCAGGCCCGCGACGACCACGGCCAGCACCCCGGAGACGTGCACCGTCTCCGCCAGCAGGTAGGCCACGAACGGCGTCGCCAGCGAGATCGCGTTCGACGACAGGGGGTCGCGGCGCAGCCGGCGCAGCGGCCGGACGGCGTAGGCGACGAAGACCCCGACCGCGACGCCGCCGGCCGCGACCACGAGGAACTGACCCACGGCCGCCGGGGTGGAGAACCCGTCCCCCCGGGCGGCCGCCACCGCGACGGACAGGATGGTCAGCGCCGTGGCGTCGTTGAGCAGCCCCTCGCCCTGGATGAGGGTGATCATGCGGGGCGGCAGGCCCACCTTGCGGCCGACGGCGAGCGCGGCGACCGGGTCCGGCGGTGCCACCGCGGCACCCAGCGCGATGCCCGCCGCCAGCGTCGCGCCCGCGACGAACAACGCGAAACCGACCCCGATCGCCATGGCCGTGGCCAGCACGAGGAGCACGGAGAGGCTGACCACCGTCCGCAGGTTGCGCCGGATCGCGGTCAGCGAGCTGTCGAGCGCGGCGCTGTACAGCAGCGGTGGCAGCACCAGGGTGAGGACCAGCTCGGGGTCCAGCTCGATGTTCGGGCCGGGCAGGTAGGCGTAGGCGATGCCGGTCAGCGTCAGCAGCGCCGCGGCCGGCAGGCCGGAGCGGTCGGCCACCCAGCGCACCGCCACGATGATCGCGACCGCGCCCAGGACCAACAGCAACAGGGTCTCCACGTGCACCCGCGCATCCTTCCTGACCGGCGCGGACCGGGCAGGACGGGCCCGCCCTGAGGAGTTCCGCTCCGCTGCAGCGCAGCTCCGCGGGGGTCCCTGACCAGCGCCGATGCGGCATGCTCGGGCGGTCCGACCCCTCCCGTCGAAGGGACGCCCATGTCAGCCCTGTCCGGGTTCGCCGCCGCCCTGGCCACCGGCACCATCGAGGTCGTCGACCTCACCGCCCCGCTGTCGATGCAGACGCCGGTCATCGCGCTGCCCGAGCAGTTCGCGCAGACCGCCCGCTTCGAGCTCGAGGAGCTCAGCCGTTACGACGACCGCGGCCCGGCCTGGTACTGGAACAACATCCGCACCGGCGAGCACACCGGCACGCACTTCGACGCGCCCAACCACTGGGTCACCGGCCGGGACGGCGAGGACGTCGCCTCCGTGCCGGCCCGCCGGCTGATCGGCCCCGCCGTGGTCCTCGACCTCTCCGCCGAGGCGGCCGCCGATCCCGACTTCCTGCTCGAGGTCGAGCACGTGCGGGCCTGGGAGGCCGAGCACGGCCCGCTGCCCGAGGGCGGGTGGCTGCTCTACCGCACCGGCTGGGACGCCCGCGGCGGCTCGCAGGAGGAGTTCCTCAACGCCGACGAGACCGGCGCCCACACCCCGGGCATCTCGCCGGACTGCGCGACGTGGCTGGCCGAGGAGGCGCCGGTGATGGGCGTGGGCGTCGAGACGGTCGGCACCGACGCCGGGGCGGCGCACTCCTTCGACCCGCCGTTCCCGTGCCACGCCGCGCTCATGGGCAGCGGCAAGTACGGGCTGACCCAGCTGCAGAACCTCGCGCAGCTGCCACCCACCGGCGTGGTGCTGGTCGCCGCGCCGCTGCCGATCGTCTCCGGGTCGGGCTCGCCGGCGCGGGTGCTGGCCCTCGTCGAGCGCTGATGCGGACCACGGTCGCCGAGGCGGTCGGGACCGCGCTGGCCGGCCTGGGCGTCGACACGGCCTTCGGCGTCGTCGGGTCGGGCAACTTCGCCGTCACCAACGCCCTGGTGGCGGCGGGCGCGCGGTTCGTGGCCGCCCGCCACGAGGGTGGCGCGGCGACGATGGCCGACGCGTACGCCCGGATGAGCGGCCGGCCGAGCGTGCTGACCCTGCACCAGGGCTGCGGGCTGACCAACGCGCTGACCGGGATCACCGAGGCGGCCAAGAGCCGCACGCCGCTGGTCGTGGTCGCCGCGGAGGCCTCCTCGCCGACGTCGAACTTCGCCGTCGACCAGGCCGCCCTGGCCGCCGCCGTGGGCGCGGTGCCGATGCGGGTGACCTCGGCCGGGGACGCCCTGGCCCAGGTCGCCGCCGCCGTCGGCACCGCCGTCGCCCGGCGCCGGACCGTCCTGCTCAACCTGCCCCTGGAGGTGCAGGTCGCGGAGCTGCGGGTGCCGGACGGCCCGCCGGAGGTGCCGCCGGCGCCGCCGCCGGTGGTGACCCCCGAGCACGTCGAGCGGCTGGCGCACGCGGTCCGGCAGGCCCGCCGGCCGGTGTTCGTCGCCGGCCGCGGCGCCCGCGGCGCCCGGGCGGCGCTCGAGGACCTCGCCGCCCGCTGCGGCGCGCTGCTGGCCACCTCCGCCGTCGCCAAGGGGCTGTTCGCCGGGAACCCGTGGTCGCTGGACGTGTCGGGGGGCTTCGCCTCCCCGCTGGCCGCCGAGCTGATCACCGGCGCGGACCTGGTGGTGGGCTGGGGCTGCGCGCTGAACATGTGGACGACGCGGCACGGCCGGCTCATCGACGCCGACGCCGTCGTCGTGCAGGTGGACGACGACCCGGCGGCGCTGGGCGTGCACCGGGACCTCACCTTCGGCGTGGTCGGCGACGTGCGGGCGACGGCGGAGGCGGTGGCCGCCGTCCTCGAGGAGCGCGGCCCCGGCTACCGCACCCCGGAGGTGCGGACGGCGATCGCCGAGCGGCTGCGGTGGCGCGACGTGCCGTTCGCCCCGCGGGGCGGCTCCGACCGCATCGACCCGCGCACGCTGACCATCGCGCTGGACGACCTGCTGCCGGCCGAGCGCGTGATCGCGGTCGACTCGGGCAACTTCATGGGCTATCCGAGCATGTTCCTCGACGTCCCCGACGAGTTCGGCTCCTGCTTCACCCAGGCCTACCAGTCCGTCGGGCTGGGCCTGGCCACCGCGATCGGCGCCGCGCTGGCCCGGCCCGACCGGCTGCCGGTGGCCGCGCTGGGCGACGGCGGCGCGTTCATGGGTGCCGCGGAGCTGGAGACCGTCGTCCGCCTCGGGCTGCCCATGGTGGTCGTGGTGTACGACGACGCCGCCTACGGGGCGGAGGTGCACCACTTCGGGCCCGACGGGCACCCCCTGGACATCGTCCGCTTCCCCGAGACCGACCTCGCCGCGATCGCCCGCGGGTACGGCTTCGAGGCGGTCACCGCGCGCCGTCCCGAGGACCTCGCCGCGGTCGCCGGCTGGGTGGCCGGTCCGCGGTCGGCGCCGCTGCTGATCGACGCCAAGGTGGCCGCGGACGAGCCGTCGTGGTGGCTCGAGGAGGCGTTCCGCGGCCACTGACGGGTTCGTGAGCATCGCAGGGAGCGCCAGCGACCGAGGAGCGGAGCGAGGCCGGAAGGGGCCTGACGGTATGGCCACTGACGGGCTCGGGCCGCCGACCGGAGGGGCCTCCGTGGCCACGGAGGCCCCTCCGGGTCAGCCGGCGATGCGGCGGGCGCTGTTGTAGCCGCCCATCGAGTCGATCGAGGCGACCTTGACCGGCTGGCCGTAGGTGGAGGCGTGCACCATCTGGCCGTTGCCGACGTAGATGCCGACGTGGCTGACCGGGCTGTAGAAGAACACGAGGTCGCCCGGCTGCAGGTCGGCCCGGGAGACGGCCCGGCCCATCGTCGACTGGATGCGGCTGGAGTGCGGCAGGCTCACGCCGGCGGCGGCGTAGGCGTACTGCACCAGGCCGGAGCAGTCGAAGGCGTTCGGCCCGGCGGCGGCCCACACGTAGGGGTCGCCGCGCTGCGCCATGGCGGTGTCCACGGCCGCCTGGGCCGCGGCGCTGCTCGCGACGACCGGGGCGGCCGGAGCGGCCGCGGCCGGCCGGGGAGCGGCCGCGCGGGAGGCCCGCTCGGGCGCGGCGGCCCGCTCCGCGGTCTGCTGGGCGGCCTGCTCGGCGGCGTGCCGTTCGGCGGCCTCCTGCGCGGCCCGCTGCTCCTCGGCGGCCAGCCGGTCGTACTCGGCCTGGAAGCGCGCCACCTGGCGGTCGAGGTCGGCCTTCTGGCCGGCGACCCGGTCGACGAGGGCCTGGGCCTCGGACTCCGCCGCGAGCGCCGCGGCGCGGGCCCGGCCGGCGTCCTCGGTGGCCTCCTGGGCGCTGCCGAGGACGCCGTTGTTGTGGTCGGCGATGGTCTGCAGCGTGCCGACGCGGTCCATCAGCTCGTCGGCGGACTCGCTGGAGAGCATCGCGGAGAGGGTGGTGAGGCGGTCGCCGGTCCAGGCGCTCCGCGCGACGGAGCGGACCCGGTCGCGGGCGGTGGCCAGGGCGGCCTCGGCGGCGGCGACCTCACCGGCGGCCCGGGCGGCGGCGTCCTGGCTGGTCCGGAGGCGCTCGCGGACCTCGTTGAACTGCTCGGTGACGACCTCGAGGTCGTGCGCCTTGGCCGCGACGAGCGCGGCGGCCTCCTGCGAGGTGGCGGGGTCCCCGGGGGCGGCCGAGGCGGCGGGGAGGGCGGTGAGGGTGAGCCCGCCGGCGGCGACGAGACCGACGAGGAGGCGGGGGACCGTGCGGCGGGCAGGGGCGTGCGAACTCGCCATCTGGGCGGGTCTGTCCTCTCTTCCACAGCCGCCTACCGAGTTAGCTGACGGGTTCGGGAGGGAAGTCGCCCGGCGCCTCGCGACCGGGACGGGTCGCGGGGCGCTTCACCCCAGTACTGCGGTGGGTCCCCGGTCCCTGGTGCCGGCGAGACGGGCCGGCGCAGGGTTCGGCGGCGTCCGGCCGGTGTCACCACGCGGTGACCGAACGACCCGTCCGGACGCCGCGAACGGTAGGTCCGTGACCGGAGCGTGACAAACCCGCCGGGTGTCGGTGCGCGACACCCCGGACGGGGATCACCGACCGTGACGACCCCGCCGCGCTCACAGGTTGCCGCGGCGCTCCTGCTCGCGCTCGATCGCCTCGAACAGCGCCTTGAAGTTGCCCTTGCCGAAGCCGAGGGAGCCGTGCCGCTCGATGAGCTCGAAGAAGACCGTGGGCCGGTCGCCGGTCGGCCTGGTGAAGATCTGCAGCAGGTAGCCGTCCTCGTCGCGGTCGACCAGGATGCCGCGGGCCTGCAGTTCCTCGACAGGGACGCGGACGGTGCCGATGCGCGCCCGCAGCTCCGGGTCCTCGTAGTAGGAGTCCGGGGTGGCCAGGAACTCCACGCCCTCGGCGGCCATGGCGTCCACGGTGGCGACGATGTCCGAGGTGGCCAGCGCGACGTGCTGGGCGCCGGGGCCGCCGTAGAACTCCAGGTACTCGTCGATCTGCGAGCGCTTGCGCCCGGCCGCCGGCTCGTTGAGCGGGAACTTCACCCGGTGGTTGCCGTTGGCGACCACCTTGCTCATCAGCGCCGAGTAGTCGGTGGCGATGTCCGCGCCGATGAACTCCGCCATGTTCGTGAAGCCCATGACCCGCCGGTAGAAGTCCACCCAGGAGTCCATCGCGCCCAGCTCGACGTTCCCGACGACGTGGTCGACCGCCTGGAACAGCCGCCGGGGCGCCCCCGGCCGCCGGACGAAGGACGACGTCCGTGCGACGTACCCCGGCAGGTAGGGCCCGGCGTAGCGCGAGCGGTCGACCAGCGTGTGGCGGGTGTCCCCGTAGGTGGCGATCGCGGCCAGGCGCACGGTGCCGTGCTCGTCGGTGAGGTCGTGCGGCGGCTCGAGCACCGTCGCCCCCTGCGCCGCGGCGTGCGCGACGCACCGGTCCACGTCGGGGACGGCCAGGGCGATGTCGACGATCCCGTCGCCGTGCCGGCGGTGGTGGTCGGCCAGCGGGCTGGCCGGCGAGTACGCGCCCTGGACGACGAACCGCGCCGCGCCCGAGGTCAGCACGTAGGCGCGGGAGTCGCGGTTGCCGGTCTCGGGGCCGGAGTAGGCGACCAGCTCCATGCCGAAGGCCGACTGGAGGAAGTGCGCGGTCTGGGTGGCGTTCCCGCAGGTCCACACCAGGGCGTCCCAGCCGCTGACCGGGAACGGGTCGGCGGCCGGGTCGTGCTCGACGAGGCCGACCAGGCGCTGCAGCTGGTCGGCGCTCAGGCCGGCGAGCCGCTCCTCGTCGGTGAGCGTCTGCTCGAGGATCCCATGCGGCTGCACGGTGGTCATGTCGCTCTCCCGGACGGTTCGAACGCGGCGATGGTGCACCCAGCACACCTCGACGGCCCGCCGGTGGGCAAGATGACTCGATCGAGCTGCCCGGAACGGCAAGAACGTGCGGCCGAACCGTGCGGGAGCTGGTCGCAGTGACCAGCTCGCGGGGAGGAGGAGCGGTGGCGGAGCGGCTGGACGCGCTGGACCTGGCGGTGCTCACCGCGCTCACCGAGCAGCCCCGGGCCGGGGTGCTGGAGCTCTCCCGCCGGCTGGGGGTGGCCCGCGCGACGGTGCAGGCCCGGCTGCGGCGGCTGGAGGAGACCGGCGTGGTGACCGGGTACGGCCCGGACGTCGACGTCGTCGCCGCGGGCTTCGGCGTCCAGGCGTTCGTCACCCTGGAGATCGCCCAGGGCGCGCTGGACGACGTCGCCGCGGACCTGCGGGCCATCCCCGGTGTGCTGGAGGCGCACGCGACCACCGGCTCGGGGGACGTGCTGTGCCGGATCGCGGCGGAGTCGCACGGCGCGCTGCAGGAGACGCTGCTGCGGCTGGGCCGGTCGCCGTCGGTGGTGCGCTCGACCAGCGTGGTGGCGCTGTCGGAGCTGGTGCCCCGCCGGGTGCTGCCGCTGCTCGCGGCGGGGGCGCCGCGGCCGGCCGGGCGGGCGCCGGGCTACCGCGCCGCGGCCCCGGGAGCAGCGGCCGGGGTGCCGGACGCCGGCGCCGCGGAGGACTGAGCGCGGGGGAGGGCGAGGGCGGCGACCAGCCCGAGCCCGAGCACGGCGGTGCTGACGGCGAAGGCGAGCTGGTAGGAGGCGACGTCGGTGAGCCAGCCGGCGACGAGCGGACCGGTCACGGCCCCCAGGTCGGCGGCCATCTGGAAGACCGCGACCACCCGCCCGCCGCGGGCCGGGCTGAGGTCGCCGACCAGCGCGGCGGGAACGCTCGACAGCAGCGACGCCGACAGCCCGAAGACCGCCATCGACGCGAGGAAGGCCCCGGTCGCGGGCGGCAGCACCAGCACGGCGGTGGAGGCGGTGGCCAGCGACGCCCCCAGGACCAGCGAGGGCCGCCGTCCCCACGCGTCGGCCAGCCGGCCCGACCGCAGCAGTCCCAGGGCCTGCGCCAGGGAGCCGACGAGCAGGCCCACGCCGGCCCAGGCGACGGTGCGGCCCAGTTCCTCGACGACGTACAGCGGGATCAGGGAGTTGCGGACGCCGAACAGCATCCAGCCCACCCCCAGGTGGGCGACCAGCGCGGCGAGGTACACCCGCGAGCGGAAGGCGGCGGACAGGGTCAGCGGGCGGGCCTCCGCGTCGCCGGTGCCGGCCGCCGGAGCGGGTGTGTCCGCGGCGGCCTTCCCGGGCCGCAGGAACAGCAGGCCGAACCCGCCGGCCACGATCAGGGACCCGGCGTAGAGCAGGAACGGCAGGCTGGGGGAGAGCTCGGCGAGCAGCCCGCCCACGGCCGGCCCGGCGATGCCGCCGAGGATGAAGCCGCCCTGGTAGGTGGCGGCCGCCCGGCCGCGGTGCGTCGGCGGCGCCACCCGCAGCAGCAGCGACAGGGCGGCGACGGTGAACAGCGCGCTGCCGATGCCCCCGGCTGCCCGCAGCCCGAGGAAGAGGGGGAAGGAGTCGGCCAGCCCGGCCAGGCCGGTGGTGACCGCGACGGTGAGCAGGCCCGCGGCCAGGACGACGCGCTCGCCCAGCCGCTCCACGAGGGCGCCCCCGCTGAACGCCGAGACGAACCGGAAGAACGCGAAGGCGCTGACCGCGAGCCCGACGGCCGTGGTACCCACCCCGAACGCGCGGGCGTACAGCGGGATGGCCGGAGAGACGATCCCGAACCCGAGCGCGACCATGAAGGCGACGACCGACAACACCCGGACCTCGCGGGGCAGCTCCCCGGCACCCCGTACGCGCACGGTCGCCGATGGTCGCACGCCGTCGGCCACCACTCCGGATGAGGGCGGGGCGCGATGCGGTTGTCCGCAGGTGCGACGCACGCCACAGTGTCCCCGTGGCAGTCGGGGGGCACGGAGACGAGCCGAGCGGCTCGTTCGAGGTGGTGCGTGAGCACGGGGGTCCGGTGCTGCACCTGAGCGGGGACATCGACGCCCCGCTGGTGCAGCGGATGGAGTCCGCCGGGGTCGACGAGCGCGACCTGGTCGCGGTGCACGTCGGATCGCTGGCCTACATCGACTCGATGGCGCTGTCGATGCTCGTCCGGTGGGCCCAGCACGCGGACCGCGAGGGGCGGCCGGCGGTCATCCGCCAGCCGACGTCCCGCTTCCGGCAGGTGCTGGAGCTGACCGGCCTGTCGCCGCTGTTCGTCCTGGAGTCCAGCCCGGTGAACCCGCCGCCGTCCGCCGCGCGCGACCGCGGCGCCGACCTGCGGGACCGCGGCGCGCGCTCCTAGGCTCCGCCCGTGCCGCTGTTCTCCTTCGAAGGCCGCTCGCCGCAGGTCCACCCCGAGGCGTGGGTGGCGCCGACCGCGACCCTGGTGGGCGACGTCGTCGTGGAGGCCGGCGCCTCGATCTGGTACGGCGTGGTGCTGCGCGCGGACTTCGGCGGCATCGTCGTCCGGGCGGGCGCCAACGTGCAGGACAACTCCGTGCTGCACGGCGGCGCCGATCCGCGGACCGAGGTCGGCCCCGGGGCCACGATCGGGCACGCCTGCGTGGTGCACGGGGCGGTGATCGGCGCCGAGGCGCTGGTCGGCAACGGGGCGACGGTGCAGGACGGCGCGCGCATCGGCCGCCGGGCCCTGGTCGGTGCGCACAGCCTCGTCCCGCCCGGCATGACCGTCCCGGACGAGGTGCTGGTGCTCGGCGCGCCGGCACGGGTGCGCGGCCCGCTCTCAGAGGGCGCCCGCGGCTGGGTGACCGCCAACCCGGGAACCTACCGGGCGCTGGCCCGCCGGCACGCCGCCGGCGTCACCCGGGTCGGCTGACGAGGGGCGGGTGGCCCGACGGGCCGGAGTCGGCCGGGTTTCGGCACGAGATCGTCTGGACAGGGCGGCAGGACCGAGCCGGTGGAAACCGCCCGCCTCGCTCCGGACCGCGTCCGCACCGGGTCTCGCCCGGCGCGGACGTGACCGGGCTGGACTTCCTCGTCCCCGACGTCGGGTGAGCGGAGTGGCAGGGTGACGCTTTCCGCACTCCTGCCACTCCGCTACGGCGCGAGGACGACGGCCGCCGAGCGGGCGCGGCGGTGGGCGGCCATCCGGACGGGGGCGTCGGCGGTGCCGTAGCCGTCGTAGCCGCCCAGGCGCTGCACGACCTCGAAGAACACCCGGTCGCCGATGAGCTCGGTGGCCAGGTGCAGGTAGCCGCCGCGCGCGTCCTCCTCGTACAGCAGCCCGTGCTCCCGGACCGCGGCGAGCAGGTCGTCGGGGAGGTCGAACCGGACGGCGAGGTCGTCGGCGTAGTTCGCCGGCACCGGCAGCAGCGGGGCGCCCGCGGCCCGCAGCCGGCGCGCGGTGCCCACCAGGTCGTCGGTCGCCAGCGCGACGTACTGCGGCTCGGGCACGCCCGGCGCCCAACCGCCCCGCCGCAGCGCGGAGACGCTCAGCGCCAGCCGCACGGCCCGGTCGGGGCCGGTGACCGCCCGGGTGCGCACCAGCCCGAACGGCGCGGCGAGCTCGGTGACCTCCTGGGGATCGAGCCCCAGCACCGCCCGGTAGAACAGCCCGGCCTCGTCGAAGGCGTCGAAGGGCTGGGTCAGGCCCACGTGGTCCACCCGGGTGATCCCGGCACCCGGCCCGGCCGCCGAGCCGGTGGGGAGGAAGTCGGCCGGCCAGCCGTCGGGCCCGGTCCGGGTGAAGAACACCTGGGTGCCGTCGGGGGCGGCGATCGCCGCGAGCTCCGCCTCGGCGGCGCCGCGGGTGCGCGGCAGCACCGGCGCGCTCATGGCCTCGGCCCGCGCCGCGGAGCGCACCGGGTCGGCGCTCTCCAGCCCGAGGGCGGCCACCGCCGCCACACCGGTCGCGGCCGGGCGGACGACGGAGGCGTTGAGCAGCACCCGCGCCCCGCCCTGCTCCCACAGCTGCACGGGCTTGGACCGGTGCTGCCCGGTGTGGGTGAAGCCGAGCGTGGCGAGCACCTCGGCGGCGCGCGGCCCGGAGACGCCGTCGACCGCGAGCTCGGTGAACGACCACCCGGTCAGCGCCGGCGCGGGCGGGGTCGGCGCCGCGCCCGGACCGCGCAGCGCGTGGGCCTCCTCCAGCCACTGCAGCGAGCGCATGGCGTCCACCGCCGTCCGGGCCGGGTCGGACTGCCGGTAGACGTCGTTGAACACCTCCAGCGACAGGGGGCCGGCGTAGCCGGCGGCGAGCACGCAGCCGAGGAAGTGCGGCAGGTCGAACGCGCCCTGGCCGGGGAACAGCCGGTGGTGGCGGCTCCACTGGAGCACGTCCATCCGCAGCTGCGGGGCGTCGGCCAGCTGCAGGAAGAACAGCTTCTCGCCGGGGACCTCCACGAACCCGGCGGGGTCCCCGCCGCGGGAGAGCACGTGGAAGCTGTCCAGGCACAGGCCGAGCGCGGGGGAGTCCGCGCGCCGGACGGCGTCCCACGAGCGCTCCCAGGTCGACACGTGGGTGCCCCACGCCAGCGCCTCGTAGGCGATCCGCAGCCCGCGGGCCGCGGCGCGTTCGGCGGCGGCGGCCAGCTGCCCGGCCAGCCGGTCGGGATCGTCGACGGCGTCGGGTGCGACCGACGAGCAGACCAGGACGGTGTCCACGCCGAGTGCGGCCATGACGTCGAACTTGGCCTCGGCGCGGCGCAGGTTGCGGGCCAGGCGCGCCGGGTCGGTCGAGTCCAGGTCACGGAAGGGCTGGTACAGGTCGATCGACAGGCCCAGGTCGGCGCAGCGGGCGGCGACCTCCGCCGGCGACCACGGTGCGGCGAGCAGGTCGGGCTCGAAGAGCTCGATGCCGTCGAAGCCGGCGGCGGCCGCCGCGGTCAGCTTGTCCTCGAGGGTGCCGGACAGGCAGACCGTGGCGATGGCCCGGCGGCGGCCCCGTCCCGGCTCAGCTGATCCGGACATCGACGTCCGGCCCGGTGACCAGCTCGGTGAAGTGGGCGAGCATGCGCTCGGCGTCGGGCTCGACGCCGGTGAACAGCCGGAAGGCGTCCACGGCCTGGAAGACCGCCATGCCGCCGCCGTCGAGGACCCGGCAGCCGAGGCCGCGGGCGGTCCGCACCAGCTCTGTCTCCAGCGGCCGGTAGACGATGTCGGCCACCCACAGGTCCGGGCGCAGCACACCGGCGTCCAGCGGCAGGCCGGGGTGGGCGGCCATCCCGGTGGGGGTGGCGTGCACCAGGCCGTCGGCCGCGCCGACCACTCCGGGCAGGCCGGCCAGGTCGGCCCCGGCCGCGCGGTCGACGCCGAACCGGTCGCCCAGCGCACCGGCGAGCTCGGCGGCCCGCGCGACGTCGACGTCGACGATGGTCAGCCGGCGCGTCCCGAGGGTCAGCAGCGCGTGCGCCACCGCCGCTCCCGCACCGCCGGCGCCGAGCAGCACCACCCGGTCCAGCGCGGCGTCGGTCAGGCCGCGGTCGAAGGCCCGGGCGAAGCCCGACCAGTCGGTGTTGTGGCCGACCGCCCGGCCGTCGCGGAGGACGACGGTGTTCACCGCGCCCAGGGCCTCGGCGTCGGGGGAGAGCTCGTCGAGGTGGGACAGGACCAGCTGCTTGCACGGGTGCGTGACGTTGAGGCCGTCGTAGCCGGCCAGCCGGGCCGCGGCCAGGACGTCGCCGACGGCGGTGGCGGGCAGGCCGAGGGCGTCGAGGTCCAGGCGCCGGTAGAGGTACCGGAGTCCGAGCCGGTCGGCCTCCCGCTCGTGCAGCGGCGGGGTGAGTGACGGGCCGATCCCGGTGCCGACCAGGCCGACGAGGACGCCGGGGGAGTCGGGCGGGACGGGGAGCGCGTTTCGGGACAGGGGGTGCCTCCCGGCGGTGGGGCTCGGAGGGGGAGGGTGTGCCGGTGTGATCCGGCGCACCGTCGCCCGCTCAGTTTGAAACGTTCTGCAACCGGTGTCAACGACTCGTCCCCTACCGCACTGGCGCGCGTTGACAGTGCTTGAGACCGGTTGCATAGTCGGCCTCGCGCCCGGGGCCCGGTACCCGCGGCGGTCCACCCCAGTCCCGAGGAGCTCCCGTGCCCGAGCCCGCCGACCTGCTCGCCGTCGCCCGCCCGGAGCCGGGCCCGCTCTCCGACGGCACGGCGGCCTTCCCGTTCGCGCCCCCGGTGCGCGGCGCCGACGGCGAGCTGCGCTGGGAGGCCCTCGTCTACGCCGTCGAGCCGGGCTACCGGCCGCTGATGCTCGACCTGTGGGTGCCGGAGCAGCGGCCGGCCGAGGGCGCGCCGGTCGTCGTCTGGGTGCACGGCGGCGGCTGGGTGCACGGCTCACGCCGGCGCCGGGCGCCGCACCTGCACCAGAACCGGGTGGTCGAGCGGATCGTGGCCGCGGGCTTCGCCGTCGCCCTGGTCGACTACCGGCTGGCCGCCGAGGCGCCGTTCCCGGCCGGGGTGCTCGACGTGCAGGCCGCCGTCCGCTGGCTGCGCGCGCAGGCCGAGGTGTTCGGCCTCGACGGCTCCCGGGTCGCGCTCTGGGGCGAGTCGGCCGGCGCGCACCTGGCCCTCCTGGCCGGGCTGTGCCGCCGGCTGGAGGCCGAGCCGCCGGTGGGTGAGGCGACCGACCGCTCGACCGAGGTGCAGGCCGTCGTCGACTGGTACGGCCCCTCCGACCTCGCCGCGATGTCCTCGCCGGTGGACGCCGAGTCGGAAGAGCTCGGCGAGGGGGATCCGTTCGCGATCCTGTTGCGCGACACCACCTGGTCGCGCGACGACCTCTCGCCCGTCCGGTACGTCCGCCCCGACGGCCCGGCGGTGTTCGTCGCGCACGGCAAGGACGACCAGCTGGTGCCCGTGGCGCAGAGCCGCCTGCTGGCCGAGGCGCTGACCGAGGCCCGCGTCGAGACCGAGTACTTAGAGACCGCCGGCGACCACGTGTTCGTCGGCGCGCCGGTCGTCCCCGAGGTCACCGACCGCTCGATCGCCTTCCTGCGCCGGGTGCTCGCCGGGCGCCGGCTCGGCGATCCGCGGCCGCTGGACCCGCACACCGCCGACCTGGAGGCGCGCATGGCGGCCACCGGCATGTGGCCGCTGCTCGACGCCCCGCCCGCGGTCGCGCGCGAGCGCGGGGTGGTGATGCGGCGCGACTTCTACCCGCCACGGCCGTTCCCCGTGGCCTCGGTGACCGACGGCGTCCTCCCGGGGCCGGCCGGCGACGTCCGCATCCGCGTGCAGCGGCCGGTGCAGCCCACCGACGTCACCGTGCTCTACGTCCACGGCGGCGGCTGGGTGATCGGCGACCTGGACTCCCACCAGGGCAGCGCCGCCCGCATCGCGGCCACCGCCGGCGCCGTCGTCGTCCAGGTCGACTACCGGCTGGCGCCGGAGGACCCGTACCCGGCCGGCCTGGACGACTGCCGCGCCGCCGCCCGCTGGGTGCTCGAGCACGTCGACGAGCTCGGCGGGGACCCCGCCCGGTTCGTCGTCGCCGGCGACAGCGCCGGCGGCAACCTGGCCGCGGTCCTGACCCAGGAGCTCGCCGACCGTGGCACCCCGGTGGCCGGGCAGTTCCTCCTCTACCCGGGCACCGACCTGCGCGGGGACACCAGCGCCGACGTCCGGCTGCAGTACCTGGGCCCGGACGGCGACGCGCTGGCCGGCGACCCGCGGGTGTCACCCGTCCTCGCCCCGACGCTCGCGGCCCTCCCGCCGACCGTCATCGGCATCGGCGCCCACGACTTCCTGTACGCCGACACGCTGGAGTACGCCGCCGCGCTCCGGGCCGCCGGCGTCCCGGTGGTGCTGCGGGTGTTCCCGACGCTGGACCACGGGTTCTTCAGCTACGGGTCGGTGTCCCCGGCCGCGGAGGCCGCCGCAGACCTCCTGTGCCGGGACCTGCACCGGTTGCTGCACCGTTCCACGGCATGATCGGTGTCGCGGCGCCGTCCGGCGCCGGCGGTGCACGGGGACGGGAGCTGGCGTGACGAACATCCGGACGGTCGCGGCCCACGCCGGGGTCTCGCCCTCGACGGTGTCACGGGCCTTCGCCCGTCCCGAGGTCGTGGCCGAGGAGGCGCGCCGGCGGGTGTTCGCCGCCGCCGCCGAGCTCGGCTACCAGCCCAACCCCGTCGCCCGGAGCCTGGCCATGGGTCGCACCGGCAACCTCGGCGTGATCGTCCCCGACATCGCCAACCCGTTCTTCACCCCGCTCATCAAGGAGGTGCAGCGGGAGGCGCGGCACCGGGAGCGGTCGCTGTTCGTCGCCGACTCCGACGAGCACGTGCGCCAGGAGCTCGACGTCGCCCTCGCCATGGCCCGCCAGGTCGACGGGCTGGTGCTCGCCTCCTCCCGGCTCCCCGAGGAGGACGTCCGGGCCGTCGCCGCGCTCACCCCCGTGGTCACGGTCAGCCGCGTGGTGGACGGCGTCCCCGCGGTGGCGACCCCCAGCGACCAGGGCATCGGCCAGGCCGTCGACCACCTGGTGGCGCTGGGGCACCGGCGGCTGGCCTACCTCGGCGGCCCGGAGGAGTCCTACATGACGCCGGAGCGGCACGGGGCGCTGCACGCCGCGGCCGCGCGCCGCGGCCTGGAGGTCGTCGACCTCGGCCCCTTCCAGCCCCGCTACGAGCCGGGGGTGCGCGCGGCGGACCTGGTGATGGCCGAGGACGTCACCGCCGTGCTGGCCTACAACGACCAGATCGCCCTCGGGGTGGTCAACCGGCTCACCGAGCGCGGGGTGCGCGTGCCCGACCAGGTCAGCGTCCTCGGCATCGACGACAGCTGGATCGCCGCACTCACCCAGCCGGCCCTGACCTCGGTGCGCGTGCCGGTCGGCCGGGCCGGGGCGGTCGCCGTCCGGATGCTGGCCGAACCGGCCCCCGGCGCGGGCACCACCCCCCGGGAGAGCCTGGCCACGGAGCTCATCGTCCGCGCGTCCACCGGCCCCGCCCCCCGCTGATCCCCCGCCCGGGACGACGGAGCGGGCGCCCCCGGGTGCACCGGGGACGCCCGCTCCGCGGATGGGGATCAGGCGGCGTCGGCGACCTGGCGCTTCCCCCGGGCCGCGGCCCGGCCCAGCTCGTGCATCGGCACGTCGCGGGTCTCGCGCATGGTCAGCACGGCGATCGTGGCGACCACCGCGGCGGCGCAGGCGAAGATCGCGACGGGGATCCAGTCCTCCAGGGACGGGCCGGCCAGCGCGGCGGCGATCGTCGGGGCGAACCCGCCGAGCGCGAAACCGAACTGGGTGCCGACGGCGACACCGGACATGCGGACCTTGGTGTCGAACTGCTCGCTCCACAGCGCGTACCCGACGCCGCCGTAGGCGCTGTAGGCGACGCCGCCGAGCACGATGCCGAACAGGAACACCAGCGGGAGGTTGGCCTGGCTGACCGACCAGATGAACGGCCAGATCAGCACCGCCGGGCCGAGCGCCCCGATGGCGAAGACCGGCTTGCGGCCGATCTTGTCGCCGATCATCCCCCAGAGCGGGATGGCGCCGAGCGCGACGATGTTGGACAGGATCAGCATCCACAGCAGGCTGGTCCGGGACAGGCCGATCGTGTTCACGCCGTAGGTCAAGCTGTAGATCGACAGGATCGTGCTGATCGTCGAGACCAGCGCAGCGATCATGACCTTCAGCACGTCGGGCGTGTAGTGCGTGAACAGGACCTTGAGCGGCGTCTTCGGAACGGCCTGCTGCTCCTGCTCCTCCTCGAAGGCCGGGGTCTCGTGCAGCGTCCGCCGGATCCACCAGGCGACCACCATGACCACGGCGCTGAGCAGGAACGGGATTCGCCAGCCCCAGGAGAGCAGGGCGTCGGTGGGCATCGCGGCGATCGGGATGAACACCGCGGTGGCCAGGATGAGGCCGAACTGCGTGCCGGCCAGGGTGAAGCTGGTGAAGAAGGCCCGCCGGTGGGGCGGGGCGTGCTCCAGCGACATGGAGCTGGCGCTGGACTGCTCGCCGGCGACGGCCAGGCCCTGGCAGACGCGGAGCACCAGCAGCAGGATCGGCGCGGCGTAGCCGATCTGGTCGTAGGTGGGCAGCACGCCGATGAGGAACGTCGCGATGCCCATGCCGAAGAGCGTGATCAGCAGGACGTTCTTGCGGCCGAACGTGTCGCCCACGTGCCCGAGGATGAACGAGCCGACCGGGCGGGCCACGTAGGCGACGCCGAAGGTGGCCAGCGAGGCGATGGTGGCGGCGGCCTGGTCGCCCTCGGGGAAGAAGATCTGCGGGAAGACGAGCGCTGCCGCCGTGCCGTAGATGAAGAAGTCGTAGTACTCCAGCGCGCTGCCGATCCACGCGCTGATCGCGGCCTTCCTGGGGGTCCGGCGACCGTGCGGTTCGTGGGCGCCGGCCTCGACCGAGACGTCGTGCACGTGATCCTCCTCGATGCTGGGACGTCGGGAACGGGTGCGCCGGCGGGCCTGCGCGGAGCGGGGGCAGGGGACCGGGATCCGGCTGGGTGATGTTGCTGCAACCGGTTTCAGAAACCGGATGCAGAGATGGTGCTGGCCGTCACAGTCGTTGTCAAGAGGCCGCCGGGACCCCGGCGGAGGCGGGCCGACGTGCGACACCGCCGCGTCGCCCGGCGCACCGGGTGGAGCGCGCGGGGCGCCCCGCGATCAGTGCAGGTGGGCGCGCCAGTCGGCCGGGACGCGGCCGCGGGGACCGGGTGCCGGCTGGTCGTGCGGGTGGGCGAGCGGCGGAGCGAGGTCGGGGCCGGTCACCGGGCGCTCGTGGGCGAAGTCCCAGAACCAGGTCTCACCGGGCTCGAAGCTGCGGACGACGGGGTGACCGGACTCGGCGGCGTGCGCCCGGGCGTGCCGGGAGGGCGAGGAGTCGCAGCAGCCGACGTGCCCGCACTGCGCGCAGCGGCGCAGGTGGAACCACCACCCGCCGGTCGCCTCGCACTCCAGGCAGCCGGTGCCGCTGGGCGGCACGGACGGGTCGATCCCCGCGGGAGCGGTCATGGCGGCGTCCTCCCGGTCCGGTGCTGGATCCGGCGCCCACCGTAGGCCCGGGGCGGGCCGCCGCGCGAGGCTGTCGTCGGGGCCGGGCGCGGGACTAGCGTGGCGGCACGGGGGCCGCGTCGGGTGTCCGGCGCACCCGACGGGAGGCCGAGATGGGCAAGCCGGTCCTGCTCAGCGTCGACGACGACCCGGGTGTCTCCCGGGCCGTCGCCCGCGACCTCCGCCGTCGCTACGGCGAGGACTTCCGGGTGCTGCGTGCGAGCTCGGGCGACGAGGCGCTCGAGGCGCTCCGGGAGCTGAAGCTTCGCGGCGACCCGGTCGCCGCGGTGCTCGCCGACTACCGGATGCCCGAGATGAACGGCATCGAGTTCCTCGAGCGGGCCATGGACCTGTTCCCGAGGGCCCGCCGCGCGCTGCTCACCGCCTACGCCGACACCGACGCGGCGATCTCGGCCATCAACGTCGTCGACGTCGACTCCTACCTGCTCAAGCCGTGGAACCCGCCGGAGGAGAAGCTCTACCCGGTGGTCGACGCCATGATCGACGCCTGGCGGGAGTCGTCGGACACCGGTTTCGAGGGCATGAAACTCGTCGGGCACCGGTGGTCGGCGCCGTCCTTCCGGGCGCGGGACTTCCTCGCCCGCAACGCCGTCCCCTACCGCTGGTACAGCGTCGAGGAGCCCGAGGGGCAGCGGATCCTCGCCGCCGCCGGCGCCGGCCCGGACGACGTCCCCGTGGTCGTGACGCCGGACGCGCAGGTCCTGCGGCACCCGGGCGAGGCCGAGCTGGCCGCCGTCGCCGGGCTGGCCGTGGAGCCGCAGGCCGACTTCTACGACGTGGTCGTGGTCGGCGGCGGGCCGGCGGGCCTGGGCGCGGCGGTGTACGCGGCGTCGGAGGGGCTGCGCACCGTGCTGGTCGAGCAGGTGGCCACCGGCGGGCAGGCCGGGCAGAGCAGCCGGATCGAGAACTACCTGGGCTTCCCCGACGGCGTCTCCGGCGGGCAGCTGGCCGACCGGGCGCGGCGGCAGGCGGTGAAGTTCGGCGCCGAGCTGCTGCTGGCCCGCACGGCCGTCGCGCTGGAGTCGCACGGGCCCAAGCGGGTGCTGCGCCTGGACGACGGCCGCAGCATCGGGGCGCACGCCGTCGTCCTCGCCACCGGGGTCTCCTACCGGAGCCTGGGGGTCGACGGCGTCGACGACCTGACCGGCCGCGGGGTCTTCTACGGCTCGGCGATGACCGAGGCCGCCGAGTGCGCCGACCGGGACGTCCTCATCGTCGGCGGCGCCAACTCCGCGGGCCAGGCGGCGGTCTTCTTCTCGCGCTACGCCCGGTCGGTGTGCCTGCTGGTCCGCGGGCCCTCCCTGGAGGCGTCGATGTCGGCCTACCTCATCGAGCAGGTCGCGGGCATCCCGCAGATCTCGGTGCGGACCTGCACCACGGTCGCGCAGGCGCACGGGGACGACCACCTGGAGGCGGTCACGCTGGACGACGCCCGCTCCGGGCAGCGGGAGACCGTGCCGGCCAGCCACCTGTTCGTCTTCATCGGCGGCGCGCCGCGCACCGGCTGGCTGGACGGCGCGGTCGTCCGCGACGAGCGCGGTTTCATCCCGACCGGACCGGCGCTGCTGCGCGACGGGCGGCGGCCGCCGGGCTGGCCGCTGGACCGGGACCCGTTCTTCCTGGAGACCAGCCTGCCCGGGGTGTTCGTCGCCGGCGACGTGCGGGCCGAGTCGGTGAAGCGGGTCGCCTCGGCGGTCGGCGAGGGCGCGATGGCCGTGACGCTCGTGCACCGGTACCTGGGGGAGCGGTGAGCGCGCCCGCGGCCACCCTGACGGTGGCCGAGCTGCGGGAGCTGTTCCTCTTCGCCGACCTCGACGACGGCCAGCTGGACTGGGTGGCCCGGCACGGGGCGGTGCTGGACTTCCCGGCCGGCACGGAGGTGTCGGTCGAGGGGGAGCCGGCGACGTGCTTCTACGTGCTGCTGGACGGCGAGATGAGCATGGTGCGCTTCGTCGGCGGCAGCGAGGTCGAGACGGTGCGGACGTCGCAGCGCGGCGTCTACTCCGGCGCGGTGCAGTTCTACATCGGCGAGCGGATCGCCCAGACCTACCCGGGCACGGTGCGGGCGGTCACCGACTGCCGGTTCCTCGCGCTGCCGGCGGCGGAGTTCGAGGCGGTGTTCCGGCGCTGGTACCCCATGGCCGTGCACCTGCTGGAGGGGCTGTTCTTCGGCCAGCGCAACATCGCCGAGCTGGTCAGCCAGCGCGAGCGGCTGCTGGCGCTGGGCAAGCTCACCGCCGGGCTCACCCACGAGCTGAACAACCCGGCGGCGGCCGCCGCGCGGGCGGCGTCGGCCCTGCGCGACCGGGTCGCCGGCATGCGGCACAAGCTGGCGCTGCTGTCGGAGGGCAAGCTCGACGGCGAGGCGCTGCGGGCGCTGACCGGGCTGCAGGAGACCCTCGTCGCGCGGATCGGGGACGCCCCGGAGCTGACCGCCCTGGAGCGCTCCGACCGCGAGGACGAGCTGTCGGACTGGCTCGAGGACCACGGCCTGGGCAATCCGTGGGAGCTGGCCGGCGTCTTCGTGGCCGCCGGGCTCGGGCCTGACGACCTCGACCGGGTGGAGGACGCCGTGGCGCCGGCCTTCCTCGAGCCGGCGCTGCGCTGGCTGGCCTACACGGTCGAGACCGAGCTGCTGATGGGCGAGATCATCGAGAGCACCGGCCGGATCTCCGGCCTGGTCGACGCCGCCCGGCAGTACTCGCAGCTGGACCGCGCGCCGCACCAGCCGGCCGACGTGCACGCCGGGCTGGACGCCACCCTGGTCATGCTGAGCGCCAAGATCCCGCCCGCGGTGACCGTGGTGAAGGACTACGACCGGTCGCTGCCGCTGGTGCCGGCCTACGCCGGGGAGCTCAACCAGGTGTGGACCAACCTCATCGTCAACGCGCTGGACGCCATGGCGGGGGAGGGCACGCTGACGCTGCGCACCGCCCGGGACGGCGGCTGCGTGCTGGTCGAGGTCGCCGACACCGGCCCGGGCATCCCCGAGGACCTGCGCCGCCGGGTGTTCGAGCCGTTCTTCACCACCAAGCCGGTCGGCCAGGGCACCGGCCTCGGCCTGGACGTCTCCTGGCGGATCGTGGTCAACCGGCACGGCGGTGACCTGCGGGTGCGCTCCGAGCCCGGCGACACCCGCTTCCAGGTGCTGCTGCCGCTGAGCGAGGGGGCGACCGCCCCGGCCTGATCCCGGGCCGCGGCCGGGGCCGCATCGGCGGACACTGGCAGGTGGGCGCGCACCCGGCCGCCTCTCCCCAGCTCCCCGGAGGCGCCCGCGTGTCCTCGTCCGCCGTCCGCCGGTCCCGCGCCGCTCAGGAGGGCTCCCCGGAGGACGGCTACCGGCCGCACTCGCGGCGGTGGCGGGCCCTGTGGGTGACCCTGGTCGTCGGCTTCATGAGCCTGCTCGACGTCAGCATCGTGTCGGTCACGCTCCCGTCGATGCAGCGCGACCTCGGCGCCTCCGCGGCCACCGTCCAGTGGGTGGTGTCCGGGTACGCGCTGACCTTCGCGCTCATGCTGGTCCCGGCCGGGCGGCTGGGCGACGCCTTCGGCCGGCGGCGGATGTTCCTCGTCGGCCTGTCGCTGTTCGTGGTGTGCAGCGCCGCGGCCGGAGCGGCCCCGTCGGCGGGGCTCCTGGTGGCCGCCCGGCTGGCGCAGGGCCTGGCCGCCGGGTGCCTGGCGCCGCAGAACTCGGGGCTGATCCAGCAGCTGTTCCGCGGCGACGAGCGTGCCCGGGCGTTCGGGATGTTCGGGGCCACGGTCGGCATCTCCACCGCGGTCGGGCCGGTCGTCGGCGGGCTGATCCTCGCCCTCGCCGACGGGCCCGACGGCTGGCGGTGGGTCTTCTACGTCAACGTGCCGATCGGCGTGGTCGCCTTCGTCCTCGCCTGGCGGCTCCTGCCCCGGGGCGGCACCGGCCAGCGGGGCGGCATCGACGTGGGCGGCGCCCTGCTGCTGGGGGTGGGGGCGTTCGCCGTCCTGCTGCCCCTGGTGCAGGCCGAGGCCGGCGGGCTGGCCCGGCTGTGGTGGCTGTTCCCGGTCGGGGTGCTGGTGCTGACCGCCTTCGCGGTCTGGGAGCAGCGGGTGGTGCGGCGCGACGGCCAGCCGGTGTTCGACCCCCGCCTGGTGACCGAGACCCGCGGGTACGGCATCGGCGCGGCGCTGGGCACGGCGTACTTCATCGGGTTCAGCGGGATCTGGCTCGTCTTCGCGCTGCTGTTCCAGAACGGCCTCGGCTTCAGCCCGCTGCGGTCGGGCCTGGCGGTGACGCCGTTCGCGATCGGCGCCGCGGTCTCGGCGGTGGTCGCCGGGCGGCTGGTCGAGCGCTACGGGCGGGCGATCACCGTCGTGGGCCTGTGCCTGGTGCTCGCCGGGCTGGGCGCCGCGGCGGTCGTCCTGCTCGTCGTGCCGGCGTCGGCGGTGGGCTGGGCGGTCGCGCCGGCCCTGCTGGTCGCCGGCATCGGGGGCGGCGGCGTCCTGTCGCCCAACGTCACCATGACCCTCCGGGACGTGCCGGTCCGGATGGCCGGCGCCGCCGGCGGCGGGCTGCAGACCGCGCAGCGCTTCGGCGGCGCGATCGGCACCGCGGCGCTGCCGGGCCTGTTCTACGTCGTCCTCGGCGCGACCGGCGAGGACTTCCCGACCGCGGCGGCCGCCGGACTGGCGGTCGCCCTCGTCGGGGTGCTCGCCGCCCTCGTGCTCGCGGTGATCGACCTGCGGCGCAGCTCCCGCCCGGCCGAGGACACCGCAGACGACACCGACGACGAGACGGACGAGGACGACGGGCACGACGACGGGGACGGCGACCGGCGCCGCTCCGGGGACCGCCACCACGCCCACCCCTGACGCGACGAGGGTGCCCGGCCAGGCGGCCGGGCACCCTCGTCCAGGGCGGGAGCGGTCAGCGCACGGACGCCTCGGCGACCTCCCGCTGCGCGGACTCGGCGTCCCGCTGCCCGGGGCCGGCGTTGCTGCCGGACTCCGGCAGGTCCCCGGAGCCGTGGTCGTCGAGCATCGTCTCCTCGTCGAAGGGGCTCTCGCCGGACAGCGCCGCCGACAGCTGCTCGCGGTCGAGCTCCTTGGTCCAGGTGGCGACCAGGACGGTGGCGATCGCGTTGCCGGCGAAGTTGGTCACCGCGCGGGCCTCGGACATGAACCGGTCGATGCCGACGATCAGGCCGACGCCGTCGAGCAGGTCGGGGCGGTGCGCCGACAGCCCGCCGGCCAGCGTGGCCAGGCCGGCGCCGGTGACCCCGGCGGCGCCCTTCGAGGCGACGATCATGAAGACCAGCAGGCCGAGCTGCTCGCCGATGGTCAGCGGGTCGCCGAGCGCCTCGGCGATGAACAGCGAGGCCATCGTCAGGTAGATCGCGGTGCCGTCCAGGTTGAACGAGTACCCGGTCGGGACGACGATCCCGGCCACCGGCTGGCTCACGCCGGCGTGCTCCATCTTGGCGATCAGGCGGGGCAGCGCCGTCTCCGACGAGGACGTCGAGACGATCAGCAGGAACTCCCGGCCGAGGTACTTCAGCAGCGAGAAGACGTTGACGTGGGCGACGAGCCGCAGGATCAGCCCGAGGACGACGAAGACGAAGATCGCGCAGGTCGCGTAGAAGGCGATCATGATCACGGCCAGGCTCTTCAGCGCGTCGATGCCGGTCTCGCCGACGACCGCCGCGATCGCGCCGAAGGCGCCGATCGGGGCCAACCACATGATCATCGCCAGGATGCGGAAGACCAGCTTCTGCAGGTGGCCGATGCCGCGCAGCAGGGGCTCACCGGAGCGTCCCATGGCCTGGATCGCGAAGCCGACCAGCAGCGCGACGAGCAGCGCCTGCAGCACCGATCCCGCCGTCAGGGCCGACAGGAGCGTGGTCGGGATCAGCCCGAGCAGGAAGTCGACGGTGCCGCCGCTCTCGTGGGCCTCCCCGGCCAGCGCGGCGCCCTCACCCCGGAGCTCGTCCGAGAGCTGGAGCCCGTCCCCGGGGTTGATGATGTTGCCGACCACCAGGCCGATCGCCAGCGCGACGGTCGACATGAGGATGAAGTAGCCGAGCGCCAGACCGCCGATCCGGCCCACCTTCGCCGCCTGCCGGATCGCGCCGATGCCCAGCACGATCGTGCAGAAGATGACCGGCGCGATGAGCATCTTGATCAGGCCCACGAACGCGGTGCCCAGCCACTTCAGGCTCGTCGCGAACTCCGGGAACGCGAAGCCGACCGCGATGCCCAGGACCACGGCGCCGATGACGGCGATGTAGAGCCAGTGGGTGCGGTCCTTGCGCCGGGTGGCCGGCGGTCGGTCGTGCTCGGTGCCTGACGCCATGGCGAGCTCCTGTCGTGGGGGGGCGGCGGGTCGCGGGCCCCGGAGGGGAGTGCCCCGCGTGTTGCGATGCCAGTCACAGTGCGGTGCGCGGTGACGCCGGTCACGCATTCGGTCATTGCGTTCACGGGGGCGCGACGACGGCCGGGGGGACGGCGCCAGGCGGCACACTCCCTGCGTGCACGTGCCCGCGTTCCTGTCGCACCGGCGCGATCCGAGCCTGGCCCGGCGGTTGCTGCTCCTCCAGGCGCTGGTAGTGGGGGTCGTCGTCCTGACCGCGTCGGTGGTCGCCTACCTCGACGCCCGGCAGGCCGTGCAGGAGACCGCCGAGCAGGAGACGACCGCGATCGTGGAGAGCCTGGCCGACTCGCCTCTGGTCCGGGACGCGGTCGCCGGCCCCGACCCGACCGGCGTCCTGCAGCCCTACGTGGAGCAGGTCCGCGCCGACACCGGCACGTCCTTCATCACCGTCCTCGCGCCCGACCGCACCCGGTACACGCACCCCGACCCGGCCGAGATCGGCCGCCCGTTCCGCGGGACCATCGCGCCGGCGCTGGCGGGGGAGACCTTCACCGAGACCTACACCGGCACCCTCGGCCCGTCGGTCCGGGCCACCGGCCCCGTGGTGGGCGACGGCGGCGACGTCGTCGCACTGGTGTCGGCGGGGATCACCGTCGAGGCGATCGGGGACGACCTCGCCGCCGCCGTCCCCGGGATCGCCGGGACCGCCCTGGCCACCCTCGCCGTCGGCGGGCTGGGCAGCTGGGCGCTGAGCCGGCGGCTGCAGCGGCAGACGCACGGGCTCTCGCCCGGCCAGCTGGCGCGGATGGTCGAGTACCACTCCGCCGTGCTGCACGCCGTCCGCGAGGGGCTGCTCCTGGTGGACGGCGAGCAGCGGGTGCAGCTGGTCAACGACGAGGCCCGGCGGCTGCTCGGGCTGGCCGGCGACCCGACCGGCCGGCACGTCGCCGAGTTGGGGCTGCCGGCCGAGCTCACCGCGGTGCTGGCCCAGCAGCGCACCGCGGTCGACGAGGTGCACGTGACCGGCACCCGGGTGCTCGTGGTCAACCAGGCCCCGCCGCAGGCCGCCGACGGGTCGGCGGGCACCGTGGTGACGCTGCGGGACCACACCGACCTGCAGGCGCTCACCGGCGAGCTGGACAGCGTCCGGTCGTTCGCCGAGTCCCTGCGGGCGCAGGCGCACGAGGCCGCCAATCGGCTGCACACCACCGTGTCCCTGGTGGAGCTCGGCCGCACCCAGGAGGCGGTCGACTTCGCCATCGCCTCGCTGGCGTCGGCGCAGCGGCTCACCGACCGCGTGGTCGGGTCCGTCGGCGACCCGGTGCTGGCCGCGCTGCTGCTCGGCAAGGTGGCCACCGCGCACGAGCGCGGCGTGCTGCTGGAGATCGACCCGGCCACCTCGGTGGGGGACACCGGCCTGCCCGGCGGCGACCTGGTGACCGTCGTCGGCAACCTGCTCGACAACGCCATCGACGCCGCGCTGGCCGGCGATCCCCCGCGGGAGGTGCAGTTCGCCGCCGAGGTGGCCGACGGCCGGCTGGAGATCCGGGTCGAGGACACCGGCCCGGGGGTCGCCGAGGCGGACCTGGGGCGGGTCTTCGAGCGCGGCTGGTCGACCAAGGACACCGACGGTGCACCGGCCGGGCTGGGCCGCGGCCTGGGGCTGGCCCTGGTCGCGGCCGCCGTCACCCGGCACGGCGGGACGATCGCCGTCCGGCCGGGGCCGGGCGCGGAGTTCGTCGTCCGGCTGCCCCTGCCCGTGCCGGCCGGGGCGGCGTCGTGATCCGCGTCCTCGTCGTCGAGGACGAGCCGGTTGCCGCCGAGGCCCACCGCGCCTACGTCGACCGGACCGCGGGCTTCAGCACGGCGGCGGTGGCCGGCACCGGCGCCGCGGCCCTCGACGCGCTGGCCCGGGTGCCGGTCGACCTCGTACTCCTCGACATGAACCTGCCCGACGCGCACGGCATCGAGCTGTGCCGGCGGATCCGCGGCGCCGGCGCGCAGGTCGACGTCCTGGCGGTCACCTCGGCGCGGGAGCTCACCACCGTCCGCGCGGCCGCGGCGCACGGTGTCGTCGGCTACCTGCTCAAGCCGTTCACCTACCCGGCGCTGCGGGACCGGCTGACCGCCTACGCCGAGTACCGGTCGCGGCTGGCCGCCGGCGGGGACGCCGCCGGGCAGGACGAGGTCGACCGGGTGCTGGGCGCGGTCCGCCCGGGCCGGTCCGCGCCGCTGCCGAAGGGGATGGGCCGGGAGACCCTCGACGCCGTCGTCTCCGCGGTCCGGGCCGGCGACGGGCTCTCGGCCGCCGAGACCGCCGAGCTGATCGGCGCCTCGCGGATCACCGCCCGCCGCTACCTGGAGTACCTCGCCGACGCCGGCCTGGTCGACCGCGCCCCCCGCTACGGCGGCGCCGGCCGCCCGGAGATGGAGTACCGCTGGCGCTGAGCGGTTCCGTCCTCAGCCGACGAGGACGACGACCAGCGTGCGCGGGCCGTGCACGCCCTCGACCCGCTGCAGCTCGATGTCGCTGGTGGCCGAGGGGCCGCTCACCATGGTCAGCGGCGCGGTCGGCTCGAGTCGGGCCAGCCCCTCGGGGACGCCGCCGACCACCTGCCCGGCCTCCACGACGCAGACCAGGCAGTCGGGCAGCAGCGACACCGCGCGCCGGCCCGAGCGGGGCCCGCCGTCCAGGACCAGGGTGCCGGTCTCGGCGATCGCGACGGCCACGCCGGTGACGGTGGCGGCGAAGGCGGCCAGCTCGACGGCGGGGCGGCCGTCGTCCTCGCGCACGCCGGCGGGGCGCCAGTGCTCGGGCAGGCCGGGGGCGACGACGACGTCCGCCGCGGCCCAGCCGGGACCCAGGCCCGCGTGCAGGGCGGCGGACACGGTGGCGGCGACGTCGCCGGGCGGGCAGCGGAGCACCGACGCCCGGTAGTCCACGAGCCGGTCGGTGAGGACGTCGAGCAGCTCCGCGCCGGCCCGCCCGTCCGCCGTCCGGTAGGCGCGGGCGATCTCGCTGACCTCGCGCGCCGGCCCCAGCGCGGTGCGGATGCGGGCGAGCACCTCGTCGCGGGCGCTCATGCGGTCGCCTCCGTCCCACTCTCGCGGGATTCCGCGCGCCCTCGCGGTGCTGTCCCACCGCAGGCGCGCGCGGAGAACCGCAGGAGTCGGGTCACGACCGGCCCCCGTGCTCCCGCGCCCAGGCCTGCGTGAACGTCTCCCGCGGCGGGGTCGGCAGGTCGCGGCTGCGGGTCCACGCCCACGCCGGCGGGGGCAGGGCGGCGGGCAGGGTCGGCCTCCCCCGCGCGAGCAGCCGGCCGAGGCCCGCCGCGCGCTGGGCCAGCCGCCACAGCCGCGGGTGCGACATGGCGCGGGCCAGCGCGCGGAAGGCGACCGCCTCGGGCGTCGTCCGCTCCTGCGCCTCGACGTGCTCACCGCGCAGGTGGACCAGGATCGAGGGGATGTCGATGGCCACCGGGCAGGCGTCGTAGCAGGCGCCGCACAGGCTCGACGCGTAGGGCAGCGAGGCGTTGTCCTCGACGCCGGTCAGCTGGGGGGACAGCACCGCGCCGATCGGCCCCGGGTAGACCGAGCCGTAGGCGTGCCCGCCGGTGCGCTCGTAGACCGGGCAGACGTTCAGGCAGGCCGAGCAGCGGATGCAGTGCAGCGCCTCCCGGCCCACCTCGTCGGCGAGGACCGCCGTCCGCCCGTTGTCGAGCAGCACCAGGTGGAACTCCTCCGGGCCGTCGCCGGGGCTCACGCCGGTCCACATCGAGGTGTAGGGGTTCATCCGCTCGCCGGTGGAGCTGCGCGGCAGCAGCTGGAGGAACACCTCCAGGTCGCGCCAGGTGGGCACCAGCTTCTCGATGCCCATGACGGTGATGAGGGTCTGCGGGAGGGTCAGGCACATCCGGCCGTTGCCCTCGCTCTCGACGACGGCGAGGGTGCCGGTCTCGGCGACGGCGAAGTTGGCCCCGCTGACCGCCACCCGGGCGCGGAGGAACCGCTCGCGCAGGTGGGCACGGGCGGCCATCGCCAGGCGGCGCGGCTCGTCGGTGAGGTCGGCGTCGACCCCCGGCATGGTGCGCAGGAAGATCTCGCGGATCTCGGCGCGGTTCTTGTGGATCGCCGGCACGAGGATGTGGCTGGGCTCGTCCTCCCCGAGCTGCACGATCAGCTCGGCGAGGTCGGTCTCGTGGGCGGTGATCCCGGCGGCCTCCAGCGCCTCGTTGAGCCCGATCTCCTGGGTGGCCATCGACTTGACCTTGACCACCTCGTCGGCGTCGGTGGCCTGGACGAGCCGGGTGACGATCTCGTTGGCTTCCAGGGCGTCGCGGGCCCAGTGCACCGTGCCGCCACGGGCGGTGACCTGCTCCTCCAGCTGGACCAGCAGCTCGTCGAGGCGGGCCATGGTCGCGGCCTTGATCGCCCGGCCGGCCGAGCGCAGCTCCGCCCAGTCGGGCACCTCGCCGACGACCGCGGCCCGCTTGCGGCGGATGGTGGACGTCGCGTGGCCGAGGTTGGCCCGCAGCTGGCCGTCGCGCAGCGCGTCGCGGGCGGCGTCGGGGAAGGGGCGGTCGCCCCGGAGGTGGCCCACGCCCGCCGGGGCGGTGGGGAGGGCGGGCCGTGGCGCGGTCGGCAGCGCCGGCATCCCGAGGTGGACGGCGGTCACCGCCGTCCACCCGTGGCAGTTTCCGCGGAAACCGACGTCCGTGGACCGTCGTTCTCCGCGGAAACCGACGGCTTCGTGGTCTGGGAGGGGGTCACGGCGTCCTCCGTCGAGGCGAGGATCTCGGCCAGGTGCACCGTGCGGGTGCCCGAGCGCAGCCGGGACAGCCCGCCGCCGATGTGCAGGAGGCAGGAGGCGTCGCCGGCGGTGCACACCTCGGCGTGGGTGGACAGCACGTTGGCCATCTTGTCGGCGAGCATCGCGGTCGAGGTGTCGGCGTTCTTGACCGCGAAGGTGCCTCCGAAGCCGCAGCACTGGTCGGCGGCCGGCAGCTTGGCCAGCTCCAGTCCGCGCACCGCGCGCAGCAGCGCGAGCGGCCGGTCGCCCACGCGGAGCAGCCGCAGCGAGTGGCAGGTCGGGTGGTAGGTGACCCGGTGCGGGTAGTAGGCGCCGACGTCGGTGACGCCGAGGACGTCGACGAGGAACTGCGACAGCTCGTACGTCCGCCCGGCCAGCGCCGCGGCCTCCTCGGCGAGCGCGTGCTCCCCGGCCCGGCGCAGGACCGTCGCCTGCTGGTGGTGGATCGACGCCACGCAGGACCCGGACGGCGCCACCACGGCCTCCGCGCCGGCGAAGGCGCGCACGTGGTTGGCCACGATCGGCACCGCCTCGCGCCGGTAGCCGGTGTTGACGTGCATCTGGCCGCAGCAGGCCTGCCCCGGGGGGACGACGACCTCGTGGCCCAGCCGCTCGAGCAGCCGGGCCGTGGCCATCGCCACCTGCGGCACCACCGTGTCCACGAGGCACGTGGCGAAGAGCGCGACCCTCACGGTGCCGACTCTCGCACGACGCGGGTGCCGGGGACCCGCGGGAGCCTCCTACGCCCCGGCCGGTGCGCGCCGGACCCGGATGGCTGCCGCCGCGAGCAGCCCGGCGAGGACGGCGCCGGTGACGTTGAGCGCCGCGTCGACCGGGGAGACCACGCGGCCGAGGGGCAGCGCCCACTGCAGCAGCTCGACGCCCCCGGCGACCGCGACGGCGACGACGACGAGCCGGTGCGGCGTCCCCAGGGCGGGCCACCGCAGCACGGCCAGGGCGGCCAGGGGCGCGAGCAGCGCGAGGTTGCCGAGCAGCTGGAACAGCGTCGTCCGGGACTCCAGGCCGGTGGCGTACCAGCGCAGCTCGGTCAGCGGCGCGCCCCACGCCCAGCCGGCCGCCCCGGTCGGGGTGAGGGTCAGCACCGCGACGGCGAGCCCCGCGCAGAGCAGGGCGACGTCGAGCACGCGGCGTCGGTCGTCGTCCACGGACCCGAGGGTGCACCGGCCGGCCGGGAACCCGCTGGCAGGCGTCTGGACGGCGCCTGGCAGCGGCCCGGCGCGGGGATCAGCGCGGCTCTGCCGTCGTGGGCCGCGCGCGGGCGGCCTGCCACTGCCGGACCCAGGCCCGGCCGTAGTCGTTGCCGTGCGGCGTCCGCAGCACGGTGTGGATGTGGAACGTCTTCGGGGTGTCGTAGTCGAGGAAGACGCCGCCGTGGTGGTCGAGCTCGGCGATCAGGACCGGCGACTGCACCCGGTAGTAGAAGACGTCGCCGGGCCGGTGCCCGCCGATCCAGGAGAACCAGGTCTCGTCGAGGTGGTCCTCGACCTCCCGCAGGCGCGCGGTCCGCGGGCCCTCGGGCAGCAGGCGCACGAACGTCGCGACGACGTCCACCACCCGCTGCCGGGCGGCCTCCGGCAGCTCCGCGACCCGGACGCCCTCGACCGGGATCACCCGGTTGTCCTGGAAGGCGCCGGCCAGGTGCCGCTCGTCGCCGGGGTGCACCCGGCCGGGCGGCATGGCCGGGTCGACCATCTGCTCGTACACGACCGCGGCGCGCCGCTGGTCCGGGTCCAGCGCGGCCATGACGGCCAGCCCGGCGTCGATCCGGTCGGCGAACAGGCCGGAGAGCCCGGCGTGCGGGCCCGCGTCGATCTCGTCCGGCTCGGCGCCGAGGAAGACCGGCGAGACCACCATGCGGCCCTCGACGACGAGGCAGTGGACCGCGCAGTGGTGGCCGTACAGCTGCCAGCCCCACGGGGCGCGCAGGTCGGGGGTGCCATAGAGGGCGAGGTTGTAGCTCCACTCGCCCAGCACGGTGGGCAGGTCGACGACGTCGCCGAGGAAGCCGTTGACCAGCATCATCGCGTGCACGGAGGCAGCGCCCTCGGGGGAGAGCGAGGCCCGCACCAGGGCCAGCGCCCGCTCCCGCACCTCCGGCGGCTGGAACTCCAGGCGCAGGCCGGTGTCGAACTGCAGGAACTCGGGGTTCGCCCAGGTCTGCCACTCGACGGCGTCCACGGGGAACGCGATCCGCTCCCGGTCCTCCGGGGAGAGCGCGGCGAGCAGGTCGGTCACCGCGGCGACCATCGCCGCGACCGGGGCCTCCTCGCCGGGGCGGGCCGGCTCCAGCGGGTACAGGCCCTCCCGCAACGTGCCGTCCTCGGTGACCCCGCGGAACTCCGTGCGGTAGAGCGGCGTCCAGCCCTCGACCAGCCCGCCGGTGAACGTGCCCGGTTCCTTCGAGAACTCGCCGTAGGAGTGGGGGTCCATGCCGCGGACGTCGGCCAGCCGCGGGTGGTCGTGCGGGAAGAGGTACCGGCGGAACTCGCCCGACACGGCTCAGCCCCGCTTCCGCGCGTCGCCGGCGACGACGCGGTTGGTGAGGACGCCGAGGCGGTCCACCTCGACCTCGACCACGTCGCCGGGCTGCAGCAGCCACGGGGGCGTGCGGGCGTAGCCGACGCCGGAGGGGGTGCCGGTGGCCAGCAGGTCCCCGGGACGGAGCGTGAACGTCCGGCTGATGAGCGCGAGGGTGTCGCCGACGGGATAGACCATCTCGTCGGTGCGGCCGTCCTGGACGGTCTCGCCGTTCACCCGGGTCCGCACCCGCAGCCCCTCCCGCAGGTCGCCGACCTCGGCCGCCGGCACCAGCGGGCCGAGCGGGCCGGAGTTGTCGCCGTTCTTGCCGAGGATCCACTGGCTGGTCAGCTTCTGGGCCCGGCGGGCGGTGAGGTCGTTGAACGTCGAGTACCCGACGACGGCGGCCAGCGCCTCGTCCGGGGTGGCGTCGACCAGCGTCGACCCGACGTAGGCCACCACCTCGCCCTCCCAGTCGAGGCCCTCCTCGTCCGGCGGCACCGGCACCTCGGCGCCGTCCACGGTCAGCGAGGCGGTCCAGCGGGCGAACAGGGTCGGGTACGGCGGCAGGTCCTGCCCGGCGAACGAGCCCTCGGCGACGTGCTTGAGGTAGTTCAGCCCGATGCAGACGACCCGGGCGCCGGGCAGCACCGGCGGAACGCGCTCGACGTCCCCCACCGGCAGCGCCGGACCGGCCGGCTCGCGGGACAGGTGCCCGGTGGCGTCGGCCCAGAACGCCTCCAGCCCGGCGACGACCGTCACCGAGGTGCCGTCGTCGGACAGCGCGCCGACCTCGACCGGTCCGCCGTCCCGGCGGATGCCCATGATCCTCATGACTGGTCCCCTCCGGGGGTCAGGTGCCGCTGCAGGAAGTCGACGGTGCGGCGCAGGGCGTCGGCGGCGGCGTCCGGGTCGCCCGCCCACATGTGGTCGGCGGCGTCGTAGGAGTGCAGCTCGACGTCGGCCCCGGTCTGCTGGAGCGCCGCGGCCAGCCGCTCGGACTGCACCCACGGGATGAGCTGGTCGACCCGCCCGTGCAGCAGCAGGACCGGCGGTGCGGACGGCGAGACGTGGGTGAGCGGGCTGGCCTGCGCCGCGAGGTCCGGCACGGTCGCCGCGGGCGCGCCCAGCAGGAGCGCCTCGCGGGTCGAGGCGTCGAGGGGGTCGGCACCGGTGTCGACGGCGACGGCGGCGACGTCGCTGGGAGCGAACCACGCGACGACGGCGACGACGTCCGACGGGGGGCCCGCGACGCCGACGTCCCCCTCCAGCGCGGGGTCGCCGCCGGTGAGGCCGAGCAGCGCGGCGAGGTGCCCGCCGGCCGACTCGCCCCAGGCGGCGATCCGGTCGCCGTCGATCCCCAGCTCTCCGGCGCGGGCGCGCAGCCAGCGGACGGCGGCCTTCGCGTCGGAGAGCTGGGCCGGCCACGTCGCCTCGCCCGAGAGCCGGTAGTCGACGCTGGCCACCGCGATGCCCGCCTGCGCCAGCACCTGGAACGGGGTCGGGTCCTGGCCGCGGTAGGCGGGGCCGGCGGAGTGGCGGCTGCCCACCCGCCAGCCGCCGCCGTGCAGGAACACCACGACGGGGGCCGGGCTCCCGGCCGGCAGGTGCAGGTCGAGCTCGAGCGGGCGGAGCCCGGGGATCGCGGCGTACGGGACCCCCGCGAGGACACGGGTGCCCCCGGGGCCGGGGTGCGCGCGAGGCAGCGGCAGTTCGTGGGCGGGCGGCGGGAAGGGCAGGGCTGGCGCGGGCACGGAACTCCTCGTGTCCTCCGGGAGGCGGCAGGTCAGGCGTCGGGCCAGGTGTGGTCCGGCAGGAAGCGCATGTCGTGCTGCTGGGCCGCCGCCTGCATGCGCGGGGGGTCCGGCACGAACGGCGGCTGGTCCGGACCGGCGGAGTCGGTCGGGGTGCCCATGTGCTGGAAGAACCGCTCGAAGCCGCCGGACAGCGTGCCCATGATCCGGGCGTGCTCGACGATCTGGTAGGCGTGCGCGAAGCCGGCCGGGACGAACCCGAAGTCGCCCGCGCGCAGCAGTTGGGACTGCTTCTGCCGCTCGGCGTCCTCGAAGAACAGCCGCACCGTGCCCTCGATGACGTAGAAGGTCTCATGGGTGGCGTTGTGCGCGTGCGTCGGGATGACGTCCCCGGCCGGGGAGTCGCTGACGACCACCCCGAACTGGTTCTCCGTCTCGTCCCCGGACAGCAGCACCGTGAACACGTCCCGGAACAGCATCGCGTGCTCTCCCTCGCCCCGGCGCAGCACGTAGGGCACCGGCCTGCCGGGCAGCACGCCCGCCCACTGCGGACCCCTCGCGGGGTCGACCAGGTACTCGAAGCTCATGCGCCCTCCCGGGTGGGGTCGTCGGTGACCGGTCGAGCATCGGGGAGCGCCGTTCCCGCACCCAGTGTCGTGCCATTGAGCGGCAGGGTCATGGGCGGCAGGATCGGGCCATGCCCCTCTTCGCCGGCGTCGGCGTCGCCCTGGTCACCCTCTTCCGGGAGGACGGCGCGCTGGACGCACCGGCCACCGCCGACCTCGCGGCCCGGCTGGTGGACCTCGGGGTGCGCTGCGTGCTGGTGGCCGGGACGACCGGGGAGGCGGTCGCCCTCACCCCCGACGAGCGCGACGCGCTGGTCGGCGCGGTGCGGGCGGCGCTGCCGGGCGGGGTGCCCGTGCTCGCCGGGACGGGCGCACCCACGGGGCGGCAGGCGGCGGAGCTGACCGAGCGGGCGTTCGGGGCCGGGGCCGACGCCGTCCTGGCGCTGTCGCCGCCCGGCGTCGCCGACCCGCGGGCGTACTACGAGACGGTCGCCAAGGCGGCTCCCGGGTCCCTGCTGGCCTACCACTACCCGGGCGCCTCGGCGCCGGGGATCCCGGTCGACCTGCTGCCCGACCTGCCGGTCGCCGGGGTCAAGGACTCCGCGGGGGACGCCGGGCGGCTGCTGCACGAGCGGGCCACCTACGGCGGCGACCTCTACACCGGCGCGGCGAGCCTGGTCGGGTTGTGCGGTGCCGTCGGCGCAGCGGGCGCCCTCGTGGCGGCGGCCAACGCCGTTCCCGAGGAGTGCGTCGCGGCCTTCGCGGGCGACGGCGCCGCGCAGGTCCGGCTGGCCGCCGTCGACCGCTCGGCGTCCTCGGAGTTCCCCGCGGGCTACAAGCGGGCGGCGGCCGAGCGGTTCGGCGTCTCCACCGTCACGCGGGTGGGCACCTGATCAGTGCGACTCGCGGCTGACGTGCGAGCCGCTCGAGCCGATCAGGAAGTCGAGGTCGGCGCCGGTGTCGGCCTGCTGCACGGTCTCGACGTAGAGCCGCTCCCACCCGCGGCCGGGGGCGGCGAACCCGGCGAGGGTCGCCTCGTTCGGCGTGCGGGCGGCCAGCTCGTCGTCCGGGACCTCGACGTCGATCCGCCGGGCCGCGACGTCCAGGCGGACCACGTCACCGGTGCGCACCCGGGCCAGCGGGCCGCCGGCCGCCGCCTCCGGTGCCACGTGCAGGACGACGGTGCCGTAGGCCGTGCCGCTCATCCGGCCGTCGCAGACCCGCACCATGTCGCGCACGCCCTGCTCGAGCAGCTTGCGGGGCAGCGGCATGTTCGAGACCTCCGGCATGCCGGGATAGCCCTTCGGGCCGCAGCCGCGCAGCACCAGCACCGAGTCGGCGTCCACGTCGAGGTCCGGGTCGTCGATGCGGGCGGTGAAGTCCTCGATCGAGTCGAACACCACCGCGCGGCCCCGGTGCCGCAGCAGACGCGGTGACGCCGCGGCCGGCTTGATCACCGCTCCGGACGGGGCGAGGTTGCCGCGCAGCACGGCGATGCCGCCGTGCTCGACCACCGGGTCCGCGCGGGTGCGGATGACCTCGGGGTCCCAGATCGGGCCCTCGTCGAGGGAGTCGACCAGCGGCCTGCCGGTGACGGTGAGCGCGGCCGGGTCGAGCAGGTCGCGGACCTGGTGGAGCACCGCGCGGAGGCCGCCGGCGCGGTGCAGGTCCTCCATGAGGAACCGGCCCGCGGGCAGCAGGTCCACGAGGACCGGCACCTCCGAGCCGATGCGGTCGACGTCGTCCAGCGTCAGGTCGATGCCCAGGCGCCCGGCGATGGCCAGCAGGTGGACGACGGCGTTGGTGGACCCGCCGATCGCCGCGAGGGCCACGATCGCGTTGGCGAAGGACCCCCGGGTGAGGATGGTCGACGGGCGGCGGTCGGCGGCGACCAGCTCGACGGCCAGCCGGCCGGTGCCGTGCGCGGCCTCCAGGAGCCGGCTGTCGGCGGCGGGCGTGCCTGCGACGCCCGGGACGACGGTGCCCAGCGCCTCGGCGACCAGCGCCATCGTCGACGCCGTCCCCATCGTGTTGCAGTGCCCGCGGCTGCGGATCATCGCCGACTCCGAGCGGGCGAAGTCCTCGGCCGACAGGGTGCCCGCGCGGACCTCCTCCGACAGCCGGAACACGTCGGTGCCGCAGCCCAGCGGCACCCCGCGGAAGGTGCCGGTCAGCATCGGGCCGCCCGGGACGACGACGGCCGGCAGGTCGACCGAGGCCGCGGCCATCAGCAGCGCGGGGATCGTCTTGTCGCATCCGCCCAGCAGCACCAGGCCGTCGATCGGGTTGGCGCGGAACGCCTCCTCCATCTGCATCGCGGCCAGGTTGCGCCAGAGCATCGCGGTGGGGCGCACCTGCGTCTCGCCGAGACCGAAGACGGGCAGCTCCAGCGGGGTCCCGCCGGCGGCGTGCACGCCGTCGCGCACCGCGGCGGCCACCTCGGTCAGGTGCCGGTTGCACGGCACGAGGTCCGAGGCGGTGTTCGCGATCGCGATCTGCGGGCGCCCGAACGCGTCGTCGGGGAGGCCGCGACGCATCCACGCGCGGTGGATGTAGGCGGACCGGACGTCGGAGGAGTACCACTGCGCGCTGCGGAGGGCCACGGGCGACATCCTTGCCGCGTGCCGAGGACCATGCGCGCCGTCGTGCTCACCGGACCGGGACAGTGCGCCGTCGAGGAGGTGCCTGTCCCCGTCGCGGCGCCGGGGGAGGTCGTCGTCGACGTCGAGCGGGCCGGCGTGTGCGGCACGGACGTCGAGCTGTTCACCGGCGAGCTGTCCTACCTGCACACCGGGCACTCCTCCTACCCGCTGCGGCCCGGTCACGAGTGGTGCGGGCGGGTCGCCTCCGTGGGCCGGGGTGTCGACGAGGCGTGGCTCGGCCGGCGGGTCATGGGGGACACGATGCTCGGCGACCAGGTCTGCCGGCGCTGCCGCCGGGGCCGGCAGCACGTGTGCGAGCAGCGGCAGGAGGTCGGCATCCGCGGCGGCCGGGACGGCGCGCTGGCCGAGCAGGTCGCCGTCCCCGCCTGGTCGCTGCACGCCCTGCCGGACGCCGTCGACGCCACCCTCGGGGCGCTCGTCGAGCCGGGCGGCAACGCGTGGCGCGCGGCGCACGCCACCGGCGCCGGCCCGGGGGACCGGGCGCTGGTGATCGGCCCCGGGACGATCGGCCTGCTGACGGCCGCGTTCCTGCGAGCCGCCGGCGTCGAGGTGCACCTGCTCGGGATCACCGAGGACTCGCTCGCGTTCGCCCGCGGTCTCGGCTTCGCGGACGCCTGGACCCGCGAGCAGGTGCCGGACCTGCCGTTCGACGCGGTCGTCGACGCCTCGACCGCCGCTGGGTCCCCGGCGCTGGCCCTCGAGCTGGTCGAGCCCGCCGGCCGGATCGTCTGCATCGGCATCGCCGGGACCCCGAGCACGATCGACACCCGGTCGCTGCTGCTCCGGGACGTCACGGCCGTGGGGGTCCTCTCGGCGTCGCCCGGGCTGGCGCCGACGATCGCCGCCTGGGCCGGCGGCGAGGTCGACCCGCGCCCGCTGGTGGCCGCCACCGTCGGCCTCGATCAGGTCGGCGCCGTGCTCGCCGGCGAGCGGCCGGAGGGCGGCGGTGCGGGTCCGAAGGTGCACGTCGACCCGCGGCTGGGCTCCTGAGCCGGCCGGGTCAGCCGTCGAGGCCGATCGTCCGCCGGGCGCCGAGCTCGCGGGAGATCGAGCGGGCGGCCGTGCGCACCGCGGGACCGAGCAGTCGCGGCTCGGCGTCCTCCTCCGGGACGACGACCGACAGCGCGGCGGCGATCCGGTCGTCGGCACCGAAGACGGGCGCGGCCACGCTGACCAGGGGCTCCGGAGCCGACCGGCGGATCGTGCCCAGGCCCTCCCGCCGGATCCCGGCGAGCGTCCGGCGCAGCAGCCCGGCGGCGACCGCGACGTTCTCCGGCTGGTGCACCAGCGGCTGGGCGAGGACCTCCTCCTGGACGGCCGGGTCGGCGAAGGCCAGCAGGACCAGGCCGGCGCCGGTGGAGTGCAGGGGCAGCCGGCCGCCCACGCGGTAGAGCACCTGCATCGCCCGGTGCGCCGAGAGGCGCTCCACCAGCAGGCCGTCGAGGCCGTCGCGGACGACGAGCAGCACGTGCTGCCGGGTGACCTCCTCCAGGTCGCCCATGAACGGCAGGGCCACCTGCCGGAGCCCCTGACCGCGGGGAGCGAGGGAGGCGACCTCCCACAGCCGGAGGCCGACGGTGAACCGGCCGTCCTCGCCCCGCTCCAGAGCGCCCCACGCCAGCAACCGGTTGGCCAGCCGCAGCGCCGAACTGGCCGGGATGCCGCTGCGCCGGCTGAGCTCCCCGAGGCTCAGGGACCGGTGGCCGGCGTCGAAGGCGGCCAGCAGGGCGAGCGCACGGTCGACCACCGGGTCGCCCTGGGGTGGGCGGTGCCCGCGGACGCGGGCCGGGGGGTCGGTCACGGGCAGGACATCCGTTCGTTCGCGGTTGCGGGCGGGCGCTCGGCCGGCCGGCCGTCGAGCGGCATCGTGCCCGACGCGCGGATCCGGAGGGTGACCGTGCGGTCGGCGCCCCCTCCGGCTCCGCCGTCCCCCCGAGAAACATCCAGGAACAGGGGATTAATGCCTTGTGCTCCGGGTCCTGCGGTCCCACGCTCGGGCTGCACACTCTCGCGGTTCCGGGGCAGCCCCGGACCGGTCCCCGAGGATGGTCGATGACCGCAACCGACCGCGTCGCGCCGGGCTCGTCGGCGGACGCGGGTTCGCACCAGCCCGACCCGCAGGACCCGGCGGACGTCGTCCGGCCGGGCACCCGGGTGCTGCTCCGCGTGTTCGTGGGGCTCACCTCGCTGGCCGTCGTCCAGCTGCTGTTCCGCCCGGGACAGACGGCGGAGGCCTTCGCCTGGCACATCCACTCCGAGGTGACGGCCGCCTTCATTGGCGCGGCCTACGCGGCGGGCACCGTGCTGTCCGTGGTGGCGCTGCGGCAGCGGTCGTGGAGCCGGGTGCGCATCCCGGTCCTCACCGTCACCGTGTTCACCTGGCTGACCCTCGTCGCCACCGTGCTGCACACCCACCGCCTGCACCTGACCGACGGGGACGCGCTCGCCCGCGGCGCCGCCTGGCTGTGGCTCGCCGTCTACCTGGTCATCCCGTTCGCCTGCCTCGCCGTCGTCTGCGCGCAGGGCTGGCGCCGGCCCGCGGCGGTGGCCCGGCGCCGGAACCTGCCGCTCTGGCTGTCGGCCCTGCTGGCGGTCCAGGGGGCGGCCCTGGCGGCGGCCGGTGCGGTCCTGTTCGCCGGTGGCCTGGCGGTGCACCACACCGCCGAGCCCATGACCGGGTTCTGGCCGTGGGACGTCATGCCGCTCAGCGCCCAGGTGATCGGCGCCTGGCTGGTCGCCTTCGGGATCGCCGCGGCCCTGGTCATCCGCGAGGGCGACCTCACCCGCCTGCGCGGGCCGGCCGCCGCCTACGCCGTGTTCGGCGCGCTGCAGCTGCTCGTGCTCGCCCGCTACCGGGCCGAGGTCAGCAGCTCCGACCCGTGGCTGTGGGCCTACGTCGGCGTCCTGGTGACCGTCGTGGTGGCCGGCGGGTACGGCTGGGCAGCCGCCCGGCGCGGGGCCGCGGCCGGCGCAGACCGCGTGCCGGGCCGGAGCCCGGTCGAGGAGCCGTCCTTCGCGCCGATCGGCTGAGGAGGCGGGGACCGCACCCGCCGGGCGGCGGGTGCGCAGACGCCCGGGCGAGCCGTGGGTGGCGGCTGGGAGTTCGGGGACATGCCGGGCGGCGACGCGGTGTCATCCGACGCGGAGGCCGGGCACGCGGGGTTGTCGCCGACCTCGTCAGGACCACGGTATGGCGTGGGCTGCACTACCCGCCGCCGCGCTCCTTCGGTCGCAAGGGGCTCTGCAGATCTGTGGACAGCCGTTTGACCTGGGGATCCGCGTAGTGGGCGCCGCCTGATCGCGGTAGACTTCGAACACGTGATCGAAGTCGCCGGGAGGTGTCGTGGACGGGTTGTCGTCGGTGCTCGATGCCCTCGGGGACGGTGACCTGGCCGGGTTGGGCGACGGGGAGCTGCTGGACCGGACCGCGGCGCTGGTCGCCGCACGGAACCGGATCGAGGCGGAGCTGGCCCGCACGGTGCGGGCCGCGGACGTCCGGCGGGCCGCGGAGCACGACGGGCTGACGACGATGCGCTCCTGGCTGCGCGGGCACGCCCGGTTGTCCGCGGCCGAGGCCGGCCGGGTGGTGCGGGCCGGGCGGGTGCTGGAGCACCTGCCGGCGGTGGCCCGGGCGTTCGCCGCCGGGCAGGTCAGCGCCGAGCAGGTGGCCGCGGTGGTGCCGGTGGTGACCTCGGAGCGGGTCGCCGCGGCCGCCGAGCAGGGCGTGGAGCTGGCCGAGGTCGACGCGGTGCTGGCCGAGGTGGCCGCCACCCGGCCCCACCGGGCGCTGCGCCAGGTGGTGGGCCACTACCTGGCCCGGCTGGACCCCGACGGCACCGAACCGGATCCCACCGAGGGCCGGTCGGTGTCGATCGCCCGCCACTCCGACGGCAGCATCACCGCCCGCGTCGAGCTCGATGCCGTCGGCGGGGAGAAGTTCCAGGCGGCGCTGGAGTCGATCGCCGCGGCGGGCCGGTGCGCCGGGGACCTGCGCACCCGCGCCCAGCAGCTCGGGGATGCGCTGGTGCAGCTGTGCGATCTGGCCCTGGCGTCGGGGACGCTGCCGGTGCTGCGCATCGTGAAGCCGCACGTGGCGGTCACCATCCCGCTCGAAGACCTCGCTGACTCCGCGACCGGACCGGGTTCAGCGGAGTTGGGGTTCGGGGCGACGATCTCCGCGGCGCGGGCGCGGTGGATCGCCTGCGACGCCACCGTCACCCGGATCGTGCTCAGCCCCGAGGGGCTGCCACTGGACCTGGGGCGCAGCGCCCGCGTCGTGCCCCCGCACCTGCGCCGGGCGGTCGAGCACCGCGACCGCGGCTGTGTGTTCACCGGCTGCACCGCGCCGACGCACTTCTGCGACGTGCACCACCGGCTGGAGTGGATCAACGGCGCCCAGACGAACCTGGAGAACTCCGCGCTGCTCTGCGAGCGGCACCACACCGAGGTCCATCACGGCTTCCGGGTCCAACGCGGATCCGACGGGCGATGGCGCACCTGGCGACCCGACGGCACCGAGATCCTCCTCCCACCCGAACGCCCGGCCACCGCCGCCTGACGTCGGGGCGCGGAGCTCGCCCGGACCGTCCGCACGGCTGCCGGACCCGACCGGCAGGATCGGAGCGTCCGTTCGATGCCGCCAGGAGGCCCCGTGACCGTCCCCCCGCCGTCGCTCGTGCACGTGCTGCACCTCGAGGTCACCGTCGACGCGCCGATCGAGATCGGCCCGACGCCGGCCGGCCAGCGGCGGGTCATCCCGATCACCGGCGGCACGGTGAGCGGCCCGCTGCTGACCGGCCGGGTGCTCCCCGGCGGCGCGGACTTCCAGGTCATCCGCACCGAGACGGAGACGGTCGCGGAGGCCCGGTACGTGCTCGAGAGCGACGAGGGCGAGCGGGTGTACGTGGAGAACACCGGCCTGCGCACCGGCTCGGCCGAGGACATCGCCCGGCTGCGCCAGGACCTGCCGGTCGACCCGTCCCGGATCTACTTCCGCTCCTCGCCGCGGTTCGAGACCGCCGTGCCTCGGCTGGCGGAGCTGACCTCGCACGTCTTCGTCGGAACGGGCGTGCGGCGTCCCACCGCGGTGGTGTTCGACTTCTTCCGCGTGGACTGAGCGGCTCAGTCCGGCAGCCGCGTCGGCGCGTAGGCCAGCAGCCGCCAGGCGCCGTCCGCCCGGGTCCAGACGGCGAGGGCCAGGTTGTCGATGGTCTTGGGCACGCCGTCGACGTCGACGTCCGCGGTCATCCGGCCCACCACGACCGCGCAGTCGCCGGCCACCTCGACCCGCTCCACCGGGTGCTCGGCGCGCCGGTACACGTAGTAGCGGGCACGGAGCTTGCCCAGGTACTCGTCCTTGGTGTCCCGGGCGCCGCTGGAGTGCGCGTAGCTGGCCCCGGGCGCCAGCAGCTCGTCCAGCGCGGCCAGGTCGCCGTCCACCATCGCCCGGTAACGGCGCTCCTCCGCCGCCAGCACCGCCTGCACGTCCTCGTCCCCGCTCGTCATGGCCCCATCCTCGCCGGAGGGCGCTAGCTTGCGCCGCGTGGACGGCGAGCTGGAGGCCAGGCCGCGCGAGCGGAGCACGGAGGACGGCGGGTGGTTCCGCCAGCCGCCGCCCTGGCTGCGGCGCGGCGTGGTCTTCGCGATCGTCGCGCTGGCCGGCTACCAGGTCGCGGTGTGGGCGTTCACCAACCTCCGCGGCTTCCTCGGCCTGCTCTTCCTCGCCTGGCTCTTCTCGATCAGCGTCGAGCCGCTGGTGGAGCGGCTGGAGCGCCTCGGGCTGCGGCGCGGCGCGGCCACCGGCCTGGTGCTGTTCTCCCTGGTCGCGGCGCTGGCCGGCTTCGTCGCCGCCTTCGGCACCCTGCTGGTCGAGCAGCTCACCTCACTCTTCACGGCCCTGCCGGACGTCGTCCGCGAGGTCGTCATCTGGGTCAACCGGACCTTCGGCACCACGGTCGATCCCGATGACATCGTCTCGTCGCTGCAGCTCACCCCGGCGCGGATCCAGCAGATCGTCTCCGACCTCACCCCGGGCGTGGTCGGCTTCGTCACCACCCTCGTCGGGCTGGTCTTCCAGGTGCTCACCTTCCTGCTGTTCGCCTTCTACATGTCCGCGGAGGGCCCCCAGCTGCGGGCCACGGTCGCCCGGCGCTTCCCGCCCCGGCAGCAGCGGTTCATCACCACGGTCTGGGCCATCACGGTGGACAAGACCGGCGGCTACGTCGTCTCCCGGCTCGTGCTGGCCACGATCAGCTCGCTGGCCACCGGCCTGTTCCTGTTGCTGCTCGGCGTGCCGTACTGGCTGCCCCTGGCGCTGTGGACCGGCGTCATCTCGCAGTTCATCCCGACCATCGGGACCTACCTGGCGATCGCGGTCCCGGCGCTCATCGCGCTGTCCGGGCAGCCGGTCGACGCCCTCTGGGTGGTGGTGTTCGGTGTGGTCTACCAGCAGGTCGAGAACTACCTGCTCGCCCCGCGGATCACCGCCCGCACGGTGGCGATCCACCCCGCGGTCGCCTTCGGCGCGGTCATCGTCGGCGCGGGGCTGTTCGGGCCGATGGGGGCGCTGGTCTCCATCCCGGTCGTCGCCGCGATCGAGGCGGTCATCGACACCTACGGCCACCGCTACGAGCTGGTGGGGGAGGACCCCGCAGCGCTGGAGGCGCTCGACAGGGCCGACGCGGCGGACCGGCCCGCCGATGAGTCCGCGCCCGGAGGCCGGTCGGAACCGGTGTGAGCGACGACGCGCAGATCCGAGACCTCGCGCACCGATGGGCAGCCGCGGTGCACACCGGCGACCTGGCGGGGGTGCTCGCCGACCACGCCGAGGACATCGTCGTGTTCGACGTCCCGCCCCCCGACGACGGCGTCCGCGGCCTGGCGGCCTACCGCGAGACGTGGCCGCCGGTCTTCGAGTGGCAGCGCCAGGGCGCGTCCTTCGAGATCGTCGACCTCGAGGTCACCGCCGGAACCGACGTCGCCTGGGCGCACGCCCTGCTGCGCTGCGGATCGCCGGAGGAGCTGGCGGAGCGCCCGGGGCGCCGGCTGCGGCTCACCCTCGGCCTCCGCCACCAGGACGGCCGGTGGGTGGTCGCCCACGAGCACCACTCGTTCCCGTTGTCCTGACGCGCGCCCAGGCCGATCCCGTTCCGCGGGCGTACGGTGCGGGGAGGACCGACCGAGGGACGCCGATGACCCTGCTGCGCAGGATCGAGGCCGCACGCGGCGCGGTGGGGACGGCCACCCGTCTCACCATCGCCGGTGCGGGGCTGGCCGCCGCCCCCGCCGTGCTCACCGCCGGCCTGCTGGCCGAGCCCGCCCGCGCCACCGTCCGGCTGGCCCGCGGCGCCGCCGGGGTCGCGGCCGGGGCGGGCGCCGCGGTCGCCGACGGCTCGCTCCAGCTGGCCCGGGCCGCCGCGGTCCCCGTCACCCGGGCGGTCGGGACGCTGCTGACCGGCGCCGACCCCATCCCCGACGGCCACCTGCACTCCCTGGTCGACTCCGCGAGGGGCATGGTCGAGCCGCCGCGGTCCCGGCACACCCGCCGCGTCTGGGCCGGGGACGGGCACGTCCAGGTGGAGGTCTCCGCGCCGGCGGCCGAGGAGCAGCCCGAGGTGCGCCGCACCCTCCGCCGGCAGCTGGAACGCCTCGAGGGCGTCCAGTGGGCGGCGGTGAACGACGTGGTCGGCCGCGTGCTGGTGTCGGTCGACGAGCGCCGGGTCCGGGTGGAGGACGTCGTCGGCGCGGTCACCGCGATCGAACAGGCCCGCGGCGGGGCGCACGTCTTCACGTCGTCGACCGAGCACCCCGCCGACCTCGAGCCGCTGCTGGCCGCCGCCGTCGCCGCCGCGGTCGACTCCGCCGCGGTCGGGGTCGCCTTCCTCGCCAGGGCACTGCCGATCCCGCCGCTGTCCCGGCACGCCACGCTGGCCATCGCGCTGCTCGACAGCCAGCGCTGGGTGCGCAAGGGGCTCGAGGGCCGGATCGGGGTCATCGGCACCGACCTGCTCTTCAGCGGGACCAGCGCCCTGCTGCACGCGCTCACCCAGAGCCCGACCATCCCGGCCCTCAACGCCGCCGCGGCCCTCCAGCAGGTGGCGGAGATGCGCGCTCGGCGGCAGGTGTGGCGGCGCCGCGAGCCGGAGCTGTGCGGGCCCGAGCCGGACGACGACGCCGAGCCGCTCGTCCCGCCCGGACCGCGCCCGGTGCCCCTGCCGCCCGGCCCCGTCGAGGCCTACCGCGCCCGGCTGGAGCGGATCGCGCTCGGCTCCGCGCTGAGCCTGCTCCCGCTCACCGGCAGCCCCGCCCGCTCGGCCGACATGCTCAAGTCGCAGAACCCCAAGGCGGCGAGCCTCGGCCGGGAGTCCTTCGCCGCCACCCTCGACCTGCTCCTCTGCCGGCGCGGCGTCCTCCCCATGGACGGCGCGGCCTACCGCCGCCTCGACCGGGTGGACACCGTCGTCGTCGACGGCGCCGCCCTGTGCACCGGACCCCCGGTCGTCATCGAGGCGACGGCCGACGCCGAGGGCTGGGACGACGCGGCGGTGTGGACGGCCGCGGTCCGCCTGCTGGGCGCCCGCGGGGACGACGGAGGTGCCGGCGGGGACGGCGACGGGCGGCGGCTGCGCCTGGGGCCGCCGCGCAGCGCCCCCGGTGCCGAGGGCGGGGAGGTGCGCAGCCTGCTGGAGGGCCGCCGCCGGGTCGGCGTGGTCACCGTCGCCGCCGAGCTGGACCCCCACGCCGAGGCGCTCCTGGCGGCCGCGTCCGGTGCCGGGCACCGGCTGGTCCTGACCGCCCACGTCGGCACCCGCGAGGTGGCCGGCGCCGCGGACGAGGTCGCGGCTCCCGACGAGCCCCTGGTGGCGACCGTCCGGCGGCTGCAGGGCGACGGGCGCGCGGTGCTGCTGGTGTCCGCGACCGACGGCCCGGCCCTCATGGCCGCCGACGTCGCCGTCGCGCCGGTCGTCCCCGGCTGCGCCCCGGCGTGGGGCGCGGACCTGGTCACCCGGCCCGGGCTGGCCGACGCCTGGGCGATCGTCGACGCCACGGTCCCCGCCCGCGCGGTCAGCCGGCGCTCGGTCACCACCGCGGTGACCGGCAACGTGCTCGGCGGGCTGCTCGCCGCGGTCGGCAGCACCCGCTTCGGCCAGGCCAAGGCGACCGCACCGGGCAAGACGGCGAGCACCTGGGCCCTCGTCGACGGCACCTGGTCGGCCGTCCGCGTCGCCGGGCGCCCCGCGCCGCCGCCCGCCGTCCACACCCCGTGGCACGCGCTCGACCCCGACGACGTCCTCGGCCGGGTCGCGGACCTGCGCGGCGACGACGAGTCCGTCCCCGGCCGCCTCGCCGGCGCTGCCCGCGTGGTGGCCGGGCTGCCCGTCGTCCGGGTGCCCGCGCGCTTCGTGCGCACCGTGGCCGGGGAGCTCGCCGACCCGCTCACCCCGGTGCTGGCCACCGGCGCCGCGGCGACCGCGGCCCTCGGGGAGAACACCGACGCGCTGCTGGTCGGCGGCGTCACGGTCATGAACGCCCTCGTCAGCGGGCTGCAGCGGCTGCGCGCCGAGACCGCGCTGGAGGCGCTCCTGCTCGAGCAGGACGTCACGGTGCACCGCGAGACCGACGACGGGCAGGAGGACGTGCCCGGTGCCGTGCTGCGGGTGGGGGACGTCGTCCGGGTCGGTGCCGGGGACGTCGTCGCCGCCGACGCCCGCCTGCTGGAGGTGGCCGACCTCGAGGTCGACGAGTCCAACCTGACCGGCGAGTCGCTCCCGGTCACCAAGTCGGTGCCCGCCACGCCGGGGGCCGAGGTCGCCGACCGGACCTGCATGCTCTTCGACGGCACCACGGTCGTCGCCGGCAGCGGCCGGGCCGTCGTCGTCGCGGTGGGCTCGGCCACCCAGGCCGGTCGGGCCGCGCGGGCCGCCGGCGGCGCCGCCCCGCCGGCCGGCGTGCAGGCCCGGCTCGGCGAGCTGACCTCGGCCGTGCTGCCGCTGACCCTGGCCGGCGGCGCCGCGGTCACCGCGCTGGGCGTGCTGTGGCGCCGCCCGCTGCGCGAGGCGGTGTCCGCGGGTGTGGCCGTCGCCGTCGCCGCCGTGCCGGAGGGGCTGCCGCTGGTCGCCACGGTCGCGCAGCAGGCCGCCGCCCGGCGGCTGTCCCGCGGGGGCGCGGTGGTGCGCAGCGCCCGCGTGCTGGAGGCGCTGGGGCGCGTGGACACCGTCTGCTTCGACAAGACCGGCACGCTCACCGAGAACCGGCTGCGCGTGGCGCGGCTGCGGCCCGCCGAGGACGGCTCCGGCGAGGACGACGTCCTGCGGCTGGCCGCCGCCTCGGTGGCCGACGGCGACGAGCAGGCGCACGAGACCGACCGCGCGGTCGTCGACGCCGCCGTCGAGCGCGGGCTGACCACCGAGGGCGAGCCCGACGCCTGCGTGCCGTTCGCCGCCGAGCGCGGCTTCTCCGCCGCGGTGCGCGACGGCCGGCTCGTGGTGAAGGGCGCGCCCGAGGTCGTCGCCGCCCGGTGCACCGGCCGGCCGGACGTCCGCGCGATGGTGCAGGAGCTGGCCGCCGACGGGTTGCGGGTGCTGGCCGTCGCCGACCGGGAGCTGGACGGGGTGCCCGACGACCTCGACGCCGCCGCCTGTGACCTGCGGCTGCGCGGCCTGGTGGGCCTCGCCGACACGCTGCGGCAGTCCTCGGTGGCCGCCGTGGAGCAGCTGCGTGCGGCCGGCGTCCGGGTGGTGGTGGCGACCGGCGACCACCCCGAGACGGCCGGGGCGATCGCCGCGCAGGCCGGCGTGCCGGGCGCGGACGAGGTGGTGACCGGCGCCCAGTTCGCCCGGGCCACCGACGCCGAGCGGGCGCGCATGGTCCGCGAGGGCACCGTCTTCGCCCGGCTGTCCCCGGAGCAGAAGGTGGCGCTGGTCGCCGCGCTGCGCCGGGCCGGGGCCACACTGGCCATGACCGGCGACGGGGTCAACGACGCTGCCGCGATCCGGCTGGCCGACGTCGGCATCGGCGTCTCGGGAGCCGAGTCGCCGGCCGCCCGCGCCGCGGCGGACCTGGTGCTCACCGACCTCGACCTCACCCGCCTGGTCGACGCCATCGGCGAGGGCCGGGCGATGTGGCTGCGGGTGCGCGACGCGGTCTCCATCCTCGTCGGCGGCAACGCCGGCGAGGTCACCTTCACCGTGCTGGGCACCGCGTTCGGCGGTCGGGCGCCGCTGGGCACCCGCCAGCTGCTGCTGGTCAACCTGCTCACCGACATGTTCCCGGCCCTGGCCGTCGCGGTGGCCACCCCGCGGGCCGCCGTCCCGGAGCCGTCGGAGGGGCCGCTGGCCGGGCACCGGCTGGAGGCGGTGCTGCGCGCCGGCCCGCAGCGCGGCTTCTCGGCCGACGTCCGCCGCCTGGTGCTGGTGCGCGGCGCGGCCACCGCCGCCGGCGCGACCGGCGCGTGGGCCGTCGGCCGGCTCACCGGCCCGCGCGGGCGGGCCGGGACCATGGGTCTGGCCGCGCTCATCACCACCCAGCTCGGCCAGACCGCCTGGGCGGGACGCCGCAGCCCGCTGGTGCTGCTCACCGCCGCCGGCTCGCTGGCCGTGCTGGTCGGGGTGGTCTCCACCCCCGGGGTCAGCCGGTTCTTCGGCTGCACCCCGCTGGACCCGCTGTCCTGGCTGGTCGTGCTGGGGTGGGCCGCCGCCGGCACCGCCGGGGCCGAGGTCGTCCCGGCCCTCCTGCGGCGCTCGCGCGGCCGGACCGCCGGCTGACGCGGCGGCTCACCAGGCCAGCGGGGGAGTGGGCGGCCGGCCGGCCAGCACCTCCTCCGCGCGGCCGCGGATCGCGGCGTCGCGCGCGGAGTTGGTGAGCACGTAGAAGCGGTCGGACCGGATGGCGTCGACGACCATCCCGGCCACCTCGTCGGGCTCCCGGGGCGGGGCGGAGCGCGCGTGCAGGTCGGCGCGGGCGGCCTGCGACACGGCACCGGTGTTCTCCCGCGGGCCAGCCTCCGGCGGGCGGTTGCGGGCCGAGGTGTCGAAGTTGGTCCGGACGGCGCTCGGGCACAGCAGGGTGACGCCGATGTGCGACCCGGTCTCGCGCAGCTGGAAGTGCAGCGACTCGGTGAGGGCGACGACCGCGTGCTTGGAGGACCCGTAGGCGCCCAGCGAGCCGGCGAACAGGCCGAAGACCGAGCTGGTGTTGACGATGTGCGCGGCGTCTTGCTGCTGCAGCACCGGCACGAAGGCACGGACGCCGTGCACGACGCCCCAGAGGTTGACCCCGAACACCCACTCGAGGTCGGCGAGGGGGACCTCCCACAGCGGGTCCTGCGAGCCGCCCACGCCGGCGTTGTTGCACAGCAGGTGGACCGCGCCGTAGGCGCCGAGCGCCGCGTCGCGGAGGGCCTCCACCGAGGCGGCGTCGGCCACGTCGGTGACCACCGGCAGGACCTCCGCCCCGGTGCCGGCGACCTCGGCGGCGGCCGCCTCGAGCACCGGCGCCTCGACGTCGGCCATGACCACGCGCATCCCCTCGTCGGCGAACCGGCGGGCCATCCCCAGCCCGATCCCGCTGGCGGCGCCGGTCACCACCGCCACCCGCCCCGGAGCGACGACCTCCGCTGCCATCCGTGCCTCCCCGCTGCCGCGCCGTCCGGGGGTCCCGGCCGGTTGCACGCGCAACCCTGCTGGTCAGGGGGGCAGTCGTCAAGCTCACCCGCCGTGCGGCGACACGCCGAACGCGTCGGTTGCAAGTGCAACACAGCCCTTGACAGTCCGAGTGACGCACGACACCTTGTCCTCCACCGCGACGCAGCGCGGCTCCATCGGAAGCGAGGCACGATGCGCCACCTCAGGCACCGCACCGCCAGGCCGGGCGCGGCCCTGGCCCTCACCGCCGCCGTCTCCCTGGTCCTCGCCGCGTGCGGCGGCGCCGACGACGCGGAGGAGCCGGCGGCCACCGGCTCGAGCGAGTCGTCGGGCTCCGCCCCTGCCGAGCAGGTCACCGTCCAGGCCGGGGTCATCCCCGTCGTCGACGTGGCCGTGCTCTACCTCGGGCAGGAGCAGGGCTTCTTCGAGGACCGCGGGATCACGCTGAACTTCAACACCGGGCAGGGCGGCGCCGCGCTGGTGCCCTCGGTGGTCAGCGGCGACTACCAGTTCGCCTTCAGCAACGTCATCTCGGTGATGCAGGCGCGCGAGCAGGGCCTGCCGCTGCAGATCATCGCCCCCGCGGCCTCGAGCACCGGGGACCCGGACTTCGGCATCAACTCGATCATGGTCATCGACCCGGCGATCCAGGACGCCGGCGACCTGGCCGGCAGGCGGATCGGCGTCAACACGCTGAACAACCTCTCGGAGGTCATGGCCAAGGTGGCGGTCGAGGCCGCCGGCGGCGACCCCGAGTCCGTCCAGCTCGTGGAGCTGTCCTTCCCCGACCAGGTGACCGCGCTGAGCGCGGGGGACATCGACGCCTTCGTGTGCGCCGAGCCGTTCTGCAGCATCGCCGAGGACGCCGGCGCCCGGGTCATCGCCAACCCCTACGACGACCTCGCACCCGGTGAGCAGATCGCCTCCTCGGCGTACTTCTCCACCGAGCAGGCCATCGCGGAGGACCCCGACCTGTTCGCCCGCCTGCAGGAGGCGATCGCGGAGTCCCAGGAGTACGCCCAGGAGAACCCCGACGAGATCCGCGCCCAGCTGCCGAACTTCACGACGCTGGACCCGGCGCTGATCGAGACGCTGCGCCTGCCGCAGTTCAACGGGACGGTCACCGGTGACGAGTTGGCCGCCCTGGCCGATGCCTCGGTCCAGTTCGGCGTCCTGACCGAGGAGCCCGACCTCGACCAGGTCGTCTGGACGCCGGGGGACTGACAGGCCGGGCGGCGGCGCGGCCCCCCCTCCGCGCCGCCGCCCACCCCCCCTCCGACCCGCCCGATCCCGGACCGAGGGAGATCCCCGTGCCCCCCACCGCCGACCGCGAGCCGGTCGACGTCGTCATCGTCGGCGCCGGCCTGGCCGGCCTGTACATGCTCCACCGCGTCCGGGGCCTCGGGCTCACCGTGCGGGTGTTCGAGGCCGGCGACGACGTCGGCGGCACCTGGTACTGGAACCGCTACCCGGGCGCCCGCTGCGACGTGCCGAGCCTGGAGTACTCCTACTCCTTCGACCCCGAGCTCGAGCAGGAGTGGGAGTGGTCGGAGCGCTACGCCACCCAGCCGGAGATCCTCCGCTACATCGAGCACGTCGCCGACCGTTACGACCTGCGCCGGGACATCACCTTCGGCACCCGGGTGGTCTCCGCCGTCCGGGACGACGAGGCCAACAGCTGGCGGATCGCCACCGACACCGGCGAGCAGGTGGCCTGCACCTGGCTGGTCACCGCGGCCGGCTGCCTGTCGGCGCCCAAGCCGCCGGAGATCCCCGGGGTCGAGACCTTCGCCGGGCCGATCTGGTCGACCAGCAACTGGCCGGCCGACGGGGTCGACCTCACCGGCCTGCGGGTGGGTGTCGTCGGCACGGGCTCCTCGGGCATCCAGTCGATCCCGGTCATCGCCGAGCAGGCCGCGTCCCTCACCGTCTTCCAGCGGACGCCGAACTACAGCCTCCCGGCGCGCAACGCCCCGCTGGACCCGGAGTACCAGCGGGAGTGGAAGGCCCGCTACCGCGAGCACCGGGCGGCCGTGCTGCAGATGCGCACCGGCATCCTCATCGAGCGCGGCACCCAGTCGGCTCTGGCGGTGGACCCCGACGAGCGCACCCGCCGCTTCGAGCACTGCTGGGACACCGGCCTGTTCGCCTGCATCCCGGCGTCCTACCCCGACATCACCACCGACCTGGCGGCCAACGAGACCGCCGCCGAGTTCGTGCGGGCCAAGATCCGCGCGACCGTCCGCGACCCCGAGGTGGCCGAGGCGCTCACCCCGCGCGGCTATCCGTTCGGCACCAAGCGGATCTGCCTGGACAGCGGCTACTACGAGACGTTCAACCGCGACACGGTCAGCCTGGTCGACCTCCGCCGGACGCCGATCGTCGAGGTCACCCCCCGAGGCATCCGCACCACCGAGGCCGAGCACGAGTTCGACGCGCTGGTCTTCGCCACCGGCTTCGACGCGGTGACCGGGCCGCTGCTGCGGATGGGCATCCGCGGCCGCGACGGCGTCGACCTGCGCGAGCGCTGGGCCGACGGGCCGCGCAGCTACCTGGGCCTGCAGGTGGCCGGGTTCCCCAACCTGTTCACCATCACCGGCCCGGGCAGCCCCTCGGTGGTCAGCAACGTCATCGTCTCCATCGAGCAGCACGTCGACTGGATCGCCGAGTGCCTGCGGTACCTGCGCGAGCACGACATCGCCACCATCGAGCCCGACCTCGACGCCGAGGACGCCTGGGTGCAGCACGTGCACGACGTCGCCGCCCTCACCCTGTACCCGCAGGCGCCGTCGTGGTTCGTCGGCGCGAACGTGCCGGGCAAGCCGCGGGTCTTCATGCCCTACCTCGGTGGCGTGCCGGCCTACCGGCAGCGCTGCGCGGAGGTCGCGGCGGCCGGCTACAACGGCTTCCGGCTCGACCGGCGGACGGTGCCGGCGTGAGCGCGGGGCTGCAGGACGAGGCGGTCGAGGCGCCGGAGACCGACCTCGACCCCTTCGCCCTCGAGAACCTCGCCGACCCGGTGCCGTGGCAGACGGCCCTGCGCGAGCAGGCGCCGGTGCTGCGCCTGACCCGGTACGACGCCTACGTCGTCACCCGGCACGCCGACGTCAAGGCGGTCCTGCGCAACTGGGGGGACTACGAGTCCTCGGCCGGCACCGGGCTGCAGAACTACCACCGCGAGCCGTCCTGGCGCCCGCGCAGCCTGCTGCTGGAGACCGATCCCCCCGAGCACACCCACTACCGCGGCGCGGCCAACCCGCTGCTGCTGCCCAAGGCCCTGCAGCACCTGCGGCCGGAGTTCGAGGCGGCCGCGCACCGGCTGCTGGACCGGCTGCTGGGCCGCGAGCGGGTGGAGGTGGTGACCGAGCTCGCCGAGCCCTACGTGGTGCAGGTGTTCGCCGACGCCGTCGGGATCGGGGAGGAGGGGCGGGAGAACCTGCTGCCCTACGGCCACTCGATCTTCAACAGCTTCGGCCCGCTCAACGACCTGTTCCGGCACACCCAGGCCGCCGCCGCCGGGTCGACCGAGTGGGTGCTCGGCCGCTGCCAGCGCGAGGAGCTGCGCCCCGGCGGCATCGGCGCCGGGATCTGGGCGCTGGCCGACGACGGCACGGTCACCGAGCAGGAGGCGCCGCTGCTGGTCCGCTCGCTGTTCGGCGCCGGGCTGGACTCCACCGTCGCCGGCATCGCCTCGACCGTGCAGTGCCTGGCCGCCCACCCCGGCCAGTGGGAGCTGCTCCGGGCCGACCCGGGCCTGGCGCGGCACGCGTTCGAGGAGACGCTGCGCTACGAGTCGCCGGTGCAGAACATCTTCCGCACCACCACGCAGGACGTCGTCCTGGCCGGCACCCGCATCCCGGCGGGGGAGAAGGTCATGCTGCTGCTGGCCTCGGCCAACACCGACCCGCGGCAGTACGACGCGCCGCTGGAGTACCGCATCGAGCGGCGCGGCCACGGCCAGCTGGACCTCGGCCTGGGCATCCACCAGTGCATCGGCCAGCACATCGCGCGGATGGAGGGCGAGGCGCTGCTGAGGGCACTCGCCGAGCGGGTCCGCGAGGTCCGGCTGCTCGGCCCGGGGGAGCGCAAGCTCAACAACTCGCTGCGCGGCTGGGCGTCGCTGCCGGTCGCCCTCGTGACCGCGTGAGCAGGTCGACCGACGGCGCCCCGGCTAGCCTGCGGGGGAGACCGACGCCGGTGCGGCGTCCCGAGGCGGAGCGGGGGAGCATGGCCGGCGAGGGAGGGAGCGGGCGGCTGCGGCGCCGCCCCATGTCGCGGCACATCGACCGGGAGCGCTACGCGCCCTACTACCTCACCGTCATCGCCAACGCGATCTCCTCGTCGGCCTCCCAGGTGTACCTGCGGGAGTTCGGCATCGGCGTCAACGACTGGCGGGTGGTCTCCCACCTCGGCCTGGACCCCGGCTGCACGGCGCAGGTCATCAGCAACGTGCTCCAGCTCGACAAGTCGGTGGTGAGCCGCAGCGTCAAGACGCTGGTCGACCGGGGCCTGGTGGGCGTGGAGACCACGCCCGGCTTCCGGCGGCTCTACCTGACCGCCGCGGGCGCCGAGCTGCACAAGCGCATGGTCCCGGTGGCCCTGGAGCGCGAGCAGCTGCTGCTGGCCGGCCTGGACGAGGCCGACGTGACGCTGCTGCTCGGGCTGCTGCGGCGGGTGCACGCCAACCTGCCCGCGCTCACCGCCTACGACCCCCGCCGGGCGCCGGAACCGGCGGACCACCCGCTGGCCGCCTCCGGCGGCTGACCGCCCGCTGGCCGCCTCCGGCGGCTGACCACCCGCCGGCCGCCTCCGGCGGCCGACCCGCCACCCCCAGTCACCATCGAGCACCAGGAGCAACAGCATGAGGGCGCGCGCCGCGATCATCCGGGAGACGGGCACGCCCTGGGAGGTCACCGAGCTCGAGCTGGACGAGCCGAAGGCCGACGAGGTCCGGATCCGGTTCGTCGTCTCGGGCATGTGCCACTCCGACGAGCACCTGCGCACCGGCGACAGCGTCGCCCGGCTGCCGATGGTGGGCGGCCACGAGGGCGCCGGCGTGGTGGAGGCGGTCGGCTCCGCCGTCACCCGGGTGGCGGTCGGCGACCACGTCGTCTGCTCCTTCATCCCGGCCTGCGGCGTCTGCCGGTACTGCTCCACCGGGCACCAGAACCTCTGCGACCGGGGCGCCGAGATGGCCACCGGCAAGCTCGGCGACGGCGGCTTCCGCTTCCACGACGACGCCGGCAACGACCTCGGCGGCTTCTGCATGCTCGGCACGTTCAGCGAGCGCGCCGTCGTCAACCAGGCCTCCTGCGTGCGCATCGAGGAGGACATCCCCTTCGAGGTGGCCGCGCTCGTCGGCTGCGGCGTCCCGACCGGCTGGGGCTCGTCGGTGAACGTCGCCAAGGTGGGGGCCGGTGACACCGTCGTGGTGTTCGGCGCCGGCGGGGTCGGCATGAACGCCGTGCAGGGGGCGGCCTACGCCGGGGCGAAGAACCTCGTCGTCGTCGACCCGGTGGCGTTCAAGCGGGAGAAGGCGCTGGAGTTCGGCGCCACCCACGTCTTCGCCGACGCCGGCGAGGCCCACGAGGCGGTGGTCCAGATGACCCGCGGCCAGCTCGCCGACCACGCCATCTGCACCGTCGGGGTGCTCACCGCCGACGTCGTCTCGGCCGCGGCCGCGATCGTCGGCAAGGGCGGCCAGGTCACGGTCACCTCGGTCGGCCGGACCGGCGAGAACCAGATCCAGCTCGCCGCCGGCGGCGGGGTGGTCGGGTACCAGCGCAACATCCAGGGCCACATCTTCGGGATGAGCAACCCGCTCTACGACATCCCGCGGCTGCTGGACCTGTACCGCGCGGGCCGGCTGAAGCTGGAGGAGCTGATCACCCGCCGGTACACCCTCGACGAGGTCAACCAGGGCTACCAGGACCTGGACGAGGGGAAGATCGTGCGGGGGATCATCCTGCACGAGGGGTGACGGACAGGGGCGCGGCGGCGCTCAGGCCCGCTCGGCGTCGCCCGCCTCGTCCGTCTCGTCGGTCTGCAGCTCCCGCACGTGGGCGAGCAGCCGGCGCAGCAGCTCGTTGAGCCGGCTGACGTCCTCGGCCGACAGGTCGGCGAGGAGGATCTCCTGGCCGCGCATCGAGATCGGCAGCATCGCGTCGTGCATCTCGACGCCCGCCGGGGTCAGGAACAGGTGCCGGGAACGGCCGGTGTCCTCCACCTGCACGATGAGCCGGCGTGCGGTGAGCACGCCCACGCTCTTGGACACGATGGCCTTGTTCATCGCCACGAACTCGGAGATCTCGGTCGCCGTGATCCCCGGCCGGATGCCGATCGCGGAGATGACCCGCCAGTCGTTGGTGCCCAGCCCGAACCGGGTGCGCAGGGCGCGCGACTCGCGGTAGACGAGGTTGTTCGACAGCAGGGCCAGCAGGCGCGGGGTGAACTCCTCGCTGTCGATCACGGTCGGCATCGGGACGGCGACGGCATCGGGCGGCAGCTCCATCGTCGATTCCTCCTCCGGGCCGTCAGGAGGCCCGGCCCCGGCACGTCCGGAAAGCGACTCTGGACGACTCCCGACACTAGCCGGGGCGCGGTCCGGGCCGGCGGGGAGGCACCCACCGGCCCGGACGGCGTGCTCAGGCCTGCTCGGTCTCGTCCGCGGCGTGCGCGATCGAGCGGGTGTCCTGGAAGGCCCGGACGCCCTCGATGCCCTGCTCGCGGCCCATGCCCGACTGCTTCATGCCGCCGAACGGGGCGCGCAGGTCCAGCCGGGCGGCGCCGTGGTCGTTGACCCAGACGTAGCCGCACTCCAGCTGGCCGCCGAGCCGGGTGGCGGTCTGGTCGTCCGCGGTCCAGACCGAGGCGCACAGGCCGCCCCAGCTGTCGTTGGCCAGCCGCACGGCCTCGGCGTCGTCGTCGAAGGGGATCACGGGGATCACCGGCCCGAACTGCTCCTGGGTGACCACGCGCAGCTCCGGGTCGGGGTCGACCACGATGGCCGGGCGCAGGAAGTTGCCGCCCGCGAGCTCGCCCTCGGGCAGCTCGCCGAACTCCAGCACCGTGGCACCGGAGGCCTTGGCCTCCTCGACGATCTCCGAGACGAACGCCTTCTGCGCGGGCTGGTGCAGGGGGCCCATCGTGGTGCCCTCGTCCAGGCCGTGGCCCAGGACGACCTTCTCCAGTCGCTTGGTCAGCCCGGCCACCAGCTCGTCCTGCCGTGAACGGTGCACGTACAGCCGCTTGGCGTTCATGCAGATCTGGCCCGTGGTGTCGTAGACGGCACCGAAGAGCCGGTCGAGGTGGTCGTCGTCGAGGACGGCGTCCTCGCGGATGATGGCCGGGTCGTTGCCGCCCAGCTCGAGGGTGACCCGGGTGAGGCTGCGGGCGGCCATCTCCATGATCCGCTTGCCGCCGTTGACGCTGCCGGTGAAGCAGACCTTCGCGACGTCGTCGTTCTGGATGAGGCCGGCCATCTCGCTGTCCCGGCCGGTGACGACGTTGAGCACGCCCGGGGGCAGCTTCTCGGCGACCCGCTGCACCAGGCGCGTGGTGGCCAGCGGCGTCGAGGGCGGCGGCTTGACGATCACCGTGTTGCCGGCGAGCAGCGCGTGCGGGAGGGACGCGGCGAGGATGGCGATCGGCCAGTTGAAGGGCACGATGATGGTCACCACGCCGAGCGACTGGTAGGCCACGGTGGTCTGGACCGGGATCCCCGGAGCCGGCGGCAGCACCTTGGTCTGCTCCACCTCGTCGGCCAGGGAGAGCGCGAGCTGCCAGCGGATCTCGAAGACCAGGGCGTCGACCCACGCCTCCATGCGGATCTTGCCGTTCTCCAGGGAGAGCACGCGGGCGTCCTCGTCCCGCTCGTCGGCGATCCCCTCGATGGCCGCGGCCATCTGCGCCGCGCGCTCAGCGGCAGGTAGGGAAGACCACGCCGGGTAGGCGCCCTTCGCCGCCGCCACGGCGTCGGCGACGTCCTGCGTAGTCGCCGCGGCCGCGGAGCCGACGACGACACCGGGCCGAGCCGGGTCGACGACCTCCAGCGTGTCCGTCGTGGAGCGTTCCTGCCCGCCGATGTAGAGGCCCGTCGTCACCGGGGCCGTCGTGCTGACCGTGCTCGTCATGCGGATCGCCACCTCTGTGTGTTCCGTCTGCCGGGGTGCCGGGCGGCACCGAGGCTCTGCGCAGTCCGCGCCGGGAGGCCCGACGGGCGTCTCGGGAGCGGGTGGGTCCGGTCGCCCACCGGCGGGTCGGTGACCGGGGGAGGCCCCCTCGTCCGGGGGCGGTGCGTGACCTGGGGGCACCGTTCGCCGTCCCCTCCGGGGGTGTCAGCGACGCAGGAAGTATGGGCGGATCGGCGTTCACGTGTAAACCAGCTCCGACTGTTTACATATAAATCAGACGCCGCTACTGTGGCCCTCGTCACGGACACCGCGGACACTGACCCGGGGCCCGATGACCCCGTCGAGGCAACGAGAACGACCGGCCGTGTCCGGTTCTCACTCGCACCACACCTGGAGGTACCAGTGAAGGACGATGCCGTCTGGCTGGAGGGCGAGCGCCCCTCCGTCGAGGAGCTGGAGGAGCGGGCGTACCAGCTGCGCGCCAAGCTGCTGCACCTGTGCGGCACGTACGAGGGCGCCGTCCACATCGGTGGTGACCTCTCCGCCGCGGACATCTTCACCGCGCTGTTCCACTACGGACTGCGGGTGGACCCGCACGACATCAGCAACCCGCGCCGCGACCGGTTCCTGCTGAGCAAGGGCCACGCGGCGGTCTGCATGTACATCGCCATGTCCATGCGCGGGTTCTTCTCCTACGACGGGATCGTCGAGACCTACGGGCAGCTCGACAGCGCCTACGGCATGCACCCCTGCAAGGTGCAGCTGCCCGGCGTGGAGGCGTCCACCGGATCGCTCGGGCACGGCCTCCCGCTCGCGGTGGGCATGGCGCTCAGTGGCCGGCACCGCGGCGAGACCCACCGCGTCGTCTGCCTGCTCGGCGACGGCGAGACCGGCGAGGGCTCGGTCTGGGAGGCCGCGATGGCCGCCCGCAGCAGCGAGCTCGGCAACCTGGTCGCCTTCGTCGACCGCAACCGCCAGCTCATGACCAGCCACGCGGAGGAGCGGATCGCCTTCGAGCCCTACCCCGACAAGTGGCGCGCCTTCGGCTGGAACGTGGTCGAGACCGACGGCCACGACATGGCCTCGCTCGTGAAGGCCATCGACGACCTGCCCGCGACCGACAGCGACCGCCCCACGGTGGTCATCTGCGAGACGGTCAAGGGCAAGGGCGTGGACTTCATGGAGCGCAACCTCGCCTGGCACGCCGGCTCTCTGGGCGCCGAGGACCTCAAGCGAGCACTGGCCGCCCTCGAGGCGTCCCGAGAGAAGGAGTCGGTCTGATGCCGGTCACGTTCACGTTCGGCGAGATGCTGTCGGCCCGGTCGGTGATCGGGTCCACCCTGGCCGAGCTCGGCAAGACCCACGACAACCTGTGGGTGCTCACCCCCGACATCGGCGCCACGCTGGTCGAGTTCCAGGAGACGTTCCCGGACCGCTTCCTCGACGTCGGCCTCGCGGAGCAGGTCTGCGTCGGCATCGCCGCCGGCCTCGCCTACGACGGCAACATCCCGGTCGTCTCCGGCATGCTGCCCTTCCTGAGCATGCGGGCGCTCGAGCAGATCCGCACGGACGTCTGCTACCCCAACCTGCCGGTCAAGATCATCGGGACGCACGGCGGTCTGGTCGGCAACGGCGGGTCGACGCACTACGCGGTCGAGGACCTCGCCCTCATGTGCGCCCTCACGAACATGACCGTCACCTCGATCGGTGACCCCCTCATGGTCGGCGAGATCCTGCGCCAGTCGATGACGATGCCGGGCCCCATCTACATCCGGCTGGCCGTCGGCAAGAAGGACAAGGTCCTCTACGAGGAGGGCCAGCACGACGTGCGGATCGGCAAGGGGATCATCGCCCGCGAGGGCACCGACGCCACGATCTTCACGCACGGCACGACCGTGGCGCAGGCCCTCGATGCGGCCGACGAGCTCGCCGAGGACGGCCGCTCGGTGCGGGTGGTCGACATGTTCACGCTCAAGCCGATCGACGAGGCGCTCATCGCCCAGTGCGCCGACGAGACCGGCGGCCGGTTCGTGGTGCTCGAGGACCACCTCGCCTACGGCGGGCTCGCCACCCGGATCGCCGACGTCGTCGCCGACCGCGGCATCCGCCTCGCCGCCTTCGAGCGGCTGGGGATCCCGCAGGTCTACGCCGGCTTCGGGGACGACGAGGAGCTGCGGAACAAGCACGGCTACGGGCTCGCGGCGACGGTCGCGGCCACCCGTCGGGTGATCGCGCACCCCTCCTGGCCCTCCTCCCACTGACCGGCGCCGGACGGAGAGACAGATGAGAACAGTCGCGGTCACCAAGATCGGCAGTCTGCGCGACCCGGACGAGGGCGCGCGGGGCCGGATCGGCATCGTCGAGCTGCCCGACCAGCCGCTCGGGCCGGAGGACGTGCGCATCCGCGTCGCCTACTCCGCCATCTGTGGGTCGGACCCCCACCTGGCCGAGGGGTTCTTCGGCACCGACGTGCCGATCGGCCTCGGCCACGAGCTCTCCGGCGTGGTCGAGGCGGTGGGGGACGGCGTCCGCACCGGGATCCGGGTGGGCGACCGCATCGCCGGCAACTTCCTGCGGTTCTGCGGGAGCTGCGGGCCGTGCCGGGACGGCCGCCAGCAGTTCTGCGAGTTCATCCAGGACTACAACCGCCCCGGCATGGCCGAGACGGTGACCTGGCACGAGTCGCAGGTCTACCGGCTGCCGGACTCGGTCAGCCTCCGGCGCGGCTGCCTGCTCGAGCCCACCTCGGTCGCCGTCCGGATCGCGGACAAGTCCGGGATGCGCGTCGGCGACCGCGTCGCGATCTGCGGCGGCGGTCCGATCGGGCAGCTCGCGCTGCAGGTGATGCGGCTGCACGGAGCCACCTCGCTCACCCTCATCGAGCCGATCGCCGAGCGCCGCGAGATGGCCCTGGCCACCGGCGCCCAGCACGTGATCGACCCGGTCGGCGAGGACCAGGCGGCGCGGGCGGCGGAGATCACCGAGGGACGCGGGTACGACGTCGTCATCGACGCCTCGGGCTCGACGCGAGCGGTCCGCGGGCTGCTGGACATCGCGGCCAAGGGCGGCACCGTCGTCTACGGCGCGATGTACCCGCACGACTTCGAGATGCCGCTGAACCTCTCGGACTTCCTCTACCTCAAGGAGCTCACCCTCACCGGCGTCTTCGTCTCGCCCTACGCCTTCCCCCGGGCGGTCCAGCTGCTGCCCCTGCTGGACCTCGACGCCCTGACCGAGACCGCGTTCCCGTTCGACCAGGCCGTCGAGGCGTTCGCCGCGCACCTCAGCGGCAAGCACCCGAAGGTCCTCATCCGGTGCAACGACGTGGACGAGGCGCAGCGGTGAGCACGGCCCTGCAGCAGCCCGGTGTCGCCGAGGCGACGCCGGCGCTCGAGGCGGTCGGCGTCGAGAAGCACTTCGAGGGCGTCTACGCCCTCAGCGGTGCGCGGCTGTCGGTGCAGCCGGGGGAGATCCACGCGCTCCTCGGCGAGAACGGCGCCGGGAAGTCGACGCTCATCAAGATCGTCACCGGCCTCTACGCGCCGGACGAGGGGGAGATCCGGCGCAACGGGGAGCCCGTCCAGTTCTCGAACGTGCGCGCCGCGCACGGCGCGGGGGTGGTCGCGCTCTACCAGGAGCTGTCGATCATCCCGACGGTCAGCGTGGCGGAGAACATCTTGCTGGGGGAGGAGACCCCGAGCCGCGGGGGCGTCGTCAACTGGAAGCAGCTGAACAAGCGTGCGGCCGAGCAGCTGGCCCGGCTCAACCAGCGGATCTCGCTGCGCAAGCTGGCCGGCGAGCTCTCGCCGGTCCAGCAGACGATGGTCGCCGTCGCCCGGGCGCTGGCCACGGACGCCCGGGTGCTCATCCTGGACGAGCCGACGGCGTCGCTGACCGACACCGAGATCGTCGACCTCTTCGCCGTGCTCCGCCGACTGCGGGACGAGGGCGTGGCGATCGTCTACGTCTCGCACCGCCTCGAGGAGGTCTTCGAGCTCTGCGACCGGCTCACCGTCATGCGCAACGGCGAGACGATCATCACCAAGTCGATCGCGGAGACGAACATCGACGAGGTCATCTCCACCATGGTGGGCCGCCCGCACGGCCTCATGTACCCGGAGCGGGACACCGCCACGACGGACGTCGTGCTCGAGGTCCGCGGCCTCACCGGCTCCCGCGTCCAGGACGTCTCGTTCCGGGCGCACGCGGGCGAGGTGCTCGGCATCGGCGGGCTCGCCGGGTCCGGTCGCAGCGAGCTGCTCCGGCTGCTGGCGGGCGCGCAGAAGCGGGCGTCGGGCGAGGTCACCGTCGCCGGGGCCGCCCTCACCCACGCGGTGGGGGTCGGCCGCGCGCTGGAGGCGGGCATGGCGCTGGTCCCGGAGGAGCGGCGCAGCCAGGGCGTCATCCTCCACAACTCGATCCAGGACAACATCGCGGTCGCCAACATCCCCACCGTCAGCCGGGCGGGGTTGGTGCGGAACGGCGCCATCGCGAAGATCGCCCGCTCGGCGCTCAGCGACCTGCAGATCAAGGCCCGGGGGCCCCGCCAGCCGGTGGGCCAGCTGTCGGGAGGCAACCAGCAGAAGGTCGTCCTGGCCAAGATGCTGGCCCGCAAGCCCAAGGTGCTGCTCATGGACGAGCCGACGCGCGGCATCGACGTCGGCACCAAGTCGGAGATCTACCGCCTCATCCGCCGCCTCGCGGCGAACGGCACCACCGTCATCGCGGTGAGCTCCGAACTGCCCGAGCTGATCGGCATGTCCGACCGGATCCTGATCATGCACGAGGGCCGCGTCTCCGGTGAGGTCCCGGCCGCCGACGCCGACGAAGAGCACCTCCTCACCTACGCCTACGGAAGGACCGCCTGACATGGCCCAGACCGAAGCGCCCCCGGTGGTGGCGCCCGCGGCGTCCACCGAGCGCACCCCCGTCACGCAGCTGCTGTGGCAGGGCGGGACGCTGCTCGCCCTCGTCGCGCTCGTCATCCTGTTCGGCGCGCTGCAGCCCGACGCCTTCCTGAGCTTCGGCAACGTGCGGAACATCCTGGCGCAGATCGCGATCCTCGCGATCATCGCGTCGGCGCAGACGGTGGTCATGGTCGTCGGTGACTTCGACCTGTCGGTCGGCGTCACCGCCACCCTCGCCGGCGCGACCGCCGCCGCGCTGATGATCCAGGGCTGGTCCATCCCGATGTCGATCGTGGCGGCGCTGGTCGTCGGCACGCTGGTCGGCGTGGTCAACGGGATCCTCGTGGCCTACATGAACCTGTCCGCGTTCGTGGCCACGCTGGCGACGCTCACCTCCGTCGGTGGCCTCGCCTTCATCGTCACCGACGGGACCACGCTCTTCGGGATGCCGGAGAGCTTCGAGACGATCGGCCAGGGCCGGCCGCTCGGCCTCCCCCTGCCGATCTTCTTCGCCGTCGCCGTCTGCGTGGTCGTCTGGCTGGTGCTCAAGTTCACGACGCTCGGCCGGCGGTGGTACGCCGTGGGCGGCAGCGCTGAGGTGGCGCGGCTCTCCGGCGTGAACGTGCGCATGGCGAGGTTCCTCGCCTTCACCGTCGCGGGGTTCGTGTCGGCGATCGGCGGCGTCATCCTCGTCAGCCGCCTGGCCAGCGCCAGCGCGACCAGCGCGAACAACTACATGCTGCTCGCCGTCGCCGCCGTCTTCCTCGGCATGACCGTCCTCCGGTCCGGGGCGGCGAACGTCGGCGGCACGCTGGTGGGCGTCGGCATCATCGGCGTGATGAGCAACGGGCTCAACATCGTCGGCGTCAGCGCCTACTACCAGCAGGTCTTCACCGGTCTGATCATCATCGCCGCGGTCACGCTCTCGGCGCTCAAGTCGCGCACCCACTGACAGGACCCCGTCCTCCCCGACGGGGCCGGCCGTCTCGCCACCAGCACCACCCACCCACACACAGGAGTGAATGATGCGTAGAAGCCTCTCCACCGTCGTCGGCCTCGGGGTCGCCTCGTCCCTCGTCCTGGCCGGGTGCTCGGACTCGGGCGGCGGCGGCGGTGGTGGCGGTGGGGGCGACGACACCTTCTCGGTGGCGGCGTTCACCGCCGGGTACGGCACGCCGGTCGGCAAGTCGACGCTGGACGCCTTCGTGCAGGCCGGCGAGGAGCTCGGCTGGGACGTCACGCTGTACACCAGCGACTTCGACTACGACAAGATCAACACCGACATGCAGTCCGCGATCACGCAGGGCGTCGACGCCATCCTCGCCGGCTTCCCGGACCCCCGTCAGATCCAGCCCATGGTCGCCGCCGCGGAGGAGGCGCAGATCCCGATCTTCTCCATCGACGGCGGCGTCGAGCCCAACCCCGACTTCGTCGTCGACGTCACCACCGACCAGCAGCAGATCGCCGACCTCACCGTCGGGTCGCTCGAGGAGGCGATGGGCGGCCTCGAGGGCAAGGACGTGATGGTCATCGGTCACGACCCCCACGTCGGCATCAGCACCCGCAGCGCCATGGCGGTGGAGCTGCTGGAAGCCGGCGGCGCCACGATCGCCGGTGGTGAGATCCGCCAGGTCCTGGCGCCCGGCACCTCCCAGGAGGAGGCGCTGAAGTTCGTCACCGACTACCTGCAGGCCAACCCCGACGGCCTCGACGGCGTCTGGGTCGGCTGGGACCACGCCGCCGTCGGTGCCGCCCAGGCGATCGAGGAGGCCGGGCGGGACGACATCTTCGTGACCGGCGTCGACGCGGTGGGCATCGCGCTGGCGGAGATCGAGAAGAACGGCCCGTTCTACGCCACCGTCGTGCAGGACTGGCCGGCCGTGCTCGACGAGGTCATGGGCTACATGGAGACCTACGCCGAGAACGGTGAGCTGCCGGAGAACAACTTCGTCGAGACCGAGGTCACCCTCGTCGACCGCAACAACGTGGCCGACGTCGAGCCGACCGACGCCTGAGCCGCGCGCGGGGGCGGGCGCCGTCCCGCCCCCGCACCGGACCGTCACCACCCCGAGGAAACGAGGACAACCCATGCGTTTGGCAGGCAAGGTCGCGATCATCACCGGCGGTGCCAGTGGCATCGGCCTGGCGACGGTCCACAAGTTCGTCCGTGAGGGCGCCAAGGTCGTCGTGGCCGACATCGACCTCGAGCGGGCGGAGAAGGTCGTCGCCGAGATCGAGGCCGACGGCCACCCCGGTGCCGCCGCGGCGGCCCGGGTGGACGTCTCGGTGTACAGCGAGGTCGAGGCCACCGTGCAGCGCGCGGTCGACGTCTTCGGCAAGCTCGACGTCATCTTCAACAACGCGGGCATCGCCGGCGGCAAGCCGCTGCTCGAGCACGACCCGGCCGTCGACTACGCGCCGATGATCCGGGTCGACCAGGACGGCGTGTACTACGGCATCCTCGCCGCCGGCCGCCAGTTCCGGGCGCAGGGCACCCCCGGCGTCATCATCAACACCTCCTCGATCTACGGGGAGCAGGCCGCCGAGCTGGCGTTCTCCTACAGCGCCGCGAAGGCCGCCGTCATCTCCTTCACCCGGTCGGCCGCCTACGAGCTGGCCGAGTACGGCATCCGCGTCGTCGCGATCACGCCCGGCCGGGTCGGCACCGCCATCATCAACAAGTTCAGCGACGAGCTGAAGCAGACGTTCGCGTCCGAGCAGCTGCGGAACTCGATGACCGAGCCGGAGGAGATCGCGAACGTCGTCGCGTTCCTGGCCTCCGACGAGGCCAACGTCATCAACGGCACCGTCGTGCACGTGGACGACGGCTACTCGGTGTTCAAGCAGCGACTCGACCTGCCGGTCTTCTGAGGAGCCGTCGTGCCCCTCGACGTCGCCTGCCACCTGAACGTCCTGGTCCCGGACCTCGAGCAGCCCGGGCTGACCCGGGCCCTCGGCGACCTGGCCGACCTCGGGTACTCCTCGGTCGTCCTGCCGCCGATCGACCCGGCGAGCGCTCCGCTCGCGGAGTGGGCCGCGCTCTTCCGTGAGCACGGCCTCTCACCGATCACGCTCGCCGGCCAGGCTCCCGGCGCGGACGTGTCCTCCGCCGACCCGGACGAGCAGGAGCGGGGCGCGGCCGCCCTGCGGGAGGTGGTCGAGGCCACCGTCGCCCTGGGGGGTGACCAGATGAACGGCGTCTCGTACGGGCTGTTCGGCCGGGCGGCGACGGCGTCGACGCGGGAGGCCTTCGACCGGTCGGCGGCCCACCTCGGCACGGTCGCCGACCACGCCCACGAGCGGGGCGTCACGATGACCTTCGAGGTGCTCAACCGGTACGAGACCGCCATGGTCAACACGGCGCAGCAGGCGCTCGACCTCGTCGCGGCCAGCGGGTCCGAGCACCTCCGGGTGCACCTGGACACCTTCCACATGGCGGTCGAGGAGGCCGACATGCTGGGCGCGGTCCGGTCCGCGGTGCCCGTGCTGGGCTACCTCGAGCTGGGTCAGTCCGGCCGCGGGGCCCTCGGGTCCGGCGCGGTCGACGCGGCCGCGGTCGTCCGGACGGCGGTCGCCGCCGGGTACCGGGGGCGGGTCGGCCTGGAGGCCTTCTCGCGCTCGGTGCTGTCGCCCGTGGCGACCGAGGTCCTGGCCATCTGGCGGGACACCTACTCCGACGGCCGCGCCGTGGCCGCGGAGGCGATCGAGATCATCCGGTCGGCGGAGGCCGCCGCGAGCGCGCCGGAGGGGTGAGCCCGCGCAGCCACGGGTAGCCCGCGTCGGTGGCGGCGCGGGAACTCGTGGTGCTCGGCACCGCCAGCCAGGCACCCACCCGGGAGCGCAACCACAACGGCTACCTGCTGCGCTGGGACGGCGAGGGGCTGCTGTTCGACCCGGGCGAGGGCACCCAGCGGCAGATGCTGCTGGCCGGCGTACCCAGCAGCGCGGTCACCCGGATCTGCCTCAGCCACTTCCACGGCGACCACTGCCTCGGCCTGCCCGGCGTGGTGCAGCGCATGTCGCTGGACCGGGTGCCGCACCCGGTGCCCGCGCACTTCCCGGCCTCGGGGGCGGAGTACTTCGCCCGGCTGCGGGCCGCCTCGGTGTTCCACGACGTCCTCGACCTGCGCGCCGAGCCGCTGACCGCCGACGGCCCGGTCGCGGCCGGGCCGTCCTGGGCGCTGGAGGCCCGCCGCCTGGACCATCCGGTGGAGGCCTTCGGCTACCGGCTGGTCGAGCCCGACGGGCGCCGGATGCTGGCCGCGGCGCTGGCCGCTGCGGGGGTGGCCGGTCCCGACGTCGGCCGGCTGCAGCGCGACGGCGTCCTGACCAGGGGCGGGCGGACCGTGCGCCTGGCAGACGTCAGCGAGCCGCGGCCCGGCCAGCGGTTCGCCTTCGTCATGGACACCCGGCTGTGCGACGCGGTGTGGCAGCTCGCCGACGGCGCCGACCTGCTGGTGGTCGAGTCCACGTTCCTCGACGAGGACGCCGACCTCGCGCACGCCTACGGGCACCTCACCGCCCGGCAGGCGGCGACCGTGGCGGCCGAGTGCGGCGTCCGCCGGCTGGTGCTGACCCACTTCTCGCAGCGCTACCGCGATCCGGAGCGGTTCCGGGCGGAGGCCGCCGCCGGCTACGACGGGGACCTCGTCGTCGCCGCCGACCTGCAGACCGTGCCGCTGCCGCCCCGGCGGCCCTCCCTCCTAGCGGAAGGAGCGCTGCGCCCCGACCCCGGGGTGTCCACACTCCGACCGGAACCGTCCGATGACCGTCGAGGAGGCCGGGGTTGAAGACGCAGGCAGCGGTGTTGTGGGAGTACGGACAGGACTGGCAGGTCGAGGAGATCGAGCTCGACGAGCCCCGTGCCGGTGAGGTGCTGGTCAAGCTCACGGCCTCCGGGCTGTGCCACTCCGACGAGCACGTGCGCGTGGGCGACCTGCCGATGGGGGCGTTCCCCGTCATCGGCGGACACGAGGGCGCCGGCGTGGTCGAGAAGGTCGGGCCGAACGTCACCAAGGTGGCGGAGGGCGACCACGTCGTCCTCAGCTTCATCCCGGCCTGCGGGGACTGCACCTGGTGCGCGTCGGGCCACCAGAACCTGTGCGACAAGGGCGCGGGCATCAACATCGGCCTGCAGCAGGACGGCACCGCCCGCCACCGCGTGCGCGGCCAGGACGCCCGCCTCATGTGCATGCTCGGCACCTTCTCGCCCTACACCGTGGTCAACCAGGACTCGGTGGTCCGCATCGAGGACGACATCCCGCTGGACAAGGCGGCGCTCGTCGGCTGCGGCGTCACCACCGGGTGGGGCACCGCGGTCCACGGCGCGCAGGTGCGGGCCGGCGACACCGTCGTCGTGTTCGGCATCGGCGGGGTCGGGGCGAACGCGCTGCAGGGGGCCAAGGCGGCCGGGGCGACGCGGATCATCGCCGTCGACCCCGCGCCCTACAACCGCGAGAAGGCCACCGTCTACGGGGCCACGCACGCCTTCGCCACCGCCGCCGAGGCGGCCGAGGCCGTCGCCGACCTCACCTGGGGGCGGATGGCGGAGTCGGCGATCATCACCATCGACGTGGTGACGCCGACGATCATCGCCGACGCCATGTCGGTCGTCGGCAAGCTGGGCCGGGTCGCGCTGACCTCGCTGGGGTCGGTGACCCTGCGCGACATCCAGCTGCCGGTGTTCGAGCTGACCGCCTGGCAGAAGCAGATCGTCGGCTGCCTGTTCGGCAACTCCAACCCGCGCGCCGACATCCCGCGGCTGCTGCACCTCTACCGCCAGGGTGCGCTGGTGCTCGACGAGCTCGTGACCCAGACCTACACGCTCGAGCAGGTCAACGAGGGCTACCAGGCGATGCGGGACCACCGCACGATCCGCGGGATGGTCCTCTTCGACTGACGGCGGCGGCAGCGGCCTTCAGCGCGGCGGGCCGCTGCCGTAGTCGCCGAACGGGGCCACCGGCGCGGCGGCGATCGGCACCTCCTGCAGCGCCCGTCCGCCGGCGTCGAGGGTGCGGACGTCGCGCGCGCCCTCCGGGAGGGGCGCGATCGCGCCGCCGCGGTCGAGGGCGAGCGTGGCCAGCAGTCCGCCGCGCCCGTCGAGGACGGCGGCGGCGCTCGCCTCCGGCGGAGCGGTGAGCACCAGCCAGCGGCCACCCTCGGCCGGCTCGGTCTCCGGGGAGGAGAAGTCGCACACCCGCGCGACCACCAGGCCGGTCACGGCAACACCGCCCGGCGCGGTGTACACGCCGCAGGGGACCACCCGCCCGTTGCCGCTGGGCCCCACCTGCGCGGCCCAGGTGGTCACCACCAGCCCGCCGCCCGGGCTGCGGGCCACGACCACGGCGGCTGTGCCCGGGACGCCCTCCAGCGGCAGCCGCCCCGACCACAGCAGCTCGGGCTCCAGCTCGGCCGGCTCCACCCCGAGGGGGACGGCGACCTCGGCCAGCGCCATGGCCACCGCCCGCGGCGCCGGCAGCGTGGTCACCGGCCGCAGCGGCTCCCGCGCCGGTGGCGGCGCGGCGGGGTCCTGCACGGTCAGGTCCAGGGCGACGGCGGCCCGGTGCACCGGCGTGCCGTCGCGGAGGACGCGGACGCTGGTGCCGGCCCCGCCGCTCGTCGTCCGCACGGGGGCGACCGCCACCCCGTCCGCGGTGGGCACCGGCTGGTAGACCCGGGCCACCGTGCCGCGCGGCCCGACCTGCAGCCGCGGGGACACCTCGACCTCGTCGTCCGGGCCGGCGACGACGACGAGGGTGGCGTCGCCGGGTCCGCCGAGCAGCAGGGACGCCGGCCGGCCGGGCCCCAGGTTGCGCGGCACCGAGGCGCGCAGCCGGTCCGGGGCGGCGCCGGCCGGGCCGGTGAACCAGACCCCGCGCACGTCCTCGTCGACCGTGCCGGTCACCAGCGCCACCCGCCCGGCGGGGGTGTCGGCGGCCAGCACCACGTCCCGCTCGGCCACCGGGGGCGGGACCAGCGGCCCCCAGTCCAGGGCCCGGACGGCGTCCACGAAGGCGCGGTCGCCGGCCAGCGACCCGCGGGTCGGCTCGGCCAGCACGGCGACCTCGCGCGCCGCCGCCGGCGCGGACGGCGCGGCCGGCGCCGCCCGCCCGTCCGGGAGGACCAGGGGGAC